>JBDTNJ010000069.1:0-6785 GCA_039933825.1 Luteolibacter sp.
TGGAGAGTTCCCCCTCCAACATCCGCCGATTCTTTTTCGCCATCCTTGGCGAAAAGGGGTTTTCACGCGATCACGGCATATCTTATGGCCGAAAATGGGATATTCATTGGGTGTCGCCGCAAGCACACTCCCCCCCACGGTGCGAGCGGATAACGATGCATTTCCCCCCCGAAAAAACGTCGGCGGATGTTGGTGGTTCCCCCATCAACATCCGCCGATCTGCTTTTCAGGCCTTGTCACCACTCCCAAAGCAACTTCAAGGGCACGGCAAGAATTTTCGGCCCGTCAAGCTGGAGGACCGAGGCCCCGTCGTAAAAAACGATCCCGGATTGGAAATCTTTTCCCGCTTGGGCTGCCAAGCGGCGCAAACCATTTCCATCCGAGTGATGGAGCGTGGCGGAGGCTTTCACTTCCACGCCCCAGACCTTGCTGCCACGCGTGAGCACAACGTCCACTTCCACCTGATCTTTGTCCCGGTAGTGCCAGAAGCGCAGATCGGGATCGGTCCAGCCGGATTGGGCGATAAGTTGCTGGAGAACAAATGATTCCAGCAAATGCCCGAATTTATCCCGCTTCGTGAGCCAGTCGCCAGAGGAAATTCCCGCGAGCGAAGCTGCGAGGCCGCTGTCCACGAGATGGACTTTCGGCGTTTTGATCAGGCGCTTTGCCGAGTTCCTATGCCACGGGGCAAGCCGCCGGATCAGGAACAATCGTTCGAGCACGGCGATGTAACGCTCGACGGTTTGGCGGTCGAGATTGAGGTCGTTCGACAGTGATGAAGTGTTCAGCAGACTGCCGGTTTGGTAGGCGAGGATTTCAAGCAGCCGCGCGACCTCGCCACTGTCCCGGACGCGGGCCACATCGTGGACATCGCGATCGATCACCGAGCTGAGGTATTGGCGGTGCCATTGCCGGGCGCGGACCGGGGTGCGGCCTTGCGGCTCGGGGTAGCCTCCCGCCACGATGCGACCGGGCAGGCTGGATGGAAACATGCTGTCCTCGCGGAGGCGGTTGTCGAAGAGATCATTGGCCAGCCATCGACTGAGGAAAAGGCCTGGACTCCAGGATTTTTCAGCTTCCGTTAGTGGATGCAGATAAAGGCACTCCATCCGCCCGGCGAGCGAATCCGGCAGGTGGGGGAGCTGGAGCAGATTCGCGGATCCGGTGAGCAGGAAGCGTCCGGGTTGGCGGTGTTCGTCCACTGCCCGCTTGATGGTGAGAAGAAGCTCCGGAGCCCGTTGAATTTCATCCAAAGTGATGTCTCCCTGCCATTGCGCGATAAATCCCTTCGGATCTCTGATGGCGGCGGCGAGCAAATCGACGTCATCCAAGCTGAGATACTGGCGTCTGGCATCAAGGGAGCGGGCGAGCGTGGATTTCCCACATTGGCGCGGACCGAGCAGGCACACGACGGGTGTGTCTGTCATCGCCTCGTTCAAGGCATGTTCAATCCCGCGTGGGAGTATTCTTTCAGGACCGTCCATTTGTGGTATAGGGTAGCGTCCAATTGTGGCATTAGCAAGCGTCCAATTGTGGTATTACCCACCGTCCAATTGTGGTATAGATGCCCGTCCAATTGTGGTATAAAGTAATTTTATTTCTGTTGGTCTTGCTGATTTCCCCTTGTAGCTGGCACGAAATTCCGCCCGCTGGCGAGTCCTAGATGCATCCGCGCTTGATCGCCCGGCGTCCAGCGTCTAGTCCGTGTGAACCGCTTCATGCCTCTCTCTTCCTACGCTACTCCCTTGCCCGCGCTGCAACGCGAGGTGAACCGCCGCCGCTCGTTTGCGATCATTTCCCACCCGGACGCCGGAAAGACGACGCTGACGGAGAAATTCCTGCTCTACGGCGGCGCCCTCAACCTCGCAGGCAGCGTCACCGCGCGGAAAAACCAGCGCGCCACCACCTCGGACTGGATGGACTTGGAAAAGCAGCGGGGCATCTCCGTTTCCTCCACCGTCCTGCAATTCGAATACAAGGACTGCGTCGTCAACATCCTCGACACGCCGGGGCACAAGGATTTCTCGGAAGACACCTACCGCGTGCTCACCGCCGTGGACGCCGCCGTCATGGTGGTGGATGCGGGAAAGGGCATCGAAAGTCAGACGCGGAAACTCTTTGAAGTCTGCCGCCGCCGCGGAGTGCCGATTTTCACCTTCATGAACAAGCTGGACCGCCCGGCGCGGCCATCGATGGATTTGCTCGACGAGCTGGAATCCGTGCTCGGGATCCACGCATTTCCAGTGAACTGGCCACTTGGCGATGGTCCTCGCTTCCGCGGCGTTTATGATCGCGAGCAAAAGCAGGTGCATCTTTTCCAACGCACGGTCCATGGCGCTTACCGCGCGCCCGTCGCCGTGAGCGGCATTGAGGACGAGAGCGTGAAGGACGCTTTGGAAGAAGGCACCTACCGCCAGGTTTGCGATGAACTCGAACTGCTAGAAGGCGCGGGCGCGGACTTCGATTTGGAAAAAATCCTTGCCGGTAACTTGACTCCCGTCTTCTTCGGCAGCGCGGCTAACAACTTCGGCGTGCAGCTGCTGCTCGACCGCTTCCTCGAACTCTCACCACCGCCCACGCCGAAGGTCAGCGGCGAGATGCTGATCGATCCCGCATCCGCTGAGTTCTCCGCCTTCGTCTTCAAGATTCAGGCAAACATGAACCCGAAACACCGCGATCGCATTGCGTTTGTTAGAATTGTTTCCGGCAAATTCGAGCGCGACATGGACGTCATCAACGGCCGTACCGGCGAAAAAGTCCGCCTCGCCAACTCCCAACGCCTCTTCGCCCGCGAACGCGAAACGGTGGACGATGCTTTCGCCGGCGATGTCGTCGGCCTTGTCGGAAACTACGATCTGCTCATCGGCGACACGCTTTCCTCCAAGCCCGGCGTCACCTTCGATGAAATCCCCCGTTTCGCGCCCGAGTGTTTTTCCTTCCTGCACAACAAGAGCACCGCGAAATACAAACGCTTCCGCGACGGTCTCCAACAGCTCCTCAAGGAAGGCGTCGCCAGCGAATTCCAACTGCTCGATACCGGCGGCTCGCAAGTCCCGCTGCTAGGTGCCGTCGGCCCGCTGCAATTCGAGGTCCTGCAATACCGCCTCGAAGGCGAATACGCCGCCGAGACGCGAATCGAGCAGGCGAATTGGTCGCTCGCCCGCTGGCTCAAGCCGAAGGAAGGCGACCCACTCGCCCCCGATGCCCGCCCGAACCTCTCCCTCGGTGCCGCCCTCGCCCGCGATTCCAATGGGTGGTTAGTCGCCCTGCTTCCTAGCGAGTGGGCGTTGAAAACCTTCGCGGATAAGAACGAGGATTGGACTCTATCCGAGCAGCCCTTCCCGCCGCCGGTGATGGAGAGGTGAATGGGCGAATGATTCAGCGCGAGCTTGAGGATTCGCTGAGTGTGTCAGGCAGCAGGCCATCATCCCAGTGGCGCTCAAGAATAAGAAGAAATTCATCGAACTTCCAAATACGCCAAATCCAATCTGTGAATTCCTTTGTCCCGTTCGCCTTCAGATAAAACTCTCGAAGTTCTTCAGGTAGAATCAAGCCGCGCTCTGTCTCGAATGCTGCAATCTGTTCACCTCCCATTGGCGGAAACAATTCGGCATCATGTTCTTTTGCAAAATCGATGAGATTCATTTTGCTGGGTTCAAGATCTGACGAATGGGGCGGGTGCCCCATAACCCGGAATGAGCTCCACTTCGCCTGACTTGACCTGCGCGATCTTTCGGCGAACCTCGTCCATCTGAGCGGCCTTTATATCGGCGGGTATGAACGAGGACTAAATCCCATCAGGTCACCCATCCTTTCCGCGTTTCATCAATGCACATCACATTCCTTCACTACGCGTTCCCAGGTGAAGGGCTTTGCGAGCATGTCTGCCAGGAAATCGTTTTTCGCCGGGAGGAGGGTGATGTTTTCCAACCGCTCCACCCTTACCAAGCGACTGAATAGCACGCGTCGGATTGAATTCCTATCAACGGTCTTGATGCCATATCCGTCGGGCTGGTTGGCGGACCAGAATCGAACTTGAGATTTGTTGGAATCCAGATAGACAACCAGGTGGCCGCGTTCCCTTCCGCCGATTGCCTCTGTCCACCAGATCTTCATGAAATCACCCGCCCGCGCCTCGTCATAGTTGGTGAAATTCCTGCCGCATTTCAGCTCGGCGAATAACTTGGCAGTGCCCGGTCCGTTCGCATTCCAGCGACCGAACGCCATCTCACCATCCTTCACCCCGACTTCGGCAAAACGCCGGAGGGCTTCGGGCGAAAGGTTGAGACTGCCATTTTTCCGCAGCATCTCGATGACCCGCAGAAATACCATGTAGGTGGCTCCCGAACAGAAGGATGCTTTGGCGATGTTCAGATTCTGCCGGATCACTCCATCCTCCACTTTCACGCTGGCGGCGAGACGATCCACCGCTGCTTGCGAGGCATCGTAGCCGCCGCCGTTAGGCATCGTTTTAATAGCTGCGAGCATGTAGCTGTTCAACACCGGGTGCTCGCCCGCGGCCGGAGCCGCGTTCTGAGCATGGGAGATGTTAGATAACAGGACCGTCGGGGCGATCATGAAAAACAAGAGGAGGCGCATGGAAAATGAATTTTATCGTAGGGCGGACATTTCAACGAAGCGGATGATTTCAATATTGTCCTGTCTCTGCACCGGCTTGCGAATTAAAAAAGTGGCGTTGGCTCACCCACGATTCGGAGATCATTTCCCTGAAATCCGTACTCCCTTCCGCAGGCGGTCTGCGCTTGAGTGTTCGCCACATGAGTTGCCACACGGGATTTCCCAGAGTTCTAGCCCTTTTCATCCTGCTTTCAGGTATGGGGAACGCGGGTGACATGGCGTGGGAGGAGCGCTTGGCGAGGGCGTTTTCGGGGCGCTTGAAAGAAATCGAAAGTGAGGTGGCAGGCCTGACGCCACAGTTGCAGCACTTACCGGGCATCCCGATCGACGACCAAGGAGGAACGGGTGGTTTTGCAAGCATTCATGCCACGGGGGTTCCGGAAAAGGGGGCGCAGCATGCCGTCGAGGTTGTCTGGCCGGTGCCCGCAATGGTAGACATGGTCGCGTTGGTGCCAGCACGGCGCTATGACGCGAAGGGACTGGAAGCGCACTACGGCATGCCGGATCAGTTCACCGTCGAGCTCATCGACGCACAGGGGAAGGTGCTGGGAACGGTTGCCAAGGAGCATGACGCCCGCAGCAGCCCGGTGCGCCGGGGACATCCGTTTGTCTATCAGGTGTCGCCACCGATCGCGGCGGCCGGATTGAGAATCACAGCAGATCGCCTGCAAGCGGACACCGAGGGAGAGGGAAACTACGTGCACGCGTGGGCGGAGGTGTTCGCCTTTGAAAAGGAGCGGGAGCTCGCTCATGGGGCGACGGTTCACGCGCTCAGCGGGTCCGCACCGCCTGCTCCCTGGCTGTGGAGACCAGAGTTTTTAGTGGATGGACAGACGCCACTGGGGCTGCCGGAGGTCCCTGCGGAGGAGCACCAGAACGTTGGTTGGCTCTCAAATGGCCGGGAAACCGCACAAGAGCCTGCAACTTTGAGTGTGGATCTCGGCGAGTCGGAGGAGGTCACTGCGGTGCGTTTTCTACCGGCGAGAAGGCCGACGTCCGATTTGCCGAGCGGCTTTGGATTTCCGCGGAAATTGATGGTTTTGATGTCAGAAACGGGTGAACCAGGGGCTGCTGGAAATTGGCAAACCGTTGCTGAACGCGATTTCCGAAATCCGGGGCACAATCCGGTTCTGGTTTCCTTCACTGGCCACCGCGGGCGCTATGTCCGGATCGATGTGACGGAGCTCTGGAAGGATTTCGAGAGTTATCCGGCATTTCTAGCCTTGAGCGAGATCGAAGTTTTGGCAGGAGATCGGAATTTAGTGATGGGAAAACCGGTCCACTCGGCGGACGGAATGCTCAACATCATCGGCTCAGGCGGACGCAATTGGAACATTGCCGCGCTCAGCGATGGCTTCGGGCCGGATGGACGTCTGGTTTCCACCCGCGAGTGGATGATGCGGTTGGATCGCCGGCTTCAGATTGAAACCCGCATCCATGAATTACAGACCGAGGCGATCCATACGGTCAGTGTCTGGCGAAATACGGGGCTCACCTTTTTCGTGATTCTCGGATTGGCCGGTGCCTTTGCGATCATCGCGTTGCCTATCCGTTACCGCATTCACTCGAACCGCGAGCTGATGAAAGTGCGCGAACGCATCGCCGGAGATTTGCACGATGAGGTGGGGAGCAACCTAGGAAGCATTCAAATGTTCGCCGATCTAGCAGAAGGCAGGTCCGGTGCATCGGACGAATTGAAACGCATCCAACGCATCGCTTCGGAAACGGTGAGCGCCGTGCGTGATATCGTCTGGCTGCTGCGCCCGGAAGGCGATCATCGCATCGGCGCGGTGGAGCACTTGCGCGAAACCAGTTCGATCATGCTGGAAACGCTGAAATGGAAATTCACAGCGGACGAAGCATCGTGGCAGGTCGAATTTCCCGAAGAAGCGAACCGCCACCTGTTCCTATTTTTCCGGGAGGCCCTGCACAATATCCTACGCCATGCCCGGGCAGCGAACGTGGAAATCCGGATCAAAACCAGCGACTCTCATTTCCTGCTTTCCATCAGTGATGATGGGGTGGGTATCGACTCGGAGCGGATCGATCGCCCGGCTACCCTGCGCGCGTTACGCCAGCGGGCGGAGGCACTAGGGGCTGGCTTGCGCATCGATAGCCAGCCGGAAAAGGGTACCCTGCTCGATCTT
>JBDTNJ010000070.1:0-7434 GCA_039933825.1 Luteolibacter sp.
AACGCCTCGAACCAAGCGTGCAGATCCATCGGCTGCAGTTCGTGGAGAAAACCCACCACCATCCGCGCCGGGATACTCATGGCACGGCAGAGGGCGATTCCAAGATGCGCGAAATCCCGGCAAACCCCACAGCGGGATTTGAGCGTATCGACTGCCGAGGTCGATGCATTGCTCGATTCGAACACGTAGGTGATTTCGCGCTGAAGCCAGTCATGGATCTCCCGCACTTGCGAGTAATTAGGCGGCAGGTTCCCCACAATGAACTTCGCCATGTCAGTTAACAGATCCGATTGGCAATAGCGACTGGGTAACAGAAATTGGATCACGTCCGTGGGCAGGGATTCCATCGGCGTCAATGGAGCATTCGAATCCACGTCGATGCGATCCGCCACCTCGACACGGTATTTGACGGAGATTTGGAATTCCCCCGCAGGCATGGTTGTCCGTTGGCAGAGATTTCCAAAAACGTCGGTGAATTCCAAAATCGGCACTGAGGGATCAATGCTAAATTCCTCGTGGATGATCGATTGCGCCATCCCGGTTCTGGGCCGCAGCATAAAGATCACCGCGACGTTCTCGGTGGTTTGATAAGAAAGCTGGCAGATGGCATCGAGGATCATGGCGGGAGGAGGACATCGGCGCAGGACCGACGCTGGCAAGTCATCTCCCAACACCAGAGGTGGTTAGACAAGGCAAATCGCGCCACCGAAGGGCCCTCAATCCTCCATCGCCCGCGCTTGGGAGCCCATTTTATCCACTCCGCTCCAGTCGGCGTCCCGCTCCCGACGGCGCATCGGAGTTGGGAAGTCTTCCACATCCGCTGTCGGCGCGAGAGCGATCCATTGCCGCTGCTGCCAAGAGCTGAACCAGCTTGAGATTTCCTCCGGAGTCGGCTCGCGTGCGGTCGGCGCGGCAAAAAGTGATGCAAGCGTTCCCCGTTTCCGGAGGCGCTTCAGCAGCTCGAACTCGATCCCGTCCAGTCGGCATTGCGCATGAGCGCCGGATTCACCGCGCCATACCGCGAGATAGACCGGCGTTTCATCCTCTGGCGAAAAATCCTCCCACTCCGCGCAACGATCGGCAGGCACTGGCAAATCCAGCAGAACCACATGCGGCTGCAAGGCGAGCTCCGCGTCCATGAACCGCTCCTGCAGCACCGGCTCCCATTCGGCGGCTTCGTAAATCTCCATGTAGGCATATTCCAGCCGCGCTAGTGCGGAAAACCACCGCTGCCGGGTTTCGTCCAGGCCGTCCCAGTCCGCGATGAAATCCGCCACCCGACCACCGAGGTGGCGCAACGTGAAACTGGTAGATGGCAATGCCGAGAGATATGCCTCAATCAGTTTCCAGAATGCCTCGTCCCCAGCCATCTTTTGTAAAACCGGAAAATCCTCCGCCACGGAATCCAGCAGACGGAACCAATACTGGCGGTGATAGAGCTCCAGCCGCTCTGCGGATGATAGATTCGATCCCGCCTTCATCAGCTCATCCGCTTTTGCTAGAAATACCGGCGAGTGGCCTTCATCGTTCGGTGCCAGCTCCGTGCTCGCACGGCTCCTGCCGCGCAAGGGCATTTGCAGGGCGGAGAAAAACTCTCGCTGGATATCGTCAAGCGGCCGCATGATCGCCTTTCTTCGCCAGCGCCGCATCGCGCCAAGCTTCGGATTTTTTCGCCTCGGTCCAGACCTCCTCGAATGATGGGATTTTCCCGTCCCATTCCAGCAAGGTCGCCACCGGGCCACAGCGCTCGATCGCACGTTCGTAAAGCTTCCACACAGGATCAGTCACCGGATGATCATGGGTATCCACGATGAACCTCTCATAACGTGAATGCCCGGCGATGTGGATCTGCGCCACGCGTTCCGGCGGTACGAAGTTCACATAGTCCAGCGGATCGAACTCATTGTTGATCGAGGAAACGTAAATGTTGTTCACGTCCAGCAGAATGCCCACATCCGCCATCTCCGCGACTTCTGCCAAAAACTCCCACTCGGTCATTTCATTACCGTTGAACTCGCCGTAGCTGCTCACGTTTTCCATCGCCAGCGGCACTTCCAGAAAGTCCTGTGTCATGCGCAGGTTCTCGGCGGTTTTCCGGGCGGCCTCGAAAGTGAAAGGAATCGGTAACAGATCGTGGCTCATGCTACCATCGATGCTGCCCCAGCACAGGTGATCGGAAATCCACGGGGTCTTCGTCCGCTTCACCAAGCGCTTCAGGCGCTTCAGGTGATCCCGATCGATTCCGTTGGCATTTCCCGGATAGAGTCCCACGCCGTGCTGGACCACGCGGTATTGCTCCATGATCATGTCCAGCACCTCCAGCGGCCTGCCGCCCTCGACCATGTAGTTTTCCGAGATGATCTCGAACCAGCCGACGGTCGGCTTTTCAGAGAGAATATGCCGGTAGTGCGGTGACCGGAGACCGATCCCGGTCGCCAGTTCCACACCGCCGGTGAATCGTGAAGCACTCATGACTTGAAATGGATCGTTAGAACGGATGTCAAATATTGGAATCCTCCCTCCACGCCCCTGCGCGGGACCCTCATGGAAACGAGGAACCCCGCGGGACATCTGCCACCGCGGGGTTCCTGGGAGAATTAGAGAATTTGGCCTTCCTTCTTCTCCTTGTCTTTACCCTTACAGCCGTCCTTACCCTTGCAACCGTCTTTACCGGTGCATTTGTCTTTGTCCGCATCAGCGGCGACGGTGAAGGTGCCCTCCTTCTTTTCCTTGTCCTTGGCGGGGCATTTATCCTTTTCCTTACCGTCGCACTTGTCCTTTTCCTTCTCTGCGGAAACGGGCGAACCCAGGGATTTCAGTGGGGTTGCGTGGGTGGATCCGGCAGCAAAGACTCCGGCGAGGGCGGCTGCCATGAGGGCATTGGTAGTTTTCATTGGTTTAATTATGTTTAGTTGTTGTTACAAAGACGATTGGTATTCTCGCTTTGCATTAGGTCAGACTCGCATCCATTGGAAATATTCCAATAATTTTCTTCCGTGGCATTTCCACTGCCCCACGCGGAATTCAAAAGTGCGCGGTCCGGCACCACAAATGCAGCGTCAGCCACTGATCTGCGAACTCCTATCCCCTATCCCCTATCTCTATTCACTCTCCTTTCGTTCCTCCCTCCACTCCCGCGCCGTCCTTTTTCAAATACGTATCCAACGGCCCCAGCAGGCTCTTCGCGCTGCTCATCTCCCCGGAGAGAGCCTGGGCTTGAGCGATCAACTCTGCGGTCAATCCGCGGGTTCTAGAAATATTCGTCTTCGCATTGTTTTCCGGTGAATGATCCAGAGTAACGGACATGATCAACAGCGCCACTCCCGCCACCTTGTTCACTTTCACTCCATCGCCACGGATATACAGCATTCCCAGATTCCCAATGGCCAGCGGATCCCCCTGCACCGATGCCTTGCGATACCACTCGTTCGCCTTTGCAAAATCCACCGCCGTGCCACGGCCATTCTCGTAGAGCACCCCCAGGTTGAACTGCGCGGCCGCATTTCCGTTCAGGGCGGATTTCTCATACCACACCACTGCCTGTTTCTCATCCTTCTCCACCCCAATGCCTTTCTCAAACATCAAGGCCAAATTGAATTGGGAATCCGCGTGGCCCTCGTCGGCCGATGCCCGGAACTCCTTGTAAGCCAACGGCAGGTTGTTCGCCTGATAGGCAGCGATTCCCTTATCGAAATCGGCGGATGCCGGCAGGCTCACGAAACTGGGGAACAAGGCGGAAAAAAGGAGGGTGCGGGTGAATGAGTTCATCAGAAAAGGCGAAGGCCGCAGGAAATCTACCGGTAAGCTCCACCAAGCGCAAGGAATGCCCACTCTCCTGCTTTCGTCTATTCTTGGTTCTCACTGACTACTGCTCACCCCCGCCTTCGCCCTCGGCCATGCTTGCTTGCATCGGCATTCGCGCGGGCTATAGTTGCACCGTATGTCCCTTGAAAACAGGCTCCATCTCCAGTCCGAAAACCCCGATCTCCTGATCGAGTTCGACCTACCACCCGGCACACATGCCACCATCGGAGCCTCGCCGAAGTCGGAGATTACCCTGCCGCTCACCGGCATTCCGCCGTTCTCATGCATCCTGGGACGCTTCCAGGATGGGCGGGTGTTCCTCGCCCATCTGGACGGCTGCGTGGCGCGGCACGTGGAGCTCCCGGACCTCCTTTCCCTCCCTCCCTATCAATTCACCCTCTTCCACCCCGCCGTGCCCGAAGCCCTCGCCGAGCCTCCCCCGGAAGACAATCCCTCCCCCGCAAAAACTCGCGACCAGATCGCCAGCCGCATCCTCTCCCTCTTCCGCCGCCACCCCGCTCCAGCACCGGCCAAGGAAATCCCGCTCCCCGAGCCGCCCGCCGACGAAACGCGTTGAATGCCGCCACTTCTCGTCACATTAACATTCTACAATCGGCCATCATCCATCCAATCTCGGACCCGATGAACAAACCAAATCGATTGTCGATTTTGGATAGTGAAGTGAAACTCCTCAACGTTCGATTTCGGACGTTGAATGTTCAAACGGAGTTTAACTGATAGGTCGTCACATGGAAAGTCTCCACCGAGTGCTGGCTGAATACGGTAGTCAGCGCGCAATCCCCGGCATCTTTCCCCTTAGCCATGGGGATCATGCCGATCCTTCGGGTGTTGTGGCGGGGATCGAAGCTATACCACTGGCCACCGACATACGCCTCGAACCAAGCGCTGAAATCCATCGGCGCGGGATCCAGAGGCACCCCAATGTCTCCCAGATAGCCGGTGCAGTAGCGCGCCGGAATGTTCAGGGCGCGGCAGAACGTGATGGCCAGGTGGGTGAAATCCCGGCAGACGCCGGTTCCCTCTTGATAGGTTTGCAACGCGGTCCGATTCGCGCGCGCACGCTGGTAGTCGAACTGGAGTGAACCATAAACGAAATTGCAGATCGCCTGCACTTTGTTCCATCCGCCCGTGATCTGCCCGAAGTTCGCCCACGCCATGTCGAGCAACACGGAATCCGCATCGCAGTACCGACTCGGCTGGATATAGGGAAGCGTGTCGAGAGGAAGCTCGCGCACGTCCGCATAGCTGGCATCCGGGGCGATTGCGTTCAGTTGGCCGTCGTCCCGGATCACCACGCTGTTAGTGAAGCGGACGAGGCCCGCGTCCACGGCGATCCGCCCGCAGCGGTTCCCGAAAACGTCGCTAAACTCGTGAATGGGCATGTCCGGCTCGATGCGGAAATTCTCCGGCCCGAGCAAGTCCTTCTCCCGCGACGGATGGACGCGGAGTGCATAAACAATAGCCGTGGGGGAACTCACCCGCAGCGCAATATCAAAACCAAGTTGGATCAACATGTGGAATCGTCAAGTTTGAGAAGAGCGCGCAGCAACAGCCGGGAGCCGTAAACCAATGCCTGCTCATCAATGTCAAAAGTCGGGGTGTGCAGCGGGGTGATGGGCTGGTCCTGATAGCGGGTTCCCAGTCTCATCATGCATCCCGGAATCCGCTGCTGATAGTCAGCGAAGTCCTCGGCACCGAGGCTGGCCGCGCCAGTGGTGAGCACCGCCTCCTCGCCGAATTCCTCATGCGCCGCCGCCGCACAGCGGGTGGTGACACCCGGATCATTGACCATGCCGGGGATGCGCCGGTCGAATTTCGATAGAACCGTCGCGCCGAAGCTTGCGCCCACCCCGCCGCAGATGCGCTCCAGGGTTTCTTTCGCCTCCGTGGCGGATTCGTTATCAAGCGAGCGGATGGTGCCCTCCAGCACGGCGGTGTCTGGGATCACATTGCTCGCATGGCCCGCGTGAATCTGGCAGATGCTCACCACCACTGGCTTGCGCGAGTCGATGTGGCGCGGGATCGCTTGATAGATCTGCGTGATCAGCGCGGCGGAGATCGCCACCGGATCCACCGTCAAGTGGGGCCGGGCGGCATGACCGCCCTTTCCGAGCACGGTGAGGATGAAATCTTGGCAGCTCGCCGATTGGGGTCCCGCTACCGCCGCCGCCTGACCGACCGAAAGACTCGGATCCACATGCAGTGCGATGATCGAGGAAATTCCCTCCAATGCGCCATCGCCGATCATTCCCAACGCGCCATCCCCCGCTTCTTCCGCGGGTTGGAAGATTCCACGGACATTGATCGGGATTTTTGCCCGATGGATTGCAATCAACGCTCCCAACAGCATGGCGGTATGCGCGTCATGGCCACAGGCATGCATCACCCCGGCATTCCTGGAAGCATGGGAAAATGTGTTTTCCTCAAGAATCGGCAGGGCATCGCAATCGGCCCTCATGGCCACCCGGTTCATCGCGTCCACCGCGCCCAGATCCACCATCAAGCCGCGTTTCCCGGCCCCGAAACGATAGCCAATACCCTCCGCATCAAGCTGTTCCGCGATATAAACGGAAGTGGCGTGCTCGTGCAGACTCAGCTCAGGATACTGGTGCAAATACCGCCGGATTTTCACAATGCGCGGAGCCAGCTTCTGAAGTTCCGCATCCAAGTGCGCCCACGGGGATTTCATGGGTGAGGCAGGTAGCATGGAAGTGGTTGAACTGAACAAGTCGTATCGGTAGCACGGCTTGTTCCGTTGTCAGGTTATTATTCGCGGGAGGGTAATTCATTCCAGAGTCATCGTCGATCGGATCCCCCAATCTCACCGGAGCCAGCCTCGGTGCCAAGCACCCGGACAAACGCAACTTTGAAGCCGGCTTTATTACCGATGCCCACCTCTCTATGGGTTCCCACCAGACTCGAAGCGCAGCCTCATGAACATGCGAGCATTTACCCCACGGGCCACTGAGAACACACGACGTTCAAAGCCAGAGCTGACGCCATTTTGATCAGTTGCGGGCGACACAATCACGCCAGCACTGGTCCAGTCACCCAGCGGCACAAGAGTCGCGCTCCACTGGCCCATGATCGTCAGCGACGGGTCGTTGGTGCGGCAAATCGCAGTCAAGATCACGTTAGATCCGTTGAGACTCAGTTGAGGCTCACGAGCGCTATCATCTCCGGATGAGGTTCCGCCAAGGGAATATTCGACGAAGGCGGAAATTCCGTCGCCGTCGATGTCGCTATCGGGAGTTTGACCGGGGAAGAGACTCGCGAACGAAACGCCCGTGCTGACAATCAGGGATTGCTGGACCGGGGCTGCGGCGAGATAGTTGTCATTTCCTGGCTGGTTGGCAGTGATCGTGGCGGTTCCCGTTCCGGCGAAGGACAGAATATTGCCAGACACTGAGGCGACCAACGGATTCGACGATGAGAAGGTAGCTGATAGACCGGACGTCGCCGTGGCGGAAAGCGTGCGCGGAGCATCGGACGTCGTCGCGATTGCCGGGTTCAGGTTGAATCCAAGGGTCTGGCTAATTTTCTGGAACGTGATCGTTGCATCGGCTTGCGCGCCTGCGTGGTCGGCCGTTTGCTCGACCGTGGCGCGGA
>JBDTNJ010000071.1:0-7310 GCA_039933825.1 Luteolibacter sp.
GTAAATAGGGTCAGGTGTTGCATTTCAACAAATAGGAACGCCGTTTAACACAAGTTGTCTGAATTTGTTGAAATGCAACACCTGACCCTATTCACTACTTGACCCTATTCACTAATATATTTGGTGGCAGCGCTGCTGGGACGGGAGGTGAACGAAAGAAGAGCGGAATTGCTCACGGATGTGGCCGTGCGAGGACTGACCCCGTTAAGGGAACAGCCCGAACTAACAATACGCCCGATTTAAAAAGTCTCATCCGTCCGCTTTACGGAACGGTCACGATATACCGCAGGAACAGCCGTGGGTTGCTTCCCACCGGAATGTTGAAGGTATGGTTCGTTCCGGTTCCGGTATCTGGAATGAGTGTCCAACTTCCGGTGGCCAGGCTGTTGCTCCATTCCGCTTTGTAGGTGATTCCGGACGCTCCGGGTGGCTGGATGAAGCTGACACCGTAAACCCCGGCTAACAGTTGTGGTTGTGGCAATGCCAAGGAACCGCCCGATACCGGACTGAGGCCGAAGGCATACTCGATGATGTTGACCAGTCCGTCGTTGTCGAAATCAAAGGTGTCCGCGGCGTTGCCCGTGTTGGTGGGGATGCCGAAATATTGTTGTCTCCACGCTTCGAGCGGCACCAACGGAGGAGTCGAACGGATATAGGAAAACTCACCGCCTGAACCCGAGGTGCCCCACGAGGTGAATTTGATGTCGATATAGATGTTACCGTCGAGCAGATGGAGGACCGCATCCAAGCCAACCGTGCTCGGCGGACCCCCTCCCGAGCCGCCGGTCCATGTTTCCCAGTTGGTGTAAGTGAGTGAGGCATAATTGGCCGTGGTGCCAGTGGCCCACTCGGTTCGGGAGGGACTCAACTGGTGGGTGAACAAAGACTCGCTCTTGATATTGAAAATCCCTTGGTTGCCGGCCCGTGTCAGCCAGACACTGCCAGTGATCCGATCCTGGTTTTGCGCCAAGGTCCAATCGGCACCAGCTGCTTTGCTGAATGCAATGGTTGGTCCGTTCCAGATGACAGGAGCGCTCTTGAGGGAATAAATGATCCCTCCGATT
Organism: Luteolibacter sp.; assembly: GCA_039933825.1. Lineage (GTDB taxonomy): Bacteria > Verrucomicrobiota > Verrucomicrobiia > Verrucomicrobiales > Akkermansiaceae > Luteolibacter. The sequence goes on from JBDTNJ010000071.1 coordinate 1,065, forward strand.
CCGCTCGATGCAGTGTTAGTCGCCAGTGAGTAGAGTTCGCCGCTCGAGTCCTCACCGAATCCATGAACCGTTAATCCGTTGGGCAGGTAGGTGGTGGCGAACTGGGGCAGGAGGAACTCTTTGATCAGTCCCGTATCGAGATCGGCGTAAAACAGTCGGCCATCGACCCGTGACGGACTGGTGTGCAGTGCCAGATCACCAAAGACATATTTGCCGTAAAGGTCCGGGATCAAGCTGCCCCGATAGACGAAGCCGCCGGTGATCGAGATGCCATCGCCGTGGTCATATTCTAGGGTTCCCAATGTGCCGGTGATCGGGTCAATCAGTCCGGCTGGATTTCCCGGACTCCGGACACCCACCGTCCCCGCGCTGCCACCCGGACCTGTTACCCGGTTGAACAGGAAGTCTCCCTCCTTGACGGCCCAACCGAAGTTGCCGCCCAAGGTGACCCGATCGATTTCCTCCACGGCATTTTGTCCGACGTCGGCAACGATCAGTTGGCCATTCAATCGATCGAACGAGAAGCGATAGGGATTGCGGAATCCATAAGCATAGATTTCGTGGACTTGGCCGGCTCCTTGGAATGGGTTGGTGGTGGGGATCCGGTATTGTCCATTGCCGCTGGTCGGGTCAGGACTGCCGGGGGTCAGGCTGGGGTTGAGCGGATCGAATCGCAGCATCTTTCCTAGCGGAGTGGTTAGGTTTTGGGCGTTCCCACCCGGTTCAATATGGCTGGCACCGACGTCGTTTGCGTTTCCACCATCGCCCAATCCAAGATAGAGAAATCCATCGGGACCAAACGCGATGGTGCCACCGTTGTGGTTGCTGGCGTTTTTGCCGAACGAGATAATCTCGCGGCGGGTCAGCGGATCGATGATGTCGGAGTTGGTGGAATCCAACTTCCACTCGTTGACCACATTCTTGTAGTTTTGCGTGGCGCTATTAGGCGCAAGATACGTGGGTGCCGTCCCATTCGGCTGGCTGTTGTAAGTATAGAGAGTGTGGTAACCCGTACTAGCAGGGGTGTTAAAGCCGGGATGAAACGCGATTCCCAGCAAACCGCGCTCGTCATTGGCGGAGCCTGGGACCAATGGGGGGGCAACCAGGGTTTGGATATCGAGCGCTGGAGTTGGTAGGAGAGCGCCATTTTTCATAATTAGCACGAGTCCCTTCTGTTCTAGAACGAACAGCCGGGTGGCGTCGCCCGGCGCGCTGATAGCATAGTCGGGGGCACCCAATCCGGTCGCTACCGACGTCAGATTGAGCGCGATGGTGCCCTGCGGGATGTCTGGCAGGACATTTTGGCCGCTAACAGCGGATGTGAAGGCCAGTCCGCCTGCCAACAGCAATCCGAGTGGCTTGAATCGATTGTGATTGGCGCGGGAGCGTGAAGCCGAGGAGGGAAAAACCCAGGCAAACGCATGATTGCCGGGGCAGCCGAATGATTTGACGGGCTTTTTCATAGATAATAACATACTCATCCACACTGCCGTGCCAAGGACATTTTGGCTGCTTGGCCAATGTGAAACGTAAGGAAAGTCTGAAAGGCCGGGCGCGAGGGAGAATACCAGGTCGAACAAGTCGACTTGGCATCCGTGCTTTTGGGCCCTTGATGGATGTCTTCTGCTAGGACGGAAGGTGGAGACGGTGGCGGAGGGCTTTGATTCCGCGCGTTCGCCCCTTATGCCTCACGAGTAATTTCCCCGGGCTGCGCTAGGTTTCGGGGCGCGTTCATTTTGAACGCTAGGTATTGCGGACATTCTGTCCGCCTCCGAAGGCCGACACATCCTCCTCTTCCGCGCTAGCGAATAGTCCCTGGAAATCGCCCGAGTCCTCCATTTCGCCATGGACCTGAAATCACACCTCCCGCCCGAGAATTTCTAACTAATATATTTGGTGGCAGCGCTGCTGGGACGGGAGGTGAACGAAAGAAGTAAATAGGGTCAGGTGTTGCATTTCAACAAATAGGAACGCCGTTTAACACAAGTTGTCTGAATTTGTTGAAATGCAACACCTGACCCTACGACTGACCCTACGACCCTATTCATGACCCTATTCAGGAGTCCGATCGTCATGTTCGTGATCACCGTCACCACCGGCGGAACCGCGAGCGCCGTCCATAACGGTCCTCTCGCAATCGTAGCGGAGTCAAGGGGATCTCGGGTTCCTGGTTTGTCGTTCTTTTTCATCTCGCCACTAGATTCCCCGCATCAGGCAGGACAGTGATCGTCGCTTTGGTTCCATTATTGAACGGGAGGAAATCCTTTTCGATACCGTCGCTGAAAATGACGCCGTCGTGGGCCATTTCGGAGATCAGGGTCAGCGGTTGCCGGTCGGTGATCGCACCCCACAGCAGATTGACTTCGGAAGAACGGCTGGGGAAGGGCTCCCGCACGCTGAAGATCAATTTCTCATGATCCCATGGCAGCGGTTGCCAGACGGGTTTCGCGGAGTTTCCATTCATCGCTTGGGAAATTCCCACCGCGCCGGTCATGATGCTTTTGAGCCATCCCGTGCTGCCCAATCCGGTGGAAACGATGACGCCACTGCTGGATTGGTGCTCGGTCGTGCCATGGTGGCTGACCTGATAGCGGGCACTGGTGTGGGACGCCGGGCCGATGAAAAGATCGTTCACCCCCAGCAAGGTCTCCCCGGTGTTCAGGACCGCTTTGGCAAAGGTGACCGGCTGCAGCCGCGCTTTTCGCGCAAAGACGATCGGTAAAAGTTCCGCCAGTTCGGTGACTTCAAATGGCAGAAGCACGCCGTCCCAGCGCGCGGCGTCCGGGTTGACCCCGATGCAGGGCTGGCCTTGCAGATACTTGAGCGTATTTGCCACGGTACCATCCTGGCCGAGAACGACGATCACGTCATCCGGCCTGAAAACATAGTTCGGCAGGAAGCCTCGCTCGATTTGACTGACTTTCGCCAGGCGGGCGAGGACGGCGACACAGGCTTCGAGTTGCCGCTGGTACTGCGAATGTTCGTTCTGATATTCGCCGTAAATAGGGTCAGGTGTTGCATTTCAACAAATAGGAACGCCGTTTAACACAAGTTGTCTGAATTTGTTGAAATGCAACACCTGACCCTATTCACTACTTGACCCTATTCACTAATATATTTGGTGGCAGCGCTGCTGGGACGGGAGGTGAACGAAAGAAGAGCGGAATTGCTCACGGATGTGGCCGTGCGAGGACTGACCCCGTTAAGGGAACAGCCCGAACTAACAATACGCCCGATTTAAAAAGTCTCATCCGTCCGCTTTACGGAACGGTCACGATATACCGCAGGAACAGCCGTGGGTTGCTTCCCACCGGAATGTTGAAGGTATGGTTCGTTCCGGTTCCGGTATCTGGAATGAGTGTCCAACTTCCGGTGGCCAGGCTGTTGCTCCATTCCGCTTTGTAGGTGATTCCGGACGCTCCGGGTGGCTGGATGAAGCTGACACCGTAAACCCCGGCTAACAGTTGTGGTTGTGGCAATGCCAAGGAACCGCCCGATACCGGACTGAGGCCGAAGGCATACTCGATGATGTTGACCAGTCCGTCGTTGTCGAAATCAAAGGTGTCCGCGGCGTTGCCCGTGTTGGTGGGGATGCCGAAATATTGTTGTCTCCACGCTTCGAGCGGCACCAACGGAGGAGTCGAACGGATATAGGAAAACTCACCGCCTGAACCCGAGGTGCCCCACGAGGTGAATTTGATGTCGATATAGATGTTACCGTCGAGCAGATGGAGGACCGCATCCAAGCCAACCGTGCTCGGCGGACCCCCTCCCGAGCCGCCGGTCCATGTTTCCCAGTTGGTGTAAGTGAGTGAGGCATAATTGGCCGTGGTGCCAGTGGCCCACTCGGTTCGGGAGGGACTCAACTGGTGGGTGAACAAAGACTCGCTCTTGATATTGAAAATCCCTTGGTTGCCGGCCCGTGTCAGCCAGACACTGCCAGTGATCCGATCCTGGTTTTGCGCCAAGGTCCAATCGGCACCAGCTGCTTTGCTGAATGCAATGGTTGGTCCGTTCCAGATGACAGGAGCGCTCTTGAGGGAATAAATGATCCCTCCGATTCCGCTCGATGCAGTGTTAGTCGCCAGTGAGTAGAGTTCGCCGCTCGAGTCCTCACCGAATCCATGAACCGTTAATCCGTTGGGCAGGTAGGTGGTGGCGAACTGGGGCAGGAGGAACTCTTTGATCAGTCCCGTATCGAGATCGGCGTAAAACAGTCGGCCATCGACCCGTGACGGACTGGTGTGCAGTGCCAGATCACCAAAGACATATTTGCCGTAAAGGTCCGGGATCAAGCTGCCCCGATAGACGAAGCCGCCGGTGATCGAGATGCCATCGCCGTGGTCATATTCTAGGGTTCCCAATGTGCCGGTGATCGGGTCAATCAGTCCGGCTGGATTTCCCGGACTCCGGACACCCACCGTCCCCGCGCTGCCACCCGGACCTGTTACCCGGTTGAACAGGAAGTCTCCCTCCTTGACGGCCCAACCGAAGTTGCCGCCCAAGGTGACCCGATCGATTTCCTCCACGGCATTTTGTCCGACGTCGGCAACGATCAGTTGGCCATTCAATCGATCGAACGAGAAGCGATAGGGATTGCGGAATCCATAAGCATAGATTTCGTGGACTTGGCCGGCTCCTTGGAATGGGTTGGTGGTGGGGATCCGGTATTGTCCATTGCCGCTGGTCGGGTCAGGACTGCCGGGGGTCAGGCTGGGGTTGAGCGGATCGAATCGCAGCATCTTTCCTAGCGGAGTGGTTAGGTTTTGGGCGTTCCCACCCGGTTCAATATGGCTGGCACCGACGTCGTTTGCGTTTCCACCATCGCCCAATCCAAGATAGAGAAATCCATCGGGACCAAACGCGATGGTGCCACCGTTGTGGTTGCTGGCGTTTTTGCCGAACGAGATAATCTCGCGGCGGGTCAGCGGATCGATGATGTCGGAGTTGGTGGAATCCAACTTCCACTCGTTGACCACATTCTTGTAGTTTTGCGTGGCGCTATTAGGCGCAAGATACGTGGGTGCCGTCCCATTCGGCTGGCTGTTGTAAGTATAGAGAGTGTGGTAACCCGTACTAGCAGGGGTGTTAAAGCCGGGATGAAACGCGATTCCCAGCAAACCGCGCTCGTCATTGGCGGAGCCTGGGACCAATGGGGGGGCAACCAGGGTTTGGATATCGAGCGCTGGAGTTGGTAGGAGAGCGCCATTTTTCATAATTAGCACGAGTCCCTTCTGTTCTAGAACGAACAGCCGGGTGGCGTCGCCCGGCGCGCTGATAGCATAGTCGGGGGCACCCAATCCGGTCGCTACCGACGTCAGATTGAGCGCGATGGTGCCCTGCGGGATGTCTGGCAGGACATTTTGGCCGCTAACAGCGGATGTGAAGGCCAGTCCGCCTGCCAACAGCAATCCGAGTGGCTTGAATCGATTGTGATTGGCGCGGGAGCGTGAAGCCGAGGAGGGAAAAACCCAGGCAAACGCATGATTGCCGGGGCAGCCGAATGATTTGACGGGCTTTTTCATAGATAATAACATACTCATCCACACTGCCGTGCCAAGGACATTTTGGCTGCTTGGCCAATGTGAAACGTAAGGAAAGTCTGAAAGGCCGGGCGCGAGGGAGAATACCAGGTCGAACAAGTCGACTTGGCATCCGTGCTTTTGGGCCCTTGATGGATGTCTTCTGCTAGGACGGAAGGTGGAGACGGTGGCGGAGGGCTTTGATTCCGCGCGTTCGCCCCTTATGCCTCACGAGTAATTTCCCCGGGCTGCGCTAGGTTTCGGGGCGCGTTCATTTTGAACGCTAGGTATTGCGGACATTCTGTCCGCCTCCGAAGGCCGACACATCCTCCTCTTCCGCGCTAGCGAATAGTCCCTGGAAATCGCCCGAGTCCTCCATTTCGCCATGGACCTGAAATCACACCTCCCGCCCGAGAATTTCTAACTAATATATTTGGTGGCAGCGCTGCTGGAACGGGAGGTGAACGAAAGAAGAGCGGAATTGCTCACGGATCTGGCCGTGCGAGGACTGACCCGCATTCAACAATGAGGGACTACCTCTTAGCGGAACTTCTCGGAGTTCCATTGGACTTTTTTCTTAGCTAGCAGATCGTTCCCATAGAACCGTTCGAAGAGGAGCTGCTTCCTTTGTGCGGTGGAGATTCCCGCGTGCATAAATAGGGTCAGGTGCATAAATAGTGCATAAATAGGGTCAGGTGTTGCATTTCAACAAATAGGAACGCCG
>JBDTNJ010000072.1:0-10080 GCA_039933825.1 Luteolibacter sp.
GAGCATTGACCTTCATTCACGGTTAGGATCATGAAAAAGGCCGTATCTCCCTCTCAAGGATTCTGCCACCATCCCGGTGAGGAGCGGGGCGGCTTGCGCGATTCGTGTTTCCAGTGGGAGCTTGCTGTCTGCAAGATTATGAACCTGTTGGAAAATACCGCTGTTGCGGGCGCTATCGTCTGCTAGGCCGCAATAGGCGGTGGTGGGTTTCCCGAGTGACCGCGCCATCCGGGCGAGGGCGACCGGGCCTTTTCCTGAGAGGCTTTGTTGATCGAGTGAGCCCTCGCCGGTGAGGATCTGATCCACGGCTGCGATCCGGGATTTCAGATCCAGAAGGTCGGCTAGAATATCGAATCCGGAATGCATTTTCGCCCCGGTGAAATGCAGCAACCCGAATCCCAGCCCACCCGCCGCGCCGGCCCCGGGCGTGAGCGCGGCTGCGTCGCCACCGGTGATGCTAACGAGATGGGCGAGTGCGGCTTCCAGCAGAATCCGGTCATCGTCGCTGGCTCCTTTTTGTCGGGAAAAAACCGCTGTGGCTCCCTCCGGGCCTAGCAGCGGATTTTTTACATCACAGGCGGCGATGATTTCTGGGAGAACCAGTCGGGATTCGAGGTTGATGCTCTTAACATTTAAAAGTTTCGATGGATTTGGCTCGGTGATCACACCGCTTTTTCCATGAAAAACAATGCCGAGCGCGGCTGCCATGCCGCAGCCCCCGTCGTTGGTTGCGCTGCCACCGAGACCCAGAATGATGCGCGTCACGGCATGCTCTTTGATGGCATGTGCGATCTGCAGTCCGGTGCCTCGGGTGGTGACGAGCAGGGGATTGCGCTCGGATGTTGTTAGCCGCCACAGCCCAGCTGTTTCCGCCATTTCCAGAATCGCGTTTGGACCGGCTGGCGTATCCGCGATGAGGTAGCGGCTTTGAATCGCACGCCCGAGGGAATCGACCGCCGGGCAGGTGATCCACCGTGCGTTCAATGTGGGAGCCAGGGTTTCCATAAATCCTTCGCCACCGTCGGCAATCGGGCAAAGATCGATTTCAGCATCCGGGAAAACCTGACGTACGCCTGCGGCCATCGCATCGGCCGCTTGGCTGGCAGTGAGCGAGCCTTTGAACTTATCCGGGGCGATCAGGAAACGGCGGGGCATGGAGAACAGGGTAGTTCCGAATTTCGCAAACGGAAATGCTGGATATGCCTATGAAATCCACATTCTCTTGCGGCATGTCCACCTTGTCGGAATCCATCATCGACCTCGAAACCACCCGTGGCGTGATGCGGGTGCATTCATTTTTCCCGGCTGGCGGAGGTCCGTTTCCGGTAGTGATTTTCTACTCGGAGATTTTTCAAGTCACCGGCCCGATCCGCCGTATGGCTGCCGCATTGGCGGGGGAGGGGTATTGGGTGGTGGTGCCGGAAGTCTATCATGAGTTCGAGGAGCCGGGCACGGTGCTGGCCTACGATCAGCCCGGGTCGGATCGGGGGAATGAATTGAAGTATACCAAGGAGCTTTCCTCCTATGATGAGGACGTGCGCGTGGTGGTGGGCTATCTGCTGGGTCACGAATCATGCAGCGGGCGGATCGCAAGTTATGGGGTGTGTCTCGGCGGACATCTTGCCCTGCGCGCCGGGCTTCATGAAGACATATCCGCCGTCGTGGCTTTCTATCCGACGGACGTCCACACGGCGACATTGGGGGCCGGAAAATCCGATGATACGCTCAAGCGGATTGGGGAGATGAATGCCTCGCTTCTTTTTGTTTTCGGAAGGCAGGATCCGCACATTCCGAAAGAGGGCAGGGAATTGATCCATCGTAGGCTGGAGGAAGAGGAGGCGGATTTCGAATGGCACGAATTCAACGCCGCCCATGCATTTCTGCGCGATGAAGGCCCGCGCTACAATCCTGCGTTAGCCCGTGTTTGCGAGAGCCTCATGTTGCGATTCCTCGCCGAGAAAATCGGATAAGTGTGAAATCTCAGGCCTGGAAGTCGCGTAGAGACTGCTCCCCATGAAAATCAAAATCCTCTTCGTAATCTTCGCCTTCAGCAGTTTCTCCCACGCGGGTGAAATGCAACTTTTCAACGGTAAAGACCTTGCCGGCTGGAAAGGCCAACCGGAATTCTGGAGCGTCAAGGATAGTGCTATCACCGGCCAAACCACCCAGGAAGTCCCCGCGAAGGAGAATACTTTCCTCATTTGGGACGGTGTGGTGAGCGATTTTGAACTGCATTTTAAATACAAGATCGTGGATGCGAACGGCGAGTCGAAGGGCTTCGGGAACTCCGGCGTCCAGTATCGCAGCAAGGTGGTGAAACCGGAGTATTCCGTCGTGTCAGGCTATCAAGCGGACTTCGAGTGTGGTAAAACCTACAGCGGCATCCTTTACGAGGAAAAGGCCCGTGGCATCCTCGCCCAGCGCGGCCAGAAGGTGATCATCCATGAAGGTGGTGAGGCGAAGAAGCCCAACATCGAAGTTGCTGGCGAAGTCGGCAAGTCCGACGAAATCCAGGCCGCGATCAAGCCGGGCGACTGGAATGAATACGTGGTCATCGCTAAGGGCGGTCACCTGCAACATTTCATCAACGGCAGGCAAACCGTAGATGTCACGGATGAAACCGCGATCGGCGCGAAGACCGGTATTCTCGCACTCCAGCTCCACGCAGGCCAGCCGATGACAGTTCAATATAAGGATATTGTTCTCACAACCAAGGACTGAGTTGTCATTCACGATAGCCCGCCTTGTTCGTCTCACGCGCGGGCGAGGGGATCAGTCAAGGCGCGCGAGCACTTCATCTTTCGTTAGGCCGGCGTCGCGCATGTTGGCGATGGAGCGGGCTTCGTCGCGTTTTGCCAAGCGTTTTCCTTCTTCGTCCAGCACCAGCGGGTGGTGTAGATAGACCGGATCGGGAAGTCCGAGCAGGACTTGGAGTAGTCGGTGGACATGGGTGGATGAAAGCAAATCCTCGCCACGCGTGACGTGGGTGATCTGTTGATAAGCATCATCCACCACCACCGCGAGGTGATAGGCCGTGCCGATGTCTTTGCGGGCGAGCACGACATCACCCAACAGCTCCGGATCCACTTTGAGTTCTCCAAACCTCAGATCACGGAAGGTGAGGGGCCCGGCAATGGCACCCGCCTTGCAAGCATCCAGCCGCCAGGCGTGGGGAGCACCCGATTCTAGTTTCGTGGATCGTTCGGAATGAGTGAGTCGCAGGCAGGTTCGCGGATAGATCGGGCTTTCCGGTCCTTGCGGCGCCGCCGCCATCCGCGCCCACTCGTCCTGGATCTCCCGGCGGGTGCAAAAGCAAGGATAGACCAGGCCGCGCTCGCGGAGGAAGCGAAGAGCATCGTCGTATGCGGCAGTTCTCGATGTTTGACGCAGCGCAGCACCGTCCCAAGCAAGGCCTAACCACCGGAGATCCGCCTCAATCTCCTGATAGAAATGTTCCCGCACCCGTGGCCCATCGATGTCTTCATGTCGCAGCAGGAAAACGCCGCCCACCGATTTTCTTGCGAGATCGTGCGCCACCTTGGCCGCAAGGGCGTGGCCAAGGTGCAGTCGCCCGGTCGGACTGGGGGCGAAACGCGTGCGGACGATCATCCATCGTTATTTGGCAGTTGTCAGCCTGAAGCGCAAGCCCGCTAGAGTTGGGATCCTGGCCTTCGGAGTGCTGTCCGCCGCGTCAGCGTCAACCGAGCAACTGCGCCATGCACGCGGCGGTATGGTCATTGACACGGCTTCGGCGTGTTTGCTCACACTCTACAACCGCCCTTTCGTCCGGCGTGATCTTGAAAAGAACCTGTCCTTTTTGAACGATGGTTCCACTCTCGCTGACAAGGATTTCGTCCACGGTGCCGGCAAACGGTGCGCTGACCTTGTTGAACATCTTCATCACCTCGATGATGTAGAGTGTATCGCCCGCCTCGAAATGTGAACCTGTCCCGACAAAGCGAGGCATGCCTGGCGCCTCCTGCGCGTATAAAATGCCGCCCGATACCGCCACGATTTCGTCGGATTTCATAGCGGGCAAGGGTGCCAGCACGCGCTTCATGGCGGTGTGCAGTTCCGGGTCGAGCAAGCGTTCAGGAATATTTACAGTTAGGTCATCTCTGACACGGAGTTCATAAAACCCGGTGCGCCGTGCGATCAAGGGAAGGAGTGACAAAAGCTCGAATCCCAACTGAAACCCCGCATGGGCGGCGCGGATCTTCATCCATTGCGCCGACTCGAATCCGAACGAAGGAGCGGATGAACCCAGGGCCGCCTCCAGCTCCGGCCATTTGATTCCTTCGGACGCGCGGGCTGTGATTTTTTGATAGAATCCCAGCATCTTGTCGAGCAGGGCGCGGTCGTGGTCCCAGATCACATGCGCCGCCGGAGCAGCCGGCTGACCGGACATGTGAAGGCTGTGATAGGTGGCGGCCAGCACCTCGACCGGATTTCGCAGCCATCGCACGCGGGTTCCCTCGGACTCGTGATCGTGCCGGTGTTCACTGAGCCATCCGGAGAGCCTGTTAGGGTCTTCCAGCAGGCGTGACATCGGACGGAAGATCAGCGTTTCCTTGATTTCAAGGGCCTTACTGACCGCATCGACCATCTCGGGTCCGCCGGCCTTAGCTGCCGTGACTGCGTGCAAAAACAAGCCATGCACGGCGCAGTTGAGGTCGAGCGAGTCTGCCTCGCGTTTCAGAAGACCGACGAGCGTGAGGTAGCCGGTGACAAAACGGGTCGTGGGTTTGGCCCAGACGTTTTGCGATGCGAAAAAACTTGCCAGTCCGTAATGAAACTCAAGGTTGGTAGCGAGGTCCTGCCCGCGCAGCGTGGTGCGGCGCAGCAGTTCGGTCACCTTTTGATAACTCTCTGCGCGGGTGGCACCCGTTGCCAGTAACAGCGCGATGTTAGAGTCATAGGCACCCGCGAGCCGGTAGCGCATGAACAGGCCGGTGTCCGGATTTGTAATGGAAATGCCTTGGTCGTCCCGGATCTCGCCCGGAATGGGTGCAGACCATCCCACGATCACGCCACCCGCATGTGGCGATAGCGAGCGGTCGGTGGCGTTCAAGCGCACCTCGATGGCCGCGCCTTCACGGGGGATGCGCTCCGGCCTTGGTAGCCGGGTTTGATGTCTCGCAATGAGTGCCATCGCTTCGACCAGCGAATGCACGTCGAAATGGTCGGATGGATCGGCGGGATTGGTGAAGCGCAGGGCATAGCAGAGTTCGGACACGCGGTGCTCCACTTGGATGCGCGTGTTCACCTCCATGAGGTAATGCTCAGGTCCTTGGACAATGCACTCGAAGGTCGCGGCGGAGTCGAGACGTACGGCGTGTCCGAATCGTTCCGCCTCGGATTCCATGCACTGGATTGTGGCGAGTTCCATCTCCAGCGCCTTGGCCTGCGCCTCGTGATGGGTGCGCCGCGCATGCCCGATCGCGGTTTGCAACGCTTCCTGGGTGATAGAAATTTCGACCAGCTTCTGTTCATGCATCTGTAGGGAACAATCGCGGGCACCAAGCGTGACACACCATTCACCATTGCCGAGCATCTGCACTTCATTATGGCGTGTTTCCTCGATATTGAGTTCGAGAAGAAGGTTTTTGTTGTCGCCGACACCCATGGCTTTGACCTCCTGAAGAATTTCGCGCACGAGCCCGGGTGTTGCGTCCGCCTGATCGAGAATCCGCTGACCTTTGCCGCCTCCCCCGCCGATGGCTTTGAGCCGGAGACGGCAGCCGGGCCTGCGTTCTAACATTTTTACCGCCTCGGTGCGCAGGGTTTCGGCGAGCTCATCGATGGTGTGGAGATCGATGCCCTTGGCATACGCGGCGTTGAGCACGGCCTCGGCAAGATCCTCCAGACACAGATCGGTGTCCTGGAATGCCGTCACATCGAGTTCATGCGTCAGCGCCAAGGTTGTTAGGGCGTCCCGTCCGGGATGCTGCTTGAGTAAGGTTAGTGCTGCGGCGTTGTTGATACCCGGTGTCACTGAGACGCCGTTGTGCAAGGCCGTGCGTTTCGCCTCATCCTTGCGCCCTGCCGCTTCCTGTGTGCCGGAACTAGGACCGATGAATTGCAATCCTGCGCACTCGATGGCACGCACGAAATCAGCGTCCTCAGCCATGAACCCGTAGCCAGCGAAGATATAGTGGTAACCGTGCCGCCGGCAGATGCCGATCATCTGTTCGGTTCGCTGGACCCGTTCCTCCCTGGTGGTGCCTGTGTAATCGGTGACATGGTGAACGTGGGCCGGATCCACGATCCGCAGCTCCGGTGCCAGCGCACGCGGGTAAACGATGCTGTCACGCTCGGACAACAGGATTCCGATGTGCGTCATGCCCATTTCCCGAAACACGTCGATGGCCTCCTTGCGGATGGGTCCGCGGCCGATGATGAGCACGCTCATATTGGTGCATGCGAAGGAACGCACCCACTTGCTGGAGCTGCGACCGTGCAAGCGCTCGCGGTGCACAAGCGGATGTTCCATCATGCTGTTAGTTAGTGGTATCGCACTCATCAAAGGCATTCCCGTTGGACTCCGGTCATCGGGCCGGGCTGATAATGGCGGAGGAGGAAACCGAGTCGCGACCCCAGCGTGGAACGCAGATCCGCAGGCATGACGAGTTGTGAAATCGACCCCAGCGACAAGGCCTCGCGCGGGTTCATGAATTCCCTTTCGTAACGCTGGTTGAGTTTCGCCTCCTCGGATTTTACCCACTCGGCCACCTCGCGTTCGTCGCCGCCTTGCGCGGTGCGGTGTTTCGCCTGTTTGCGCATTTCGCGGAGCTCGTTCTTGTAAACGTATTCCTTGCCCGCGGGACCCATTACGGCCACGCGGGTAGTTGGAAGCGCCAGCACTAGGTCCGCTCCGGTTGCGTGGGTGTTGAATGACGCATAGGCCCCGCCAAACGCGTTTCGCAGGATGAGAAGGATGCGTGGGGTGCGGACATCGATGATGGAATCAAGCATCGCGCGTCCCGCTTGGACGATGCCGCGTTGTTCCTGATCGCGGCCTGGCAGGAATCCGGTGGTATCCTCAAGAAAAATGAGCGGGATGTTATAGAGATTGCAGAAACGCACGAAGCGCGAGATCTTGTAGGCAGCATCCACGTCGATCTGACCGCTGGCCACCGCAGAGTTGTTAGCAACGAAACCCACGACGTGACCCGCGAGGCGTCCGAACGCGGTGACGGCGTTGCGCGCGCGGCTAGGCTGGAGTTCGAAATAGTCGCCGTGGTCGCAAATCTGTTGGATGATGATGCTAACGTCGAACGGCGTGTTGAATCCCGTAGGCGAGTTGAAGGTCTTGCGCAAAAGCGTGTCGATTTCCGTTGTCTGGCGTTCGACAGGATCCGATGTCTGTTGGAACGGCGGAGCCTCGCGGTTCGAGTTTGGCAGGTAGGACAAAAGGCGGCACGCCGTGCGCAGAGCACCCACCTCGTCCGGCACGGTGAGGTCGGCCACACCGCTGGCACCATGGACGGCCGGGCCACCCAGCTTGTCCGGGCTAACTTCCTCACCCAGCACGCTTTTCACGACCGCCGCCCCGGTGAGTCCGAAAAAGGTGCCGTGGGGTTGAATTACGAAACTTCCCTGGCGTGGCAGGTAAGACCCGCCGCCGGCGTTATAACCGAACATGCACATGATGCTGGGGACCACGCCGCTGATTTTCCGCAGCGCGGTAAACGCCTCGGAGTATCCATCGAGTCCGCCCACTCCCGCAGGGACAAACGCGCCCGCACTGTCGTTCATGCCGATGACCGGCAGGCCCTTGTCACCCGCCAGACGGAACAGGTTCGCGAGCTTGCGGCCGTTTGTCGCATCCATGGAGCCCGCACGAACGGTGAAATCGTGACCATAAACGGCGACGTCCCGGCCATGGATGCGGAGCACGGCGGTAACCAATGAAGCGCCATCGAGATTGGGGCCCCAGTTTTGAAATAACAGGTCGGGCTGTGTTCCTGGATCGCGCAGCACATCCAGACGCTCCCAAACGGTCATTCGATCCTTTGCATGCTGCCGCAAAACCTGGATGCCCGAGCCCGCGGCGCGGGGCCGGCGAAGCAGCTCGTCCGCTTCGGCGATGGCCTTGTCGTAGGGGCCCGGAACGGGTGCGAGCGGGTCTACGCCGAGGTCAGGCACGACCTCTGGAATGGGATCTTCGAGCGATGGCAGGACAATGGAATCGGCAGACATGGCAGGAAATTTCACAGAGGGAATCTGTCGCCTTTTACTTTAATCATCCTCGTGGCCTTGCCAATGATTCTTTTGACGCGGGATACGATGGGCTTTTGAAATAGCAACGGGGTTGCGGGGTGTCAAAACCCTGAAAACAAACAGCCTTCCCGGCTAACCGGAAAGGCTGGGGTAAGTTGATCGCCGGCTACGGAAATGATCCGCAGAACCGTGCGACGGATATCAGACTGCCATGTCCTTGAGCTTTTTCAGCGGACGCACTTTAATAGCGGTGGACGCTGGCTTCGCTTTGAACATCACTTCTTCCTTGGTGAATGGATTGATGCCCTTGCGTGCTTTGACGGCTGGCTTGCGCACCGTGCTGATCTTCATCAGACCAGGCAGGACGAATTCGCCGACTGCGTTTTTCATGACGTGGGCTTCGATGACATCCGTCAGGCTATCGAGAACGGCAGCCACTTGTTTGCGGCTGAGTTCGGTGCTTGCGGCGATCTGATCGATGATCTGAGTCTTGGATTGTTTATCTTTGATAGGTTTGAGCTTGCTTGCCATGCAAGGGAGTTCAAAGAACTGACCGGGAATGTCAAGACTGCTGGAGCACTTAAATCGAGAATTTAGGAAATATTCCATCGAAAGGCATGCCGAATGTGTCCTGTCTGGCTATAAAACCAGCAATTTCAGAGGTTCGGAGAGCAGTTCTCGACAAACCTCCCCCGGATTCTTTCAACTTTTCCGGAGGGTCATCCGCCACTGCGGCGCGAAGCGAGACAAGCGATCCGGCGGGTTTTCTGAAGTTTGTGTTTCACGGAATCCTCACCTTCAGCCGCATGAAGCGCCGCGGCGTGGAGCCCATAACGGATGAATCACGCGACATCAGCGTGGTACTTGTGTTTAATTCGATGACGATGCCCGCGCTGCTCCACGACCCCGCGTTTGCTGGGTTGTCGGTCACTTCTACACAGTAGGTCAGGTTGGTCGCAGCAGGATTTTTTGTGATCGTTAGACCTATGCCTTTGCGGGTGAATTGAAGGACACCGCTCGCGCGCCTTAGTTCGCATCGCTGAGATTTCCATAAGTGCTATCGGGATAGAAGCGCGTAATGTCGGGCAAGTTCGCGCAGGTTGGTCTTCCGTGTTAGGTTGCGCTATCTGATTGGGGTAGGTCACGCGGATATTATAGGCAGCGCAGATTGCCAATCGCGCGCGATGTCGTGCCTAGAAAATTGTCCATAAAGGAGCCGCCGCCGCCCGGACCGCTCGACTGGATGTAGATGCGGAACTCATCATCCTGCACAGGGATAACCCCATCGAACTCTACAACCTCGCTAAGGACCTCGCTGAAAACAACGGCCCATCCATGCCCGAGGCTTCCCATACCGCCATGATGAAGACCCAGTTCCTCGCCCGCCTCAAGGCCGAAGTCGCCTAGATACTAATGCTTCCAAGTTGGATACCAGAGGGGCGGCAGAAGCGGGGAAGGAAAAGGACACGGTGGCGGGCAAAAGGGCGGAAAGGGCAGGGACGGCGACGCGTCTGTGCCAGACCTTTGATGGATTTTCTTGGCCGCACGAACCTTTAGCGCACTGCTTGGTTGAACTGAGCGCCGTTTGGCACGGCTAACCCGCTGACCATCAGGTGGGCCCGGTGGGGATTGAACCCACGACCAAAGGATTATGAGTCCCCTGCTCTAACCGCTGAGCTACAGGCCCTTCAACGACTTACGAAGATTTCTGTTGGGAATGCATACCGAAAATGCATGCCTTGGGTCGAACAGAATACGACGCCATGCGACAAAATGCACAATTCAGCAAATCCAAGGTTCAGTGTCTCCTTCGTCATCGGGGTGGCAATTACTACGCCAGCGCCAAGGTGGCGGGCA
>JBDTNJ010000073.1:0-2260 GCA_039933825.1 Luteolibacter sp.
TCAATGGCGAGTTGAAGAAAAATACCGGCCTGCGACTTCAGCAGATGGGTCTGACCACCGGCCAAATCTCCGAACTATCCGGCAAGAGTCCGGATGCGCTCAACTCCCAAATACTCGCACCCCAGACCGGGACGGTGGTTGCCCACGAAGTTTATGAAGGTCAATACGTGACCACCGGACAAAAGCTCTTTGAAATCGCCGATTTCTCCACCATGTGGTTCATGTTTCCTGCTTACGAACAGGACATGCCATGGATCGAGATCGGCCAAACTGTTACCGTCACGACGCCCTCGGAACCTGGCAAAACCTTCGTCGGAAAAGTCACCTTCATCGATCCGAACTTCGATGAAACGACACGCTCCACCAAGATCCGTGTGGAGCTTGCGAACCCACTGGTGGTTGGAAAACGTGAGCTGTTGCATCGCCTCTACGCCGATGGAGCTGTGGATGTTAGGTCGCCGGCAGTCCTGACTGTTCCGAGAACCGCCGTGATTCAAACCGGGGCGCAAGCGGTCGTTTACGTCGATCACGGTGGCGGTGCCTACAGCCAGAAGCCCGTGAAAATCGGGCGGCGCGGGGACCAGATGGTGGAAATTCTATCAGGAATATCCGAGGGCGATCCGGTCGTGACCAACGGGAATCTGCTCATCGATGGCCAAGCCGAATTGAACCGTTCGTTCATGCCGGCTGCCGCGCCTGTCACGGAGGTGACGGCTGTGCCGGTTCTCACCGAACCGCAGAAGAAAGTGATGGGTGAATTCATCAAAATCGCCGATGCCATGGCTGCCGCGCTCGCCTTGGATGATCTAGCCGCTTTTAACAAGGTCAGTGAACCGGTGATGATGAAAACCGTCGAGCTCGCTGATTTATTAGGCCAGCGCGATGGCGATCAGCAGCTTAGGGACGCCCGGCATTTCCATGGTTTCGATGATCTTACCAAGGCACGTGAGGCATTTTACAAATTTTCAATGGCCGCCACCGCCGTGCTTCAACCTATGCGCGCGACCGCCGGTGTCCCTGAATTCCAGCTTTGGGAATGCCCAATGGTGGATCAGGCCATTCCAGGTGCCGCGAAAAAAGGCCGTTGGATCCAGCTCGGCGGCAGGCCAGGAGGAAATCCGTTTTTCGGTGTCGCAATGCCGGATTGCGGCAAGGAAATCAAGTAACAGAAATTTTTAATATGATTGAAAGCATCATCGAATGGAGCCTGAAGAACCGTTTCATCGTCGCCTGCGGCACCCTGCTGCTGGTGGCGCTGGGAATCCACGCTCTCTACCAGACGCCGGTGGATGCCATCCCGGATCTCACGGAAAACCAGGTGCAGGTCTATGGCGAGTGGATGGGCCGCAGTCCGCAGGAGGTGGAGGACCAGGTTACTTTTCCACTGTCCACGGGTCTGCAAGGTCTTGC
Source organism: Luteolibacter sp. (assembly GCA_039933825.1). Taxonomy (GTDB): domain Bacteria; phylum Verrucomicrobiota; class Verrucomicrobiia; order Verrucomicrobiales; family Akkermansiaceae; genus Luteolibacter. The sequence goes on from JBDTNJ010000073.1 coordinate 1,411, forward strand.
AGGAGTGAAGGAAGTGCGTGCCACTTCGATGTTCGGCTTCTCGCTGCTGACCATTATTTTCGAGGATAAGATCGATCTTTACTTCGCCCGCGCGCGGGTGCTGGAACGTTTGAATTTTTTGCAAAAGGCGATGCCGGAGGGTGTCACACCGCAGTTAGGTCCGGATGCCTCCGGCCTCGGCTGGGTCTATCAATACTATCTCGATGTCGATCCGGCGAAAGCCACTGACGGAGGCTACAACCTTGCCGAGCTGCGTTCATTACAGGACTGGCACATCCGCTATCAGCTCGCCAGCGTCCAGGGCGTGGCGGAAGTCGCCAGCATCGGCGGTTTTGTGAAGCAGTATCAAATCGAACTCTCATCCGCCAAGATGCGGGCGGCGAACGTGACGATGATGGAAGTGGCGACCGCTGTTCAGGATGCGAACCTCAATGTTGGCGGGAAAACCATCGAGGAAAACGGCGCGGAATTCGTCCTGCGCGGCGTCGGTCTGGTGACGAGTGTCGAGGATCTCGAACGCGTCACGGTGAAAGCCGTTGGAGGCACACCGATCTATCTGAAGGATATCGCCACCATTCAAATCGGCGGCGACTTCCGGCGTGGCGCGCTGGATCTCAACGGCCACGAAGCGGTCGGCGGCACCGTGGTCATGCGCACCGGGGAAAATGCCAAGGCCGTCATCGAGCGGGTGAAAGAAAAAATCGCCCAGATCACCCCCAGCCTGCCGCCCGGCGTGACGATCCGCCCATTTTACGATCGCAGCGAATTGATCGATCACACGATCGACACGCTCAAACACGCGCTGATCGAAGAAATCATTCTCGTCACGCTCGCCCACATCATTTTCCTC
>JBDTNJ010000074.1:0-10036 GCA_039933825.1 Luteolibacter sp.
TCCGTCGCGGCGGCGGTCCCGAAACTGAACAGCCCAACGTTGTCTGCAGTGTTCGTCGGATCAAACGTGGAAGCCGTGCCGCCCAAGGTGGCGTCCGTGATACCGAAGGTTGCCTTGTTAGCATACCAGCCAGGCAGCGTGGAGTTATCCGTCCATACGACGTTGACTGTATTGTTAGCATTACCGGGCAGCGAGTCGAAATTTTGGCTGTAAACACCACCCGTATAGTTGACCTGCGCTTGCGCGCTGGCGGCGCACAGGATAACTGCTAAAATTTGATAGAGATTACGCATCAAGGTTTGGATGAAGTTTTGAAATCTACGGGCAAACCATCGAGTGCGGCCAACGCCTGCCGTGTTTGTTCCATCAGCTTGCTCATGGCATGAGATCCCCGTTCCGCTGCCGGTAAAGCGCCTAGGTGCATCGCCAGAGCCTGCCATGTTTTGCGCGACTCTGTGACGCGGCCTGCTTGGGCCAGAATCGACGCACGACGTGCTATCCAAGGTTCCGGACGACTGCTGCCTTGCTGCATCATTGCCACGCGAGTCAGTGCGGCATCGAAATTTCCCGCCGCGATTTCAATGTCGATCGCCCGAAGAACTAACGAAGGAATAGAGCCGAGTTTTTCTATACCCGCATCGAGGATTTGGATCGCATCCCCGGCGTGTCCATGGGCGGCAAATGAGTTGCCCGCCTCCATGATCAAATCTGGTTCCGGAATCGTCGTGTATCTTAACACCTCGATATAATCGGTAGCGGCTTCCGAATGACGGTCCAGTTTCTCCAGAGCACGGGCGCGATACAACAATGCCAGCGGGTGAGCCGGGTGCCTTGTGAGAAAGCCGTTGAACAACGGCAGCGCGTCCATTGCTCGACCTGATTGCAATAGAACGCATCCTCGCAGCAGATCCAGCTCAAGGCTGGAATCGAGCTTGTGCGCCGTCTCGTAATCGTCGAGTGCACCAATCCATTCCTCGTGCTGCCGCCGCAGATCCGCGCGCTGGACATAGAGCTGCGCGTCCCCGGCATCCATCGCGATGCGCAGCGAAATTTCGGCGATTTGCTCGTGAATATCACCGTGAGCATGACACGCGCCTCCCGTAAAAAGCCACGCAGCCATGCAAACTCGAATGTCTGGAGTATATCTGAATTTCAAACGCAGAAAACATCACTCGCACTGTGGCCGCCACATGTCAACACACCGTCTAAACACACTGACGTCACGGTATGTTCAGATGTTCCTGAGGCTGGATCGGACCCCGAGCGTGGGTGAGAATATATCTGCCATTTTCGCCGTATTTGGTGGCTGTAAGAAACCGGGTGACGTGTTTTTCCAAGTCCCAACCGCGCACTTGGTGTCTCCACCACCTGCCCAACCCAACCTGTCATCATTGAAAGTCTCAGGTCACCCGAGTCCACGGACTGCACGATGCGTGAATCCAAAACGACGGTAGCGCAATTGGATCAATAGGAATAACGGACTTATGGTCAAATCACAAATGCCCGTGAAGAAGGCAAGCCGCATTGCAAACTCAAGATTCCAACTTGCCAGCGGTGCCCGATGTAATTACAGTATCCCCATGGCCCAGATTCAAAAACCGATCCGCATCGGCAATTCAAAAGGTGCCCGGATTCCCGCGCATCTCATCCGATCCTACCATTTAGAACGTGGTTTCATCATGCAAGCCGTGCAGGAAGGAATTCTCATTTCACCAGCCTCGGGCAGCAAACTTACCCTTGAAGAATCCTTCGCCGCGATGGCGATGGACGCCACAAGCCTGAAAGAAACCCGCGACTGGGCGGAAACCGGAATCGCCGATGGCCTCGAAGAAGACTCAGGTTTCTAAGCTCCCCGTCGTCCGGCGTTACGAGATTTACTGGGTCGATCTCAACCCAACCGCCGGTCGGAAAGTTCAAAAATCGAGACCTTGCGTGGTTGTTAGTCCCGACCCGATGCATTCGACAGGCATGGCCGTCGTCTGCCCGTTGACGACATCGCTGCATCCCACATGGGCGCATCGCCTGCAAATCACCTGCGCAGCGAAACCCGCTGAGGTGATAGTCGATCAAATCCGCGCGGTCAGCCTGGGTCGCTTCACCAAGCGCGTGGATGCCCTTTCCGCAACCGATGCCGAAGCCCTGCGTGACATCATCGCTTTGCTCTATGCAACTCCATAACAACAGGACGCACCACACAAAACAAGATCGTCATCTTCGACGGGGATCCAGATCGACTAATAGGTCAATTGCTAGGCATCCAAATCGAGCAATCGACCGGGTTCACGCTGTTCGGGACGGCGTGTTTGGAGGGGTGAATTTTGGCCCGAGGTCAGTGACCATCTTCGACAACGCCAAAGGAATTCGTGATAAAGCGGGCGTTAATCCCCTGCACTTCATCTATCTGGAAAAACTGGCAGCCGGCACCTTGTAACCCGAGAAGTGGTAAAGAGATTTGAAGCGTGAGGAAATAGATCAATTCATCAGGAGCAGCTCATATCCCCCCGCTCTACTCCGCGTCCAGATCGACCGTGAAATTCCGGCCCTCGAAGCGCTGGGCGTCTCGCCAGAAAAAGGTGAACTCGAGCATGGTGTGGCCGGGCAGTTTCTCCGTAGGGAGATCGACGAACCACAAATCGAGCGTGATGTTTTTCACCGCCTCGATGGTCTTCGTGTTCGCCCAACTGTTGGTGGACCAATGCACTGTGGCGTCGGCACCCACGATGAGGCGCAGGATTTTCCCATGAGGCATGCGCCGGAGCGGGTGGCGGAAATTCCAGATTTCATGACGGCTTTTCACCGGAGCGGCCACGTAGCGTTGGAAGGCGGGCTCGATGCGATCAAAACAAACGCCATCGCGGCGGCTGCGCACGAGCGAGATGTATTCCGCATGTGACCAGCAGAGGGGCATGGCGGCACCAGTCGGTTGGCCGCGTTTCATATAACTATCAGATACATCCTCCACATCCCAGAGCTGCTCGCCGAGCATGCCACCTGCATTTGCAAACTCTTCCATGGCGGTGATGAAGGGCATGGGATCGCGGCCGGCGGCCAGCTCATAGTGGCCGCGCTCGCCAGTTAGGATCGGCCACGAGCGGCCGACTCCGGTGCCATCGAAAGCACTGCCATCGTCCTTTTGCCCATAGCCGTCGTGGTTGTAGCGGCGCCAGCAAGGGCCCTGGGGGAGATCGTGTTTCAGTACGCGGTCGATGACCTTGATCGAATCGCGCACGATGGGATCGTCCGCCGCACGGATGCCCAGGCGAACGAGGTGGAGAAAATCCCCGCCGACCACATTTCTTGCCGGATGGACGCCGCCGCCATTGGCGATGGTGAGAATTCCGGTGTTAGGATCGGCGTGTGGATCGGGTTGCTGTGGATCGGTGGGATTGATCCGGATGTAATGGCACGGGATGCCATCGACTAACTCACCGGCATTCGTGACCGTCCATTCCTCGAGGTGGGCGGCGAGCCAGTCGGCATAGATTAGAATAAAATCAGCGGTTTCGGCTTTACCGGATTGTAGGGCGAAATCGGCAGCGCAAACCACGCCCGCGATGACCATCGCAAGAGTGGAGGGCGAGTAACCGGAGTTTTCCTCCCATCGCTCCTGCGAGGTTACCGGGCCACGCAGGATCAGATACGCCGCCGCCCGGAAGATCATCAAACACGGATCGAACAAGCCGGGCTCGGCTCCCAAGTGGCGCAGACGCCATGCCAGCAGGATCGGAGCGGCAATTTCGTCGAGCTGCAGTCCGGGCCAATACGCGGTGCCGTTGATCCAACTGTTCTGGGGGAAACTGCCGTCCGCCAGTTGAATGGCAGCCAGCCAGATCAAGGCACGAATGGGAGTACCCTGCTGACCGGAGGCGAGCAGCGCGCTTGCGCTCTGCACCATGTCCCGCGTCCAGACGAGATGATAGCCACCGAGGTCGTCGTCATTTTTCGTCTCTCCCCAGGGGATGCTCATCGAGGCGACCATGGCACCTTGAAAGATCTTATCCTCATGCGCCAGCAGGACACAGCGGCTTAACCGATAGATCCCTCCGTCGTCGGAAGTGTGTGCGCTGAAGTCACATCCCGTCCCGACCACCGTGCGCTGCCATTGACGGACATAGGACTCGCGATGCTCCTCAAACGGCTCCGCTAGGGACAACATCAATTTGGTCGCCGTGCTTTGGGAACTCCGCCCGAGTGCGATGGCGATGGTGAATTCACCGTTATCCGGTAGATTGATTTCACCGGTAAGCGCGAGATTGCCATTTCCGGCGGCTCGAAATTCCCAGTCCATTTTGAAATTGTCCGTCAGATCCCGCCATCCGTCGCTGGCCCCGACGTAGCCGACCGAGCGGCGCGAAAACCCATTGTTTGAGCCCATAACGAGATGGACATCTCCGCGCGAGGCATGCAGAAACCGGTTGCCACCGATTTCCGAGCACCAACCGGAATTCCCAGCTCCATGACCTGCGAGGTGGGGTGCGAGCAATGCATAGAGGCGCAACTTGCCGCGCAAGGATTCATCAAGCACCTCGACTTTCGTATGCACGAGCAAAACCGAGCGGTGTGGATCGGTCAGCACCTCCTTGATGATCCGGTAGCGTCCGTTGCGCTCGGTGTTGGTGAGCCGATAGAGAGGGCAATTGCGTTCCGGGCATTCAATCACATGATCGAGATCACGCTTTTCCTCGTGACAGAAGGTCTCTCCGTCGCTGATGAGAAATTGGAAATCGCGCGTGTTCGGCTGATCCACATGTGGGTAATAGAGCTCGTTGACGATGCCGTGGCTGAGGGTGAACCAAACCCGGCACCCGGTGTGATAGGAAGTGCCTAGACCCTCCTTGGCGCTGGATGTCCAGCGCGGTTCAATTCCGGGCGCGCCGAAAGCGGTCGTTTCCTGTGAGAGATTCATAGGGGTAATTCAGGCGTTGTTTCAGATTTTACCGGCGAAAACGACGGATCCCAGAGTCGGCACCCGCCCACGAAGGCATTCGCGTTAGTTCCCAGACGGACGTCAGGCGGCATCGTCTTGAGCAACCCGGCATTGCCTCCGCCCAGCACGACATAGTCTGCCTCCAGGGCGTTTTTGAGGAGATTGATGATGTCTGTCACATGGCGTGTCCATTTCGCTTTACCCATCCGCTCGAGTCCGGCGAGCCCGGCGTAATCTTCATAGGTGCGTCCTTTTCGGTAGGGCAAATGCGCGAGTTCCATCGGCTCCAGAACCCCGTCCGCAATCATCGCTGCTCCCATGCCAGTGCCCAGACCGAGGAAAAGCATACGCTTGCCATCGTAACTACCCAGCGCCTGCATCGCGGCGTCGTTGATGATTTTCACCGGGCGTTCGAAAGCTTTTTGAAAGTCAAACCCGACCCAGCCCGCACCGAGATTGTGTGGATCCGTGGCGATGCGGCCATGCACCACGAGTCCCGGATAGCCAATGGTGATCGCTTCGTATTCCCAACCCGTGGTTTGCTGGCGAACTGCGGCGACCATTTGATCGGCCGTCATTTTCGGACCCGAAGGAATCTTCAACAGCTCTTCATGACTGCTGGCCCGGACTTTCACATTTGTGCCGCCTACATCGATGACCAGAATATTCATACGTTTGATTTAAATAGCGATTCCGGTTGAAGTGTCCAACATTCCGCCGCGCTGTAAAATTCAAAAATCAGCGGTTTCAGCCCGCCGACTTTTTCCTCAGCCGCAGGGCATTGCCGATGACGGAAACACTGCTGAATGCCATGGCGGCTCCGGCGATCATCGGGTTGAGCAGCCAGCCGGTGAGCGGATAGAAAACCCCAGCGGCGAGCGGGATGCCGACGGCATTGTAGATGAAGGCAAAAAACAGGTTCTGGCGAATGTTGCGCATGACCTCGCGGCTGAGACCAAGCGCGCGGACGATGCCACGCAGGTCGCCTTTGACGAGAGTGAGGCCGGCGCTTTGGATGGCGACGTCGGTGCCGGTACCCATGGCGATGCCCACGTCGGCTTCGGCGAGGGCCGGGGCGTCGTTGATGCCGTCGCCCGCCATGGCGACGATAGCACCGGTGGCGCGCAGGTCGCGGATGACTGCGAGTTTACCGGCAGGTGTTAGTTCGGCGCGGATGTCATCGATGGCGAGCTCCCGGCCGACTGCTTGGGCAGTTTGCGGGTTGTCACCGGTGAGCATAACAAGCTTCAGGCCCATCGCGTGAAGTTCGCGCACGGCCTCAGCGGCGGAAGCTTTGATCGGATCTACGACGGCGATGAAGCCGCTGATAGAAGAGTTTTCGGAAACCCAGATGACGGTGTGGGCTTTTTCCTGAAGTAATATTGCGGCGGCGGAAAGTTCGGAAAAAACGGACAAACCCTCGCTTTCCAGCCAGACGCGCTTGCCGACGCGGACGACTGAACCACCGATTTTCCCGCTAACTCCGGCACCGGTGATTGACACGAAGTCGTCGACTTTCGCCAAGGCCAAGCCTTTGTCAGCCGCGCGGGTGACGATGGCGTGGGCGAGTGGATGCTCGCTCAGCTGTTCGAGCGCGGCAGCAATAGATAGAATGTGGTCTTCTTGGCCAGACGTAACGGCGATGATTTCCTTGGCCACCGGACGACCTTCGGTGAGAGTGCCGGTTTTATCGGTGATGAGGTGGGTGATCTTTTCGGCCAGCTCCAAAGCAGCGGCATCACGGACAAGCACGCCCATCTGCGCACCTTTACCAACGCCGACCATGATCGACATCGGCGTGGCCAATCCCAGCGCACACGGGCAGGCGATGATAAGCACGGCGACACCGTTAGAGATGGCGAATGCAAACCGCGGGTCCGGTCCCCAGAGCATCCAACCGCAGAATGTTAGAATCGACGCAAGGACAACAGCAGGCACGAACCAACCGGAGACCTGATCGGCAATGCGTTGGATCGGCGCGCGGCTGCGTTGGGCGTCGGCGACCATTTGAACGATTTGAGAGAGCAACGTTTCAGCACCGATTTTCTCTGCTTTCATGAGAAACGCGCCAGTCTGGTTGATAGTCGCGCCGACCACCTTATCGCCTGTACTTTTACTAACGGGCAACGGTTCGCCAGTGATCATGGATTCGTCCACCGTGCTTACGCCTTCGGTGATCACACCATCGAGCGGGATTTTTTCACCGGGGCGCACGCGCAACAGATCGCCGAGTTTCACCTCATCGAGTGGAATATCCACTTCACGACCGTCGGTGACCCGGCGCGCGGTTTTCGCAGCGAGGCCAAGCAGGGCTTGCACCGCCTCACCGGTTTTGCTGCGTGCCCGCGCCTCCAGCCATTGACCGAGAATCACCAGCGCTGTGATGACAGCGGCGGCCTCGAAATAAAGCGGGACCCCTCCCCCGTGCCGCAGTGAATGTGGGAAAACGCCGGGCATCAGGACGGCGACGGTGCTATAGGACCACGCCGCGCCGACTCCGAGCGCAACCAGGGTGAACATGTTAAGACTACGATGTTGGAGCGAGCGCCAGGCTCTGCCGAAAATGAACCCGCCCGGCCAGCCGATGGCGGCGGTGGCTAACACCATCTGCACGACTCCTGAGATTTTCCCGTCAACACGCAGGGTGGGAATCATCCCACCCATCGCTAGCAGAAATACCGGCAGCGCGAGCGCGCAGCTGATCCAGAGTTTTCGTTGAAGAGCGGCGGTTTCCTGATCGTCCTCCGACTCGTCATCCGGCTGCACGGTTTTCACTTCGAGCGCCATACCGCACTTCGGGCAGGCACCTGGATGATCCTGCTGGATCTCCGGGTGCATCGGACAGGTGTAGATGGTTTTTACCGCAGGTTTCCAAGTGGGATTGCGTTCCAAGGCCATGCCGCATTTCGGACAAGTGCCGGGTTTGTCCGACTCCACGCCGGGGCACATTGGGCAGAAGTATTTCGCACCGGATGAAGGTTTGACGTCTCCTTTGGAATGACCATGCGTTCCACAACAGGAAACGATGGGGGCCGGTTCCGCATGACAGCAGCTCTTCTCCCCGGGTTCCGGCTTCGGATGTTTACAACAGTCACTCATGGGGATTTGGCATCTACCCTGCAACCATCAGCTCGCTCGTGCGGAAAGACAGCCAATTCGGTCAAAAAGAAACGGGGATAAAACCCGCATTAGGGCTTCAATCGACCGGTACCGGTATCAGCGGCTCAGATCCTCCTGATACATCAGCTTGAAACCACTTTGATGAAGAATCGCCACCGCAAATTCATAATCTTCAACGTGCATGGCTAACATCGATTGCCCTTCGGGGCTCGGCATCAGCGCATATGCGAAGTCGATGTTCGTCTCGGCGATCATCAGGGTATCGAGTGACTGGAGCAATCCGGGGCCGGACTCGCGCATGGCGATCACGACCAATTCACAAGTCGTGTGCGGGATTCCCTTTTCCATGAACAAGTGCTCAGCGGCGTCCGGATCCGAGACGACAAGGCGCGCCACCGTCGCATCCCTCGAGTCCTGCATGCTGAGACCGATCACTTCGATGGCCGATGTCCGCAACAACTTCACCAAAGCGGCGAGTGCGCCGACACGGTTAGGGAGCAGAACAGAGAACTGGCGGACAGGTTCGCCGTGGTCGATGATGGTATCTGATTCCATGATTAACTGATATTAAAAACTCAGCCGCGCGGGCCGCGCAGTGGGATGGTTTGTACAGCACCCGTGGCCGCCTCTTCAATGATCAATTGATTCGGCCGCACATCTGATACGATGAATTCCGTTCCATCCGCTGCTTTGAAACGCTGGCCCTGGGATGCGACATAACGTTTGCCCGTCGCCGAATCCTCCACCAGAGCCACCGGATCATGCGCCTCGGCGGAAATTCCTGACGTCCACTCGCGGGTCGTTCCAGTGGCGGTATCGCGCACGTCCATCACGGAAATCTCCATCTTCCGTCCTTGGCTGACCTTGCTGTCTTCCATCCGGCGGCGGACGCTGACGACTGACAGGTGCGAGCCGGGGATTGTCTCGCCCGTCCGCACTTTCATCTGTTTCGGGGACGCACCTGCGATACTAACAGTAGCTATGTCGCCCTGCACGGATTGGACATTGATTGGCAGCTCACGTTCGCTGTAATGGCGCATGATCAGAGGCGGCATGGCAAATGGCAGGCTGGCACCTGCCCCGGAATCAGCGGCACCCTGCCCCGTGCCCGCTTTGGCAGGCAGATTCGCAACCGAGGTGCTGAGGGTTTCGCCATTGATCGGCCTAGATACGCCGCGTTTCACACTGATCCGCGCTTGAGCATTGAACATCGCAGGGCCTTTGGAAGGAACGATCTTGCTTCCCGACATCGGGCGACTTGCCTCCTTCGCTGCGGCGGCATCAACAAAAGAGTCCATTTTTTCCGCAATTTTCTCCGGTGACTCGAGAACCAGTTCCTCGGGAAGAGGCGCGCGTAAGATGAGAGCGGCGATGTCTTCATGGCCCGCTGTTTTTGCGAGTTCCGCTGCGGTGCGGCCATTGGGGTCGGTGGTATAGCGGCTGGCACCCAGATCGAGGAGAAGCTTCACCGCATCGGTATTGCCGTTTTCCGCAGCGATCATCAGCGGCGTGCGGCCATCCTCCATCCTGGCATACACCGACGCCCCATAGTTCGTTAGAGAATCGATCACATCCGCCCGCCCGACCAGAGCTGCCAGAAGCAATGCGGCGTCGAGATTCTCACGATTGTAAGAGGCCAGTTCCGCCACCGAGCCGGCGCTACCTTCGCGGACGGCGAGCATCAGAGGCATAAAGCCGTCCTTATCCTTGGCCCGTGGATCGGCTCCCTGCCGCAGCAGCCAGCGCACCATTACCGTCTGATCCGCCATGACCGCGCCCATCAGCGGTGTGCGCCCGGAACCACCACGAAGATCCACGGACAAGCCGCGTTTGAGCAGAAAATTCGCGGAATTTTCCGCGCCCGCGGACGCCGCGATGTGCAGTGCGGAATCCCCATCCGGATTGCGTGCATCGGGCTTAAATCCTGCGGCAATGAACTTTTTCAAGGCCGAGCCGTCATTCTCGCGGCTGGCGCGAAACCAATCTTCC
>JBDTNJ010000075.1:0-4408 GCA_039933825.1 Luteolibacter sp.
CGAAAACGATCTGGCCCCGCGCTTCGATCAAATGGCAGCCCTCACCGAATATTGCCGCCTGCGTGCGCCCGGCGTCCGCAGCATCACGGTGCAGGGTGATATCTATCATAACTCCGGAGCCACAGCTACTCAGGAACTCGGTTATGTCGTTGCCACCTTGGTCTGTTATCTTGAAGAAATGAGGGCGCGCGGGCTCTCGCCGGAATCTGTCCTGCCGCACATCCGCATCTGTCTTGCGGTCGGCTCCGACTATTTCATGGAGATTTCCAAAGTCCGTGCGGCCCGCTGGCTTTGGAGCAAGGTCGCCGCCGCCTATGGAGTAGAACATGCGCCGGTTCATATCCATGTGAATACCTCAAAGTGGAATAAAACCACCTACGACGCGCACACCAACATGCTCCGCGTCACCGCCGAGGCATTCGCCGCAGTCGTCGCCGGGGCGGATAGTTTGCACGTTGGTCCCTTCGACGAAATTTCCGGCCACAGCGATGAATTCTCACGTCGCGTCGCCCGTAACGTGCAAACTATACTTCGCGAGGAATGCGGCCTCGACCACGTCATCGATCCCGCTGGAGGTTCGACTTACATCGAGTGGCTGACGGATCAGATCGCTGCAAAAAGTTGGGGGATTTTCCAAGACATCGAAAAACAAGGAGGGATGCTCGCCGCCCTTGAAAACGGCTCAGTGCAAAAAGCAGTCGAGGCTGTTTGCCAGGCAAAATTTCAAAACATCCGTCGCCGCAAGGACAAGATCGTCGGCAGCAACATGTATCCTGATCTCAAGGGGAAAAAACTCGAAATGGCATCCTGCAAAGGCTGTGGGAAAAAGTCCGGGCCTTCTAATGGCATCGCCGAAGTCGCCATCACCCGATCCGCCAGCTCTGCGATGATCGAACAGGCCATCAATGCCGCGCTCGCAGGTGCCACAGCCGGGCAGATCGCCTCCGTCTGTGGAATTACACCTTCCGGTCTTAAAGTCACCCCACTGAAAACCCGCCGGGCCGCCGAAGAATACGAGGCACTCCGCGATGCCTCTGCTGCCTTTGCGTTGAAATCCGGTGCCCCACCCGCCATCCTCCAGCTCAACATCGGTCCATCCCGCAACTATCGCCTCCGGGCGGACTGGACCGCCTCGTTTTTCGAAGCCGCCGGATTTGCAGTTGACGGAACTCGTGAGTTCCTGAACCACGATGATGCGCTTGTCGCTTTAAAATCCAGCAAGGCAAGTATCGCCGTCATCACCTCGGACGATGCGACTTATCTTGAAGCGGTCGTTCCGCTAGCGGCTGTCATGAAGGCCGCCAGACCCGAGCTGACTCTGCTAGTTGCAGGTGCTCCGGGTGACAATGAAGCTGCCTGGCGCGCTGCCGGAGTCGATGATTTTGTCAACGTCCGCAGTAACAATTACGAACTTAACCATCAACTTCTCAAGGGAGCTGGAGTATTATGAGCCGTCCATCATTCGCAGATATCCCCTATCAAGTTGCAGCGGGCTCCACCCGCCGCGAACAATGGGCCACCGCACTCGAAAAAGAACATGGCAAACCGATCGGTGAGATCGTGTGGGACACCATGGAAAGAATTCCGGTCAAGCCGCTCTACACCGAAGAAGACATCGCCGGCATGGAGCACTTGAAATATCAGGCAGGCATTGCCCCTTTCCTGCGCGGACCCTATGCGACGATGTATTGTCTCCAGCCCTGGACCATCCGCCAATACGCCGGGTTCTCCACTGCGGAGGAATCGAATGCATTCTATCGCCGCAATCTCGCCGCCGGCCAGAAAGGCCTGTCAGTCGCCTTTGACCTCGCCACCCACCGAGGCTATGACTCGGACCATGAGCGCGTCGTCGGTGACGTCGGCAAGGCCGGTGTCGCGATCGACTCAATCCTCGACATGAAGGTGCTCTTCGACAGCATCCCGCTCGACAAGGTTTCCGTTTCAATGACGATGAACGGCGCGGTCCTGCCGATCCTCGCTTTCTATATCGTCACCGCTCTCGAACAGGGAGCTACGCTCGACCAACTTGCTGGTACCATTCAAAACGATATCCTCAAGGAATACATGGTGCGGAACACCTATATCTATCCGCCCGGCCCCTCGATGAAGATCATCGCGGACATTTTCGAGTTCACCTCACAGAAGATGCCGAAGTTCAACTCCATTTCAATTTCCGGCTATCACATGCAGGAAGCGGGTGCCACCGCTGACCTGGAAATGGCCTACACCCTCGCAGATGGTTGGGAATACCTGCGCACCGGCATCGCTGCGGGCATCGATATCGATGCCTTTGCGCCCCGTCTTTCGTTCTTCTGGGCGCAGGGAAAGAACCACTTCATGGAAGTCGCAAAAATGCGTGCGGCCCGCGTGCTGTGGGCGAAGATCGTGAAGACCTTCAGCCCGAAAAACCCGAAGTCTCTAGCGCTCCGCACCCACTCACAGACATCCGGTTGGTCGCTCACGGAACAAGACCCGTTCAACAATATCTCCCGCACCTGCATCGAGGCCATGGCCGCCACGCTCGGCCACACCCAATCGCTGCACACCAACGCGCTTGACGAGGCGATCGCGCTGCCAACCGATTTCTCCGCCCGCATCGCCCGCAACACACAGATCTTTCTGAAGGATGAAACTTCCATCTGCCGCGTGATCGATCCCTGGGGCGGTTCCTACTATCTGGAATCCCTCACTCACGAATTGATTCACCGCGCGTGGGCCCACATCATGGAGGCTGCGGAATACGGTGGCATGTCCAAGGCGGTCGAAGCCGGTATTCCGAAGATGCGCATCGAGGAAGCCTCCGCCCGCCGTCAGGCCCGCATTGACTCCGGTGAGGAAACTATCGTCGGCGTGAACAAATACCGTCTAGCAAAGGAAGATCCGATCGACATTCTGGATGTGGACAATACCGCCGTTAGGATTTCGCAAATCGAGCGACTCAAGAAGCTCCGCGCCGAGCGCGATGAACCCAAGTGCCGGGCCACCCTCAAAGCTCTCACTGATTGCGCCGGCGGAGGCGAAGGCAACTTGCTTGCTCTCGCCATCGAATGTGCCCAAGCTCGTGCCTCCCTCGGCGAAATTTCCGATGCGATGGAAGTCCACTTCGGTCGTTATAAAGCCGTCATCCGCTCCATTTCGGGCGTCTATGGAAAGGAATTCAACCATCAAGGCGATATGAAGGACATCCCGGACCTCATCAAACAATTCGAAGCCGCCGAAGGGCGTCGCCCGCGCATCATGATCGCCAAGATGGGCCAGGACGGTCACGACCGCGGTGCCAAGGTCGTATCCACCGCTTATGCAGACATGGGCTTCGATGTCGATATCGGCCCGCTCTTCCAAACTCCGGCGGAAACCGCCAAACAGGCCGTGGAGAACGACGTTCACATCGTTGCCATGAGCTCCCTGGCAGCCGGTCACAAAACCCTGTTGCCCACGCTCATGGCGGAATTGAAAAAGTTAGGCCGTGATGATATCATGGTCGTCTGCGGTGGTGTGATCCCGGCCCAAGATTACGATTTCCTTTATCAGAATGGAGCCTCCGCGATCTTCGGCCCCGGCACGGTTATCCCGGACTCCGCCCGGAAGATCCTCAAGCTATTGCTCGAACAGATCGAAGCGTGAATCATCCTTAGCTGCCCTGAACCGCGCCGGGCCGTTCACTCGGAGAGATGTCGGATGCAGAACTGAGACCAGGTTTCAAGACGCTCGAACATCGGGCCATTCAGATCCGTTAGCGCGGTGAAACCGAGATCCGTTAGCGCGTCTTCACGGGATTTCACTTTGTCTGAAGTAAGATCGATGAGATGGACGATCCCGAGGTGCACCTGGCCGACCGGGTTGGATTCATCATTGAGCAAGCCGATGATCCGGTGCTGGTGATCTTCCGGCAGATCGAGCTCTTCTTCGATTTCGCGGGTCACGGCCGCATGATAGGCATCCGGGCCGGTGCGACCTTCACCTGTATCGATGGGGTTCACGTGGCCCCCGACGCCGACCGAGATTTTCGCATGCAACCGGGCTTCTCCGCCGGCCTTGCCGCGGGTGTAATGGAGGATGCGCCCGCCACAACGGAAGATGCAGTAGGGGATGAGCTGCTTGTGGCTCGGGTCCTCTTCAGCGGCGGCACGGTCCATGAAAAAATGATTCGCCGGATCCAGCAGCTGACTAACCGCCATTTCCAATCCCTCCGTCTGGATTCCTTGAAAAGACCCGATCCGATCTAACACCGCACGCGGCACCACTAACACTTCTTCCCCGGCATACTTCGACATGCGGCGGATTATGGACAGCAATACCCGGTCGCCAAGCCTGCATCGACAGTATCTTTCACGCCCTGATATTTAGGATTTCCTGAGCTTACGTGATCACGTGATATCGTATGGCCGGTTTTGTGACATGATTCATC
>JBDTNJ010000076.1:0-5660 GCA_039933825.1 Luteolibacter sp.
ATTTACGACATCGTCAACAAGGAGCAGATCATCTGCACCCTCGATAAGAAGGTCAAATTCGACTGCGAATTTGAAGTCCGCGTCGGACGTGGTTTCTCCACGGGCGACGAAAACAAGCGCAAGGACCAGCCGATCGGCGTCATCGCCATCGATTCGATCTTCTCGCCCGTCACCCGCGTCAAATACTCTGTGGAAACCACTCGCGTCGGCCAAATGACCGATTTCGACAAGTTGATCCTCGAGATCTGGACCGACGGCCGCATCACCCCGCAAGACGCGCTTCTCCAAGCCTCCGCCATTCTCCGTCACCACCTCGACGTCTTCGTTAATTACGACGAAAACGCTGTGGACTTCGAAGAAGCACCAGCCGAGTCCAGCGAAGAAAACGCCGCTCTCAAGAAGCTTCTCAACATGTCGGTCAACGAAATCGAACTCTCGGTTCGTGCCGCCAACTGCCTCAACAACGCGAACATCACCTCGGTGGGCCAACTCGCGATGAAGTCAGAAGCAGAAATGCTCAAATACCGCAACTTCGGCAAGAAGTCCCTCAACGAAATCAAGGACAAGCTGGTCGAACTCGGTCTCGGCCTTGGAATGTCCTTCGAATCCTCGTTGCTTTCCGGCCCTGCCGCCGCCTCCCGTGGCCCACGCCTCGGTGCGGAAGACGAAGCACCAGTCGGCCTTGCCGATCTGATCGCTCAAAACCTCGACGACTAATTTATATCATAACTAGAAACGGAGCAACCGATGAGACATCGCAGCAAAACAGTAAAACTTAAACGCAACGCCGCTCAGCGCCGTGCCCTGCTTTCCGGCTTGGCATGCAACCTGATCGAGCATGGCCGCATCAAGACCACCTTCGGTAAAGCCAAAGCACTTCGCCCGGTCGCCGAGAAGCTGATCACCCTCGCCAAGCGCGACGATCTGCACTCCCGCCGCCAGGCCATTGCCTTCCTTCGTCAGGAAGACATCGTGAAAAAGCTGTTCGCCGAAACCGCCCCTGCATCCAAGGACCGCAAGGGTGGCTATTGCCGCATCACCAAGCTCGGCGCCCGCATGAGCGACTCCGCACCGATGGCAATCATCGAGTGGGTCGATCGTCCGGCCTCCGCAGAGCCGGTCGAAGAAGTGGCCGCCGCTGAGGAAGTGGTCGCTCCGGCGAAAAAGACAGCCAAGAAAAAGGCTGCCGATACCACCGTCGAAGTCGCCGCTGAATAAGCCAAGCGCTTCAAAACAATTCCAAAACCGCCTGTGCTCACGCGCAGGCGGTTTTTTTATTTTGGTGCGCCAGCCTCATGGGTGCCGAAAAGCACTGAAAACCCGACCTGCAACCTCGATATTTCCCGCAAAAATGTCCAACTTGGCTACATGCAAACGGCCAACATTGCCGCCGCGAAAAACCAATTCAGTCGGCTGATCGATCAAGTCAAGCAAGGCGAGTCCATTCTGATCACGGAGCGCAACCGCCCCGTCGCGCGCCTTGAGCCGCTTTTGGTCCACAGTGCCGCTCTCGAATCTCTGCATGCGGACGGATTGCTCACCCTTCCCAAGCCCCGTCTCGACCTTGTGGCTTTCTTGGCCCTGCCCGCGCCAAGCCTTTCCGTCGGCCACTCTTTGAGCCACGCTGTCATCGCGGAGCGGGAGGAATCCCGATGATCGTTTGGGACAGTTCCGCCCTCGTCGCTTTGCTGGTGGACGAACAGGAAAGCGCTACCCGCTTCTCCTACCCGAGGTTCAAAGAGTTTGCCCCAGCCCGGCAAGTGGCTAGTCTTCCTGCATGAGCGATTCGATTGCCGAGCTAACTGCGCAAATTCAGACATTTGTGGATGCCCGTGACTGGCGGAAGTTCCATAACCCCAAAGATTTGTCCGTCGCCATCGCTGCCGAGGCAGGCGAACTGATGCAGCATTTCGTCTGGCAACAGGAAGAGCAGATCGAAAAACGGCTGGAGAAAAACCGCGAGGAAATCGCCTCCGAGATCGCTGATGTCGCCATCCTGTTATTCGAATTCGCCGACAATCTCGGCATGAATCTCGGCGAGGTCATGCAAGCGAAGATTGCCCGCAACGACATCCGCTACCCCGTGGAAAAATCCCGAGGCAATAACCTGAAATACTCCGAACTGTGAGCGAGGAGCCCCCGCGCCCACCCCGCCGGAAGCGTTATAGCGGGAAAAATCCGCGCCGGTTTGAGGATAAATACAAAGAGCACAAAGCCGCGCGCTACGGCGAAACGGTGGCGAAGGTGATCGCCTCAGGAAAAACTCCCGCCGGCACTCACATTCCGATCATGGTCGCGGAGTGTCTTGATGCGTTATCCCTCGCGCCCGGCAAGATCGGAGTGGATACGACCCTCGGCTACGGCGGGCATGCATTGAGAATTTTGGAGAAAATAACACCTGATGGGAAACTGATCGGCCTCGATGTCGATCCTGTGGAACTGCCAAAAACCGAAGCACGCATCCGTGCCGCAGGCTACGGCGATAATCTGTTTGAGGCGGTGAAATCCAATTACGCCGGCATCGCCAAAGTGCTAACATCCAGTGGGATCGCGGACGTGGATTTTGTTTTCGCCGATCTCGGCTGCTCATCCATGCAGCTGGACGATCCCTCGCGCGGCTTCAGTTTTAAGACCACTGGACCGCTCGACATGCGCATGAACCCGGCCCGTGGACTTTCCGCCGCCGATTGGTTGGAAAAAATCAGCACGGAGAAACTCGAAGTTGCCCTCCATGTGAATGCCGACGAACCCCGCGCGGAATCCATCGCGAAGGCACTCGCCGGGCGTCGTTTTGCCAACACGGCCGCGCTCGCCCAGGCGATCCGTGAGTCGGTGAGGATCAATGATGAGGATGAAGTGGATCTCACCGTGCGGCGGGTCTTCCAAGCCGTGAGAATTGCGGTGAATGAAGAGTTTGTCGCGCTCGATGCCTTTCTCCGCGCCCTGCCGAACTGCCTGAAATCCGGTGGACGGGCGGCGATCCTTACCTTCCATTCCGGCGAAGACCGGCGGGTGAAACAGGAGATGAAGGAAGGAATCCGCACCGGTGCTTACTCGGAAATGAGCGATGGAATCATCGTCGCCAGTCCGGAAGAACGACGCATGAACCCGCGCAGCAGCTCGGCGAAGCTCCGCTGGGTCACCAAGGCTTGAGACACTTGGAGCAGTCAACTCCCACCCTGTCTCATCCGATAGTTTCTCGGCGAGAGCCCCGTCACTTTTGTAAACTGCCGGGTAAAATAGTTGCTGTCATTGAAGCCCACATCAAACGCGATTTCGGTCACGCGCCTATCAGTCTGCCGCAGCAGGCTGCAAGCGCGGTTGATCCTTTGCTCGATGACCCACGCCAGCGGCGAGGTGCCGGTGGCCGCTTGGAAAACCCGTAAAAAACTCCGGCGTGACATGTGGGCGATGCTGGCCAATTCCTCCAGATCCACCTCGCGATGGATGTTTCGTTCGAGATGTGACAAGGCCTCGCCGATCCTTAACAAAGCCCGCCCGTCCGGCGACGGACTCTTGCCATAACAGCGTGAAAGCATCCCGATGATCTGCATGAAACAGGCCGTCGCCATGAAACCGAAGCCCGGTTCACGCGACTTCAGCTCGCCTTCCAAGCGGTCCACCAGTTCGGTGACTTGTGCTAACTCCTTTCCATTCAGATGCAGTCTGCCCTTTGTCGCTTGCTTGTTCCTCCTTGCGGGTTCCAGTGTGAAAAGCGCGTGATATCCCGGCACCGATGGCAGATCCAACAGACCCATTTTGAGTTGGTTAGGTTGGTAGAGAATGTTCACCAGCCGCAGATCCATCAGATCCTGGTATTCGTGTTCGCGCTTCCCGGCGATTACGAAAACATCTCCTGCGGTGAGTTCCCATGAATCGTTGCCGGTCACATGCAGGCATTTTCCTCCGGTCACGATCACCAGCTCGGCGAATTCATGTGCGTGCGGTTCGAAGTCCTCCTGCGGCTCCCTTCGCTCGATGCTGATGGGAAATCCGTCGGGATGGAACCATTCGTTGATCTTGAGGACTCGTTTCACTGGCGTGATCATGCTTGTTTTTGGTAAAACAGTGGAGGTATTTTTGCGGATTTAACCTCAAAGTGATGACCCTTTAAGTAAATCCTCATTTTATGGCCAAATCCTCAAAACTCATCTCTCAGTCTTACAAACTCGCCCAAGCCCACTATGCGGATTTCGGTGTCGATACGGAGACCGCCATGGCCAAGTTGGCCACGATCCCGATCTCGCTCCATTGCTGGCAGGGCGATGACGTCGGTGGATTCGAAAATGCAGGTGAAGGCCTGAGTGGCGGGATTGCAGTTACCGGAAATTATCCTGGGAAAGCCCGCACGCCGGATGAACTCCGCGCGGACCTCGACAAAGCGCTCTCTCTGATTCCCGGCAAGCATCGCCTGAACCTCCATGCGTTCTACGGAGAATTCGGCGGCAAGAAAGTCGATCGTAACGAAATCCGTCCGGAACATTTTAAAAACTGGATCGCCTGGGCTAAGGCGAACGAGATGGGCATGGATTTCAACCCCACCTGTTTTTCCCACCCGAAAGCAGCGGATGGCTTCACCCTTTCCCATCCGAAAAAAGCCATCCGAGATTTTTGGATCGAGCACTGCATCGCCTCCCGCGAAATCGGCGCGCTCATGGGAAAGACCCTCGGCTCGCCGACTGTCACGAACGTCTGGATTCCGGATGGCTACAAGGACACTCCCGTGGATCGCCTTGCCCCGCGTCAGCGTCTAGCCGATTCGCTTGATCAGGTTTTCGCGAAGAAGCTGAACCCGAAACATCACCTTGATGCCGTGGAGTGCAAACTGTTCGGGATCGGCAGCGAGAGCTACGTCGTCGGTTCCCACGAATTCTACATGGGCTATGCGATCAAAAACCAAAAGGTCCTCTGCCTCGATGCCGGCCATTTCCACCCGACAGAAGGCATCGCTGATAAACTATCATCCGTGCTGATGTATGTCCCGGAAATCCTCTTGCATGTCAGTCGTGGCGTGCGTTGGGATAGCGACCACGTCGTCACGCTGGATGACGCGCTTCAGTCCATCGCTGCCGAACTCGTGCGCAACAAGCTGCTTGGCCGGACTCACATCGGCCTTGATTTCTTCGATGCCAGCATCAACCGCATCGCCGCATGGACCATCGGCACGCGCAATACGCTCAAGGCGCTCCTCATGGCCTTGCTAGAACCGGCGGCTCTCCGCGATGCGGAAAATTCCGGCGATCTCACCTCACGCCTCGCGCTGATGGAAGAATCCAAGAGCTTGCCATGGGGCGTCGTTTGGGATGCCTATTGTGATTCGCAAAATGTTCCCGCTGGCAGCGATTGGCTCGCTGAGGTTAAACATTATGAAACCGCAGTGCTCGGCAAGCGCATTTGATTTAACCGTAAAACTCCAACATAAAAAACCATGGGAAATGCAATATTCGGCGTGATCTTTCACTGGCTTGGCGGCCTCGCTTCGGGAAGCTTCTATGTGCCCTACAAAGGGGTGAAAAAATGGTCCTGGGAAACCTACTGGCTCGTGGGCGGATTCTTCTCATGGATCATTTGCCCGCTCATCCTCGCTAATCTCCTAACGAAAGACGTCTTCGGCGTGCTTTCCCAGCAGTCGGTCTCCACCCTTGGCATGACCTTCATGT
>JBDTNJ010000077.1:0-7698 GCA_039933825.1 Luteolibacter sp.
CGCATTTTCGAAGTGATTCATATCGAGCAGAACGCGGGGGAGGGACCGGTCCGTTCGCCATATTCCTTCGAACGCCCCGGCGGGAGCAGCCTGCCGGACCACGGCTACGGCAGGCCCAGCCGGAACTGTGGCCTCGTCCGTTGTGGCTTCCGTCCGTCAGACGACATGGTCTGCTTCCCCTTTCTCGTCCCTGCTAATGCCATGCTTTCGGTTGCTCTGCGCGATCTTTGCCTGCTGCTAGTCGCGTTGCATCTCGATGCGCTCGCTGCCGACGCTCTCGCCATTTCCGGGGAAATCGTCGCAGCGCTCGAGATCCACGCCGTGGTTCGACATCCCGTGCACGGCGAGATCTGGGCCTACGAAGTGGACGGCTTCGGCGGCACCCATCTGATGGACGATGCCAATGTGCCATCACTCCTCTCGTTGCCCTACCTCGGATTTTGTAATTACGATGATCCGCGCTATCTTCGCACCCGCGCATTCTGCCTGAGCCCGGACAACCCTCATTTTGTTTCCGGCCCCGCGGGCATCGGCATCGGCAGTCCGCATACCGGCCCGGGCACAATTTGGCCGATGTCATGGATCATGCAGGCGCTCACCGCGATCGACGAAGCTGAAATCCTCGCCTGTCTCGCCCAGCTCAAGGCCAGCCATGCGGGCACCGGTTTCATCCACGAATCGCTCAATGCCGATGATTCTGCGAGTTTCACCCGGCCATGGTTTGCTTGGGCGAACACACTCTTTGGTGAGCTCATCGTCACCTTGTCGCAAAACCACCCGTCCACACTTCATCCTCATGAAAATCCGTGATCGCTTTTCATTGCTCCTGCTCATCGGCCTATTGAGTTTCGCACGTGCGGCGGATCTGCCGGAAGGTCCTGGTTTGGCTGATAGATTCCCTGGAGATCAAAACATCGCCTCAAACCCGGCCGTCATTTTTTCCGAGGATTTTGAAACCAAGGATTACGCCGCCCGCTGGGACGATGTTCGCAATGAAGGCAAGCGTGTGCTGTCGCTGGTCGATCCGGCGCTCCCGGTGTTAGGTCGCCATTGTTTGCAGGTGACGGCGGATCTGGAATCTAACACTGGCGGTGGTTTGACGAAATGGTTTACTTCGAGTGAGACGCTGTTTATCCGGTTCTACACGAAATTTGATCGCGAGTGTGACTACGTACATCATTTCGTGACGTTGCGGGCGAATCGATCCCTACAGGGCGAGGGACGTTGGAGTGGTTTCGGCAAGGCAGGCCTGCTGCCGAAGGGCGATGATTATTTTATCACCGCACTGGAGCCAGCGGGAGAATGGACCAAATGGCCGGCACCGGGGCACTGGAATTTTTACACTTACTGGCCTGACATGAAGAAGGCTCCCGACGGCAATTACTGGGGCAACAGTTTCAAGCCGGACCAACAAGCGGATATCAAAAAAGGCGAGTGGATCTGTGCCGAGTTCATGCTCAAGCATAACACGCCCGGCAAGCCCGACGGCGAGCAGGCCTACTGGATCAACGGCCGCCGAATGGGGAGCTGGACCGGGATCAAATGGCGCACGGTGCCGGAACTGATGGCGAACTCGCTGACCTTGGAAAGCTATGTGACAGACATGTGGACGAAGCATCAAATCAACATCGTGAGCTTCGACAATCTGGTGATCGCAAAGGAATATATCGGACCGACTCGCTAAAAGTATAGCAGCCTCGGGGTGGACTGGAAAATGTTGGTTAGTGCGGCGGTGATTGTGTTGGGCCCGGCTTGCTCGATTCGTGTTCGAGCACCTGCTTATCCGCTAACAAGCGCTCGCGCAGCTTGGCGTAGTCGATGGTTTGCAAGGATTTGCCGTCCTTGATTGCGATCATCGCCGCAGTCGCCCCGCTTTGGCCGAGAATCATGAAAACGGGTTCCATCCGGATGCTGCCGAAGGCGATGTGGGACGAGCTCAGGGCGATCGGCACCAGCAGATTGGCGCACTCTTTTTCCCTTGGAACAATGGATTTGTAGCTGATAGGGTAGGGGCGTACAGGGACTTCGACGTTGCCTTCGTTACGCGCCTGGCCGGACTTGGTCACGTAGCGCTGCACGTTGTGAGAATCCATGTTGTAGGCTCCCATGCCGACCGAATCATTGGCCCATTTTTTCTGCTCGCAATAGGCCTGGGTCATCACCACATCCGAAATCATGCGTCTTCCTTCGCGGACATAGAGCTGATCCTGCCAGCCTCCGCCTTCGGGGAATTCGTCCTTGGTCATGCCCCATTGGGAAACTTCCGCCCGCACCTTTTCCGGCACTCGAGGATGGTTGGAGAGAGACCACATCAGGCCTTGTTGCCATGCCAGATGTTCCGCGCGGATCGCGACACGTTCGTCGTAAGAGGCTTGTGGCCAGTCATAATTCCGACCGATGAAGTCCGTGGAAACTCCCTCGCAGTTGTTGGTGTCGGTCTTCATGTTAGGCATCTTGGAATTGATCCAAGGGACACCGGCAGCACCCGCTTCGTAGTTCCGGAATAACAGTTCATATCTTGATTCGTCGTAACCGGCCGGTTTCACAAACGGAATTCTGTTAGTGTTATAATTCGTCAGGCACATTCGGAAGCAATACGCTTGGATTCGGCGATCACTGGCGAGTTCCTTGCCGGGTCCCTTCGGGTCGATCCCGAACAGCAGACCGCTCGCGGGATCTCCCGGCTTCACGTAGGGATCGACGCCTTCGACGATCTGGTGATGAGTGGATTTATCCGTCTGCACGCCGTTGAGTGTCTCTCCGTATACCGCCGTGCCTTCGCGCCCGACGGTGAAGGAAACGCCCGCCACCGCCATCAGATCGCCTTCGTAGGTGGCGTCCATGAACGTTTTGCCCACGAATTTCCTCTCGGATTCCATGACCAACGCGGCGATCCGGTTGCTTTCTTTCACCACGCCCTTGCCGACCGTTCCGGGTTTCGCAACCCAGAAGCCATCGCCACGGTCTATCGCTTTTCCTTCTCCGCTGCGATCCAGTCGTTCCCCGAAAACAATTTCAATGTCGTTCTCCTTTACCCAGCGTTGATAGATGGCCAGCGCCGCGCTCGGCTCGAAGCTCCACTGCGTTTCCTCATGCGCCTCGGTGATGGTTTGTCCGTCGCCTTTGAAATTCCCTTCCGGTTGCGGCATCGCCGTCCAGACTTTCGGGTCCCGATACCACTCCTTCACGTCTTGATAGAAATTCCGCGAGATTCCGCCGATGACCTGTTTGTTGCCGATGTCCGTCTGCCCCAGTCCGCCGGTGGTTAGGCCGCCAATGCGCTGGGTCGGTTCGATGATGACGACCGAGCCGCCCATTTTTTTCACCTGCACTGCCGCCGCGATTCCCGCCGAGCTTCCGCCGTAGATCACCAAATCATAGGTTTTCTCCGCAAACGCGGATGAGCAGAAGAGGACGGAAGTGAGGGTTGCGAGTATGGGATTGCAAAACATAGTTACGGGTAATCCTTTAGCTTACAAGCCGTCAAGAATCGACCACCGATTGCGCGAAGTTGATTATGATTGCTGCTCGGGTTCAAAAATTTCCCGTATTCGCCAATCCTCAGCTGAAACGGGATGCGCCTCAACGAGGCTCTGTGAACCTCGCCCCGTTCCGGGATATCGTACAAGTAGTCGCCGACTGACTAAAACTATAGCATTGACATAGCGCATGAGCGGCACTAGAGGTTTGGGCACAGAGCGTTCCTCCCGACCCATTTTCGGCGTGGCATGACCCGGATTCGGGGGATTTCCAGTCCTTCCGACTGGCTAATCTGAAATCCAGCAGTTTTTTAACCCGCAGCTCATGTCAGCCTCCCTTGCCCAAGTTCCGCCCAATTCGTTTCCTCCCGGCTTCCTCTGGGGCTCGGCGACCGCTGCCTATCAGATCGAAGGTGCGGCCCGTGAGGACGGGAAAGGGCTCTCGGTTTGGGATGTGTTTTGCACGCGCGAGGGAAAAATCGCGGGTGGGCAAAGCGGGGAAATCGCGTGCGATCACTATCACCGCTGGCGGGAGGATGTGGCGCTGATGCAGGAGATGGGTTTGCAAGCTTATCGTTTCTCGATTTCGTGGCCGCGGGTCATGCCAAGTGGGAGAGGTGAGGTGAACGAGGCGGGCATCGCGTATTACGAGCGGCTGGTGGATGCCTTGCTTGAGGCTGGGATTCAACCGCTGATCACACTTTTCCATTGGGATCTTCCGCATGAGCTTAACTGCCAAGGCGGCTGGTTGAATCGGGACATCGCAGGTTGGTTCGCCGAATACGCGGCGGTGATCGTCAAGCGGCTGGGTGATCGGGTTTCACGGTGGTGCACGTTGAATGAGGCTGGAAATGTTGGTTCGCTGGGTCATCACCTCGGCATCCACGCGCCGGGTGTCAGTTTGGCTCATTGCGACTATTTCCGCCTCGTTCACCACATGAATCTCGCGCATGGAAACGCAGTTGCGGCACTGCGCGCGGGTTCGGGTGGCCCGGCGCGAATCGGTCAGGCGTTCAGCCAGAACGTCAACATCCCACGCACGCCGGATGCAGAGGGCATCGAAGCGGCGCGGTTGGCGGCTTTTGGATTTTCGCAGGAATCGCCGTGGTGGTCCGCGCATTTGTGGGTCGATCCGCTTTTCAAAGGCGACTACAGCCCGGAGGTGCGCGCTTATTATGGCGATGCGCTGGATGTCGTGAAGGACGGCGATCTCGGGGTGATTTCCGCGCCGATGGATTACTTTGGCTGGAACTACTACATGGACTGGTCGCAGTTGCAGAAATCCGCTGGCGAGCCGGTCACCATGATGAAGTGGCAGGTCCAGCCTGAGGGCATGTATTGGGGTCCGAGACTCCTCACCGAGCGCTATGGCCTGCCCGTCGAAATCATGGAAAACGGCCTCGCCTCGATGGACTGGGTCACGGCGGACGGCAGCGTGCCGGACCTCATGCGCATCGATCACATGGCCCGCCATCTCCGCGAGCTGCGCCGCGCGATTGCGGACGGTGTGGATATCCAAGGATACTATTATTGGTCGTTCATGGATAATTTCGAGTGGTCCGCCGGCTATCTGCCGCGCTTCGGGCTGATCCATGTGGATTACGAAACCCAGAAACGCACCGCCAAGGCTTCGGCCGCATTTTACCGCGAGGTCATCAGCCGCCACGGGGCGAACCTTTAATTCTTCCATGTCGCTACCCGCCAATATCGAATTTCACAACATCCCGTCCGCCGAGCTTTCGCCGAACGGGGTAGGGTGGATCTTGCCCAGATACCCGAGGCAGGTTTATGAAACGTTTCCGTCGCCGGGCTTCATGACGGCCCAGGAATCGACCGGCGTGGAGCTGCGTTTCGTGACTGCCGCGCCCCATCTGAGGGTTTTTCTGTGCCCGTTGGAACGCGCCACCGAAGTGACGGTTTTCAGGGGGGATTTCCTGCATTTTAGCCAGACTCTTACGCCGGGTGTGGTTCAATGCGTGCATCTCACGCCGCCGGATCACTTCGCCTCGATCCGTCCGGAGGCCTTGCATCTGGCTTTTCATCCGGACGTTTGGCGGGTGCTTTTCTGCCGGGGGACCATGGTTTTTCACGGGATCGACTCGTTCGGCTACTCGATCCGCCCGCCGTTTGCTTCGGAAAAACCGGCGGTCCGCTGGCTGGCTTACGGGTCATCCATCACGCATTCGTCGCGCCAGGGTTACCCGCAGTGCGCCGCGCGTTTGCTAGGGGTGGACGTGCAGAACAAGGGCATGAGCGGCTCCTGTTTCATCGACGATGCAGCGGTTGATTTCATCGCAGACGGCTGTGAGTGGGACATTGCCACCCTGGAAATCGGCATTAACATGCGGATGCAGTATCCGGTAGACGAATTCGAGCGGCGCGCGCGCAATCTGGTAGCCCGCTGCCGTTCCGCCAAACCCGGGCGGCCGATCGTGCTTATCACGATGTTCCGCAATGCAGCCGACCACCTCATCGAGCCGGACGAGAGGACATCCCGGCAGGTGGCGTTTGATGAAATACTCCGCGTCATCGCGCGGGAAAATCGGGAGCGGAATGTCCACCTCATCGAGGGAACGGCGATCGTGGACGACCTGTCGGTGCTGAGCTCGGACTTTCTGCATCCCACCGACAACGGCCACGCACGGATGGCTGAAAACCTCGCCGGGTATTTAAAACCCTTGGTCGAATCCATTTCCAACCCGACTCCTAAATCTCAAAAAATCCATGTTCCAGTTCATTCGTAATTCCCGGTTCATCCCGGTTTTAGCGGTTTTCTCCGCAGTCTTCTTTCCAGCCGTGAGCCAGGCGGTGGAGCCGGTCCGCGTCGTCGGCACGGGTGGCCGGATGGGAAACAATGTTTACGATCCGGGGGCGGTCAACACATCCTTCCGCCAGCGCACCCAGCACAAGCTCGGTGGGCCTGTTGCGGAAATGCAGATCGCGTTCATGGACTGGGTGGTCTACTACGAGGGCGAGGTGCCAAACGCGATCTGCGACGTCACCATCGACCACGCCTGGCTCGAACGGGCATCCACGGGCCAGATCGTTCCGCTCACGTTCTCAGGTTCCCGCCAACTGGTGATGCCGATGAATTCCACCACGGCCTATTGGCCTTCCGACCCAATTCCTTCCTCCACATGGATCGGTGTCACTCCGGCGCGAGACGAAATTTTCTGGCTGCATGTCAAAGGCTCTGTTCCATCGGGCGGAAGGATTCCCGTGGGGCCGGGCACCACTTGGACCGGGGCCAAGTTCATCGCCTATCCACCGGCCAACGACCCCAACACGTTCGACACCGGTGGCACGGTGCCTGCCATCAGCGCCTCAGCCACCCGCAACAACGGCTTGCCGATGATTTTCTTGGGGCGCTACACTGGGCCCGGCCATCTATCGGTCATTGGCATCGGCGACAGCATTCTGGACGGCACCGGCGATCAGGCGAACCCGCTGCCCTCTGTTGCGGGGCATGGATTTTTCAATCGCGCCGCAGTGGATGCCAACGGTGCCAACGCCATCGCGATGTTCAATCTAACCCGTCACGGTCAGACAGCGGCGAATTTTGCCAATCCCGGCCGGCGGCAACGACAGGTTCAGTTCCTCCCGTTCGCCAATGTAGTGGTCGAGGAATACGGAACCAACGATCTCGGATCCGGCGGGGGTGGCAATGCGACGACGCTCCTCACCAACGTCAATACCATTTGGTCTCTCGCGCGTGCCGCAGGAGTCCAGAAAATCATCCGCACCAAGCTGATGCCCCGCACCACTTCCACCGACAACTGGATGTCGCTTGCAGGCCAAACCCCAAGACCCGAATGGGGGAGCGGTGGCAAGCGCGACACCATCAACGCCGGTTTCGCCACCGCCCTCGCAAACGGAAAAATCGACGTGGTGCTCGACACGCACGCCGTGCTTGCTGATTCCACCGACAACAGCCGCTGGCGCACCAACGGCACCGCCAAATATGTGAATGTTGACGAGGCCCACGTCAGCCCGGCTGGCAATATTCTGTTGGCACCGCACCTGCGCACCGCACTGCTTTCTCTAACGGTTGATGTCCGGACAACCACCTATCAATCGTGGTCCAGCACCATCCAGTGGGCGGGTGCTGATACATCGCCCACTGCGGATCCGAATGGCGATGGTCTTAATAATCAACTCGCTTACGCGCTCGACCTGTCACCCATCAGCCCGATTCCTTCAGGCGGCAGGCCACGCACAG
>JBDTNJ010000078.1:0-1616 GCA_039933825.1 Luteolibacter sp.
CGAGTCCCAATCCGGCCGTTTCACTTTTCAATTTCCACTACGCCTACCCGACCGCCGCCTCGCAGAACCTCGGCCTGAACCGTGCACTCGGCGACGACGAAACCGGCACCAGCGTGCAGGACGATTTTCCTTATCGCCGCGAGGCTTGGGAATTCATGTTCTCCGGCGGCGGGCTGTTCAATCACCTCGACTATTCGTTCACGATCACACGCGAGGACGGCATCGCCTCACAGGCAGCTCCCGGTGGCGGCGGCCCGGCGATCCGCCATCAATTGGGAATCCTACGATGGTTCCTCGAGGAAATGCCGTTGGCTGGCTTGGCACCGCAACCCGGGTTCGTCGTCAGCGGCGTTCCCACAGGTGGCGCGGCCCAAGTGATCGGGGTCCCAGGTACGGTTTACGGACTTTACCTCCGAGGCGGGACCCAGGCGAATCTGGTGGTCAATCTTCCTGCGGGAACCTATCAGGGACAGTGGATCGACCCGCGCTCCGGTTTAGTTTCCGGAACGGTGGCGCAGTTCGTCCACGCGGGCGGGCAACGCAGCCTCGTCTCTCCCAGCTATGGCGAGGACATCGCGCTCTGCTTGTCAGGTGACGGACTTCCTCCGCCCGCAATCAACCTGACCACCCCGACTTACAACAGCATCATTGCTTCGGGAAATGCAGCCATCGTGCTCACGGCAGATGCCTCGGCCAGTGGCGGGACCGTGCAGGGCGTGGAATTTCTGGATGGGGAAAAGTCGCTGGGCACCGTGTCAACGGTTCCCTATCAGCTTGCTGTTACCGACTTGACGGAAGGCAAGCACGTTTTCCAGGCGAAAGTCACCACCACCGACAATCGGGTATCGCTTTCACCTCCGATCAAAGCATCGGTCGTTGGCCCCTTCCAATTCGGAGTCAACCTGAATGGCGGTGCCTTGACCGTGGACGGACAATCGTGGCTATCACAATCCGCCGCCGCTTCGGCAGGAATGACCGTGACGAATAGCCTTCCTGCCGGAGGAAACGGGGCCGTGACCTTCTACCCCGCGCCCGACACTCCTACCAGCATCGTGCTGGGAGCCACTCTGGTGCGTGCCAGTGCGTCCGGAAACACGGAACTTGGCCTAGGATATCCGCTGATCAATGGATACTACGACATCTATCTGTTCGTCGTCGAAGACCAGGCAAGTTATTCGCGGGACATGCGGGTGGTGATTGAAAACCTAACGGTTGCACGCGGCATCGGCGATCAGCCCAAGGGCCAGTGGTCCAAATATGGTCCTTACCGGACCCGGGTGACTGACGGGATCCTGAACCTCGGATTGCAGCAGGAAACCATGGGGATTCCAAAAATCGCCGGTTTCGCAGTCTATCAGGCTATTGGCCCGCCAGCGTTCGCGGATGTCAAGATGACCGTCGCGAAGGCCGGAGACGTGGTGAGCCTGTCCTATCCGCCGGGCCTGCCGACGGCGAAGCTTGAAGCGTCCGACACCCTGATCGGCGGCTGGCAGGAGCTCACCATTCCGGTTTCCAACTTTGCGGATCAGGATGTGATCCCCGTTGCCATCGACCGGGCAGCCCGTTTTTTCCGGCTGCGACTCGAATGATTTCCAGACCTTCCGAAAAATCACGAA
>JBDTNJ010000079.1:0-9050 GCA_039933825.1 Luteolibacter sp.
AACGGCTTCCCCGTTTCCTATACGCTGGCCGATGGCACCACCATTCAGTTAGGACAACGGGAGCTGAGTGGCGCGCGTATCAAGTCCGGAACGAACGCGTTTATCGGCGTCATCGACCGCTCGGGCACCGGGATTGTTTCGGTTGCCTACATGGTCAAGGGACTGGCCGGAAATGTCGCGCAGAGCATCAACGTCTGCAATCTGGCATTTGTCACCCAGCCGAAACCGGCGGTTGCCGCGATCATCAACCTCAAGAGCAGTTGCGATTTCGATTCACCTGAAAACATCGTCGCCACGCCGCAGCCGACATTGGCGGGCCTTGTATCGCTCGACGCGTTCCGCTTCATCGTCGGCAATCACCGGTATGTGTATCGCTTTGATACCTGGCCGCAGGTGAAACCCGGGCTCGGATCTAACACTGGAGCGTTTTCATTCGATCTCAAAGGCAAGGGAGCCGTGGGCCAGAAGGTGACCATCAAGGCGACTAACGCTGCGGGCGATGCCAAGCTGACCCAGACCACTCTGAAAAACGATGAAGCGCTGACTTATCGTGTGCTGGGCGGATTGGGAGATATCGGCGAGGGCGCATGGGCCGAGCATACCTTCACTTTTGAAAAGCCGGTATGGTCCTTTGGCATCACCTATCGGTCACCGAACGATGTGAGTCTGGCGAGGGCTGGAAATGACAAGAGTTATCCGGTTTCCTATACCCTATCCGATGGAACCATGGTCAACTTGGGTTCCTCCGGAATTTCCGGTGGCGTCATCACGGCAAACCACAAGACGTTCGTCGGCTTGATCGACGACACCGACAAGGGCATTTCCTCCGTCACCTTGCGTGTTCAGGGCACTGTCGGCAGCCAGCAGGTGTTCATTGAGGATCTCGCATTCGCCATGCCTGGCCCCCCTCCCGGGGATTGGAAACTCACGCTGAATGAAAATTTCGATGGTGACAAGCTCGATCCTAACATCTGGACCACCGGCTACACGTTCAAGGATGTTATCAACAATGAAATGCAGGGATACGTCCCGGAAAACGTGACGCTGAAGAACGGGATCTGCACGATCAAGACCGAGGTGAAGGACTGTAACAACACCGACCGCGCCGGCAACAAGGGACCGGCGCAGAAATTTGCTTCGGGTGCTTTCACCAGTTACGACAAATTCACCCAGACCTACGGTTATTTCGAGGCGCGGGTCAAGATGCCTATGGCGCGGGCTGCCGTGATCTGGCCGGCTTTCTGGTCCTTGCCCGATCGCGGGAAGGATTATCCACAATCGATCCGGAGCACCTATCGGACCAAATCCCATGGCATGGGAGTCGAGATTGATATGTTCGAATTTCAACCTTGGTGGAAACGGGCCGACGGCACGTTTCCGGTTCACATGGGCTGCATCTGGAGCTACTCGCCCGTCTCCGAAAAGGATCCGGCGCCGCATGGCTACGGAGGCTATACCAAGGGCAACGATGGATGGGGGCCCGCCGACGCTTACTTCCCCGAGTTGGACACCCAATTCCACACTTATGGTCTCTATTGGTCGCCGGAACGGCTCATTTTCTACGTGGACAGCAAGCCCGTGTTCAGGGTCAAGGATCCGAAGACAGTGCCGGACGTGCCGCAATACTTTTTGTTCAACGTCGCGATCACCGGAAACGGCTGGGGCATGGGCCCCGGCAAGAAAAACCCCAGTCACGAGCAAATCGTCGCTGACATGCCCAGCCAGATGGAAATCGATTATTTCCGCGCCTATTCGGGAACGTTGGAGGAGGCCATTCCTGCGGCGGCTTCGGATATCCCGGGAATCGTGAACAAATACAAGGCACCGGCAGATGGCGCGGTGATCGAGCCTTGGACCGCCCCGGATCCCAAACCCGCACCTGCGGCTCCGACCAAGGGGGTTCCCGCCGCACCGGCGAATTCGGACATTTCCACCCCGTCCAACGGCTGATGGCAAAACATTGGCGGATCCGCCAATAGACGCCTTGCCGGATCACGAGCAGATTCCTTCAGCCGATGGGGCAATCCCATTGTAAAATCCAACTGGAGACCAACCTTTCGTTCTCCCTAATCCCCAAAAAACCCACTCGTAAATATGAAAACCAAATCCACATCATTCATTCCCTTCGCATCCCGTGCATGCGTTACGGGTGCCGCTCTGGTGATAACCGTCTCCCTTGTCGCAATTTCAGCCCCGTCCGCACTGGCTGCCGACGCGACCTGGAACCTCAATAATGCCGAAAGTTGGGTAACGGATGCTAACTGGAACCCTGCGGCGGCCCCCGGCTCCACGGCCAGCACCACCAACACGGACACAGCTACTTTTGGCACCATTATCAGTGCCGCACGCATCATCACTGTGGATACGGATCGAAACATCTTCGGTATCAATTTTGCGGGTAACAGTTCCGCTTACACCCTGAGCAGCGGCAATCTTCTGCTGACGTCGGGTGGGACCCTCCAAACCAGCGGCGGCGGTAGCACGCACACGGATACCATCACTGCTCCCATCACGCTGGAGGGCGATTATACTTTTGCGACGAATTCCACCACTGTGGGGCGCATTCTGAGCGTCGGAACGACCGTGACGAGCGCCCAGACCGCAGGCGTCACGACGTTGTCACTCGCCGGCATCGGCACCAGCGCCAACAACGCGATCACTGGCATCATAAGCAACGGTACGGGCACCAACAAAGTGGCGATTAGCAAAAGTGGAGCAGGATTATGGGTGCTTTCCGGCGCGAATAACTTCACGGGTGACGTGGCCGTCAGCGCTGGAACTCTGCAGGGCGCCAACACGGCAAACACCAACGTGCTGACGGCCCTTGGCAGCGGAAACATCAATCTAAACGCCGGGACCCTTCAATTGCGGGCAAATGCTGCGACAAATAACGGGGCCACCGTGATCACTGGGAATGGAACGACCGGAAACAACGTGACCACCGGTTCCTCTGCGGCCACGATCAATGTAGATCGTTTTAGCGGAAGTAATGTGGAAACTATTTTTAGGTTCAATAACCTGACTGTTGGCACGGGGACACTGACGGTATCGGGTGCCAATAACTATGCGGTGCAAATCGCTGGAACGACGACCCTAACGGGGAATGCTGTTTTTAGTATGTCCAGCTCCTCTCTCAACCTTGTTGGCGCGATTGGCGACGGCGGTGGTGGTTTCGGTCTTACCAAGTTGGGTGCAGTCGCATCCTATGTCGCACGCCAGCAGGTCGGAGTTCTAACGGTATCCGGCACCAGCACCTACACGGGTGTTACTTCTGTTCTGGAAGGGATGTTGCAGGTGAATGCAAATGCTCCATCGGGTGCCAGTGGTCCCCTCGGCAATGCCACCAGCGCGGTTCTGCTCGGTAATACAACCGGTAGTGTGAATGCCTATATCAATTCTGGCAATGTTACCGTGGGGCGAGATATCACCATTCAATCGGGCAATACCGGAACTGCATTCCTCGGGAGCAACAGCGGTTCGAGTGGAAATACCTACTCCGGCACTATTACCTTGGGAAGCGCGGGTCAGGCGGGCCATGGTGCCACCCTTTTTACTGGCTCCAATCATACACAGACATTCAGTGGCGTGATTCAAGATTCCCCGACCTTGGTTGGCACTGCTGGAGTGCTTACCTTTGGCGACGTGTCGACTGCCAACTTTCTTACGGGTACTTTCGGATCCAATCCGTCCAATGGAGGTAGCATTTTTATTCTCTCCAATGCAAATACCTATTCAGGTGGGACTATCATCAATACGGCTGGCGGGGTCCGAATTTCAAACGCGGATGCTTTCGGGACGGGCAACCTGTCGATTGTCGCAGGAACGATCCAGGGGGATGGTATCACTGCTCTGAGCGGTATTAGCGGTCAGACATGGGACGGCAATTTCACCCTTAACAGCTTTAATTTTAGCCCGCAAGGAGCGGTCAATCTGGGCACATCTCCCATCTTGTTAACTGGCAATCGGACCGTCACTGTGGTTAACAACGTCACGACGGTGGGAGGGGTGATTTCCGGAGCGGGCCGCAGTCTGACCTTACTCGGTGGTTCAGCTGCAGGGAGCGGACTTAAGCTGATTGGTGCCAACACCTTTGATGGCGGCCTCACCATTGCCGGTGCTTCGACCGCGGCCAATGCCCTCCTTGTCACCTCTGTCGATGCCTCTGCGCTCGGAACCGGGCAGCTCAATCTGACCAATACCGCCAATTCCAAGGTCGCCTTAAGTGTGGATACCACGGTGGGGTCGCTGACCAGTGGCTTAAACAACGGTTTGGCGTCGTTCACGGGGGGAACCAGCGCACTTGCTGCCGGCACCTACGCACTCACATTTACGGGTGGCGGTGGATCAGGTGCCGCCGGCACGGCCACGGTCAATGCTACCGGAGTGGTGACAGCCGTTAGCCTCACAAACGTCGGCAAGGATTATACATCAGCTCCCACGATCACTTTGGCATCTTCCACGGCCACCGTCACCCCGGCGACGTTCGGCAGCAGTTCCATCAACCTGAATCTTGGCACCTCCCGGACTCTGACCATCGCTGGCACCAACGCCAGCCCCACGACATACACGGGTATTATATCGGGAACGGGCGGCGCGTTGATCAAGATGGGCAGCGGCACCCAGATCCTTACCGGCGTGAACACCTACACCGGTACGACTACCATCAGTGGCGGCACTCTCAATGTCACCGGTAGTCTCGGAGCCACCGCTGTTTCCGTCAACGCCACCGGAACCCTTACCGGCACCGGCAGCATCGGGGGCACCGTGAGCGTCGATAGCGCCGGCCATTTCGCCAGTGCCATCGCCAGTTCACCCGGCTCCCAGATTCCGCTGCAGATCTCCGGCACGCTGAATCTTGCGGGCGGAAACATCGTTGACCTGACCGCCAGTGTTGCGCCAGCCAACGGTGTTTACATTCTCGCCACCGCCGCCGGCGGCGTCACTTACACGGCGGGAACGGTCAACCACACCGGAGTTTCTGGCGTGGTCTCTGTCAGTGGTAACAACCTCATTTTGACCGTCGGTGGCGGCGGTGGTGGCAACTATGCCTCGTGGGCTAACGCGAATGGAATTCCCGGCGAACCGGCATCCGGTGACTTTGACAAGGACGGTCTTACCAACCTTGTCGAATATGCATTGGGTAAAAACCCGACGGTCTCCAGCCAGCCACCCGGCACCTTCTCAGGCGGAGTGCTCACGTTCACCAAGGGCAGCGATGCAATTACCAACGGCGATGTGACGTTCATCATTGAGGACTCTATCAACCTAGTCTCGTGGGCACCGATGGTTACCCAGAATGCACCTAACGCGTCGACCACAATTTCCTACACACTGCCAACCGGGCTGCCCAAGGAGTTCGCCCGCCTCAAGGTCATTAAAACGCCTTGATCCTTATAACGGTTTCCAAAATTAAAGCGACTCTATCCTTAGGGGCAAAGGTCTGGTTTGCCATTGAACCCTTGCCCACAAGGTAAGTCACGTTAACTCCGGAAATTGGTATTGTTCGTGGCTGCTGCTGGACCTCCAGGTGCCTTCCTGGAGGTCCACCGGCAGACACGGCAATATAAACCACGCGCACGTCTCCCTTCGTTCAAGCCCATTTACACCATGAGACGTACCGTCAAAAACCATTCGCTGCCGAAAGGATTCGCACTTGTCATCACACTGAGCCTGATGATTCTACTCACGGTAATTGCCGTGGGCTTATTGTCACTAAGCGCGATCTCACTTCGCAGCACCTCGCGTCAGGTCGGCGCCGACATTGCGAAGGCCAATGCCCGCATGGCCCTGATGCTGGCACTGGGAGAGCTTCAGAAATCCGCCGGAGACGACCGCCGGGTCACGGCGGACGGCTCAATTTTTCCCACTGCCAAGTATCCCAATGTGGTGGGCGTATGGAAATCTTGGTCGCCCAAACTGGCGGAGAACCCGCTGGCAGCCGTTCCGCAATATGCGAAGGAGAAGAATGATCGTTTCGTGAACTGGCTGATATCCAGCAAGGTGCCGGGGAGTTTGACAACCGCGGACTGGGCCAAGACGGGAACCATTGAGGATCCGATCGATCTCTTTACCACCAAATCCAGCGGGTTTGTGCTTTCTGGATCCAAGGTGGACGTGCTGAAAGGCAATCCAGCGGCGGGGACCATGGCATGGGCGGTGGTGCAGGACGCCACCAAGGCGAAGATCAACGTGGACGGTCCGGAAGATGGAAAACGCATCGCCAATGACGACCTTCAAGTTCAGCCACGCCCGTCGCTCGCCAAGTCCGGGAATTTCAAACAGCCTGCGAGTGAGTGGGCGAGACGCGCGGGGCGGGTTTTGAGCCTCTCTCAGGCAAAACTGGATACCGACCTTTGGAAAGGCGGCAGCGTGTCTCCTGAAAACGGCGATTTCACCGCACAAGGTTTCGGGCTGCTCACCGACACGGTCAACGGCGGCCTCAAGACGGATCTCAGCCTCGCCTTTGAAATGTCCGACTCGGATTTCAAGCAGGACAACTGGGGCTCGCTCAAAAACCCCTTCCGCGCGGCAAGTGCTCCCCAGTTAGGCACCCCGGCGAGCTACAAGGGCCAGCGCCCCTTGTTCCGCCCGCTGACCCCGTCCGGCAGCGTTCTAGTGGAACTATCGTTCAATCCGGCTAGCACGAGCATGGAATTTCCCGCCGCCGCCGTGCCAACCTTCGACACGCTGCGTTCCTACTGCCGCACACCCTTTCATTTGTACCAGACGGGGGACGGCCCGACCGTCTTCGAGCGAGGCATGGATCATGTTGCTTTGAAACAGGCGAACCACGTCAATATCAATCCGGGGGCCACGCCTCCCGCCCTTGTTTCTCAAACCAGCTACCGGCCCGTATTGGACCGGGTCCTCTATCTGCTCAGCGTGGCGGTGGGTAGCAACAAGGAGGTCCGGCTGATCGTTACGCCCATCGTCACCTTGTGGAACCCTTACAACGTGGCTTTGGAAATCGAGGGTGCGGTCGCCTACCCGTGGCTGGATTTCCCGTTCCGGGCGGATTGGACCTTTTACAATGGTGCTACTAAAGAGGGGGCGAGGAGCATCGGGCTTTCAGCAGTCGTCAGCACGCAATTCATCAACGTCAGTCACGGCCGGTCGGTGAATCCCTATTTTTACGCGTCGATCACTCCGAACGGGAGTGCAACGGCGGTTGCAGGTCAGTCGATCCGCTTCATGCCCGGCGAAGTGCGTGTATTCGCGCCCGCCGCTGCGACCGACGTCGAATTTTCCACAGCTAACTCGATCCGCAAACGGACCATGGTCCTCAGGCCGGTGGACAACCCTGACCAGCTTTCAACCAAAGTGGGGTTCGCCCTCTCCATGAACAACGCGTTGAGGGGCGACGTTGGCTTCAGTCGGCCGATGGGCGGGACGGATTCCGTGGAAGTCTCCTTCACTCCCAGCACTGGAAGCGACTATCCGTTCGCTGTGGGACTTGAGGATGCGACGCGCGCAAAGCTTGCCAATCCGACAATCACCGACCGCGGCCAAGTGGTGGGCGACGTGCAGACGGTCAACTTCTCCCTGTCCGGGGCAACAGCCTCGATCAAGTCTCCCAAGTTTGCCTATACCGACCTGACCGATCCGGCGAAGAGGAAACCCTTCGCCGTGATCGAAACCTATCACCGCGTGGCCCACGACATCTCGGCGAACCGGCGATCCGATCTCGTCTTCACGACCAATCCGCGGCAGCCATTCATCAACCGCTATCTAACTACAGGCAACTTCCTGGCCGGCCCCCACTATGAGACGAGAATGAGGGATATCGCCAGTGTCAATCAGCTTATGGACATCACCAATGGCGGTCGCTCGGCGTTCTACGGTTCTTCCAACAGCTCCGATACCGGCGAGTCGCAGCTTTCATTTTTCGAGGTTCCGCAATCACCGCTGCTCTCGCTGGCAGCCTTGCAGCATGCGGACTTGTCCGGCACTGCTTATTCGTCCGCGAACCAGTTCGGGAACAGCTGGGCCAGCGCCTACCTGAAAAGGCAGACATCCGCCGAGCTAATCGATGCAGGAGGCGGCGGCACGGGCGATGCCACCTATAAGCGCGCCGAGATGCCGGTGTACGATTACTCCTATCTCGCCAACGAAGCGCTGTGGGATTCCTACTATTTCAGCGGTGCCTCTTCCACAGTCGAGCCGGGCAGCGCGGGCGGGAGTCCGGCGGCTTGGAACAGCACGATCGCGAATGTGACCCGGACCTATGTCAAAGTCATCGAGGATTTCGTCGAATCCACATCAGGAGGATTTCTGAAAAATCCCCGGATGAGATTCCATTCGGGCGGGGCGGATCCCACCGCGTTGAAAGCGGCCCTCACCAGCCCCGAGGGTTGCCTGAAACTCGCGGCCCACCTCATGCTGGACGGCGCGTTCAACATCAACTCCACCAGCGAGAAGGCATGGATCTCGTTTCTCAGCGGAATGCGCGACCGGAATTTCGACGTCAGGAATGGCAGCCAGCCCGCCGCCGGTCACACCGAATTCTCCCGCTTTCGCGACCCCATCGGCACTGATGAGAATGACTGGATGGGATTTCGCTCTCTCTCGGATGCCGAGGTGGAGGAATTGGCGAAAAAGATCGTCCTCCAGGTCAAGGAACGTGGGCCGTTTCTCTCGCTCGGGGAATTCGTCAACCGCCGCGTCGATGACAGCAACCTCGCGGTCAATGGGGCCATCCAGTCGGCCATTAATAGTTCCAATTTCAATCAAAGCGCACTCTATGACGGCTTCGACACCAGCGGCTATCCTGCCAATGGGCAATCTAACATCGTTCCTGCGAACACAGGCGTCGGCATACCCGGCTACCTGACTCAGGCCGATGTGCTGCAATCCCTCGCCCCGGTTATCACCGCCCGCTCGGATACCTTCAAAATCCGCTCCTACGGCGAAGCCCTCGACGCCGCAGGAAAAGTGATGGCCAGTGCCTGGTGTGAAGCCATCGTGCAACGGGTGCCTGACTACGTGAGCCCCGGAAACATCGCCACCGATCGGCGCGACAGCGGATGTCATTCCGCTCAGCGACGCGTTGG
>JBDTNJ010000080.1:0-4529 GCA_039933825.1 Luteolibacter sp.
CGGGAGCGATTGACCGAGGGCGATGGCGGCAGCGATGGCGGCGGAGAGCGTGCAGCCAGTGCCGTGGGAGCCGGGGACCGAAATGCGCGGGGCGATGAAGCGGTGGGCGTGACCGTTTTCGACTAACAAGTCAATGCACTGCGGGCCTGCGAGATGACCGCCCTTCAGCAGGATGGCGGTGCCGAACAGTTGGGAGAGCTTGCGGGCAGCGGGTTCGAGGGAGTTTTCATCGGTAATGGTCTCACCTAGCAGGGCTTCAGCTTCGGGCAGGTTCGGGGTGATGACGGTAGCGAGCGGGAGGAGCAGATTCTTATAGGAAGTGATCGCAGCGGGCTCCAGCAGGGAGGCACCGGTGGAGGCGATCATGACGGGATCAACGACGAGTGAAATATGCGGGTAATTTTTCAGGATTTCCGCCACGGCGGTGACATGCGCAGCGGAGAAGAGCATGCCGGTCTTGATGGCGGCCACCGGGAAACTTTCGAGCAGCAAGGCGATTTGGTCGGTGACAATTTCCGTCGGCACGGGATGGACGGAGCGGACGATGTTGGCGGTTTCCGAGACCACGCAGGTCACCGCAGTGAGGCCGTGGACTTTAAAGTGTTGGAACGTTTTCAGGTCCGCCTGGATACCCGCGCCGGCCGAGCAATCGGAGCCGGCGATCGTGAGGGCAACGGGAAGCGGGTGGGGCATGCCCGGTGATAGCGCGTCAAGATTTGTGGAAAAGGTTTTTTGTCAGGGTCCTTATCCTAGAGAAAG
Source organism: Luteolibacter sp. (assembly GCA_039933825.1). Classification (GTDB taxonomy): domain Bacteria; phylum Verrucomicrobiota; class Verrucomicrobiia; order Verrucomicrobiales; family Akkermansiaceae; genus Luteolibacter. Next base: position 760 of record JBDTNJ010000080.1, read on the forward strand.
TTGATTTCAAAAACACGACTGTGGGAGGTTCCCACCCGCCGCCTATGTCCAGTGGCTGCCTGCCCGGCATCTTGTGCTGCCCACCCCTAGACGCGGGATACCCCTGCACTGCATGCGGGCTACCCCCTCACTGGATACAGGGTAGCCCTCCAGTGCGTGCTGGATACCCACCGACTGCATGATGGACACCCACCGACTGCATGCTGAGTATCCCAACACTGGATGCAGGGCACTCACACACTGCATGTAGGGTCGCCCGATCTTGCACCGGGTTGAACCATCCCCAGCATGCAGGTTTGCCCCACACTGCATGCAGAGCAGCCTTGCCTTGCATGCAGTGGCCACCGGATATGGACCTTCCAAATGCTGATTATCAGACACTTAGCGCATATTTCCGGCGCGGGAAGAGGCCTTGTTCAATTCGGAGGGATGTGTTCATCTCTCGGAGAATTCCTTTTTGGCTGGGAGTTTGAACCTGGCCCAGATCAAACATCAACGCGGGAATCACCACCGCCGCCCGTGACCAGATCCCCGCCGGCATCGGCACCGTCGAGGCACTCGCCGCATCAGGAAATCTCCGCGCCCTCACCGAGGATGAGCGCCAGAAATACGGCTCCATCACCGAGACCAACAAGCTGCTCGTCAACAAGGTCCGGGACTACCACACCACCACTCCGCAGCTTAGCTCCCCGGATATCGACTGGACAGAATTCCAGATCGACTACGACATGCGCGCCTTCTACGAGGCCACCATCAAACGGCTGGAAAGCCTCGTCGCCCACTTCCAAGCTGCGAAAATCCTCCGCGATCACGACAACTACACTGCCGCACATCAGGATTTGTGGTTCAGGAAGAACTGTAAGATCAGGGATAGGAGACTTTTGAGTTCGGATTTGAGCTTGTCTTCGAAATCGTCGAGGCACCGGTCGATGGCGGCGCGGATGCCGCTGAAATCCCGGTGGCTTTGTTGGTCAGGGGAAATTCTTAAAGCGAACGAATTTCCAACAGCTCGATAAATCGGGTCAGGTGTCGCATTTCAACATTTCAAGTCAATAGGCGGCACGGGCTTTGGCCATCAGGGTTTTGTTATCTCTACCGTCCGGGAGTGAAATAGAGCCTTTGAGCGAGTGAACCATAGCGAGAATTGCGACGAGGCGGTCATCTGTGCGATAACTAGCGTGCTCATGGCGTTAGTTTATGGGATCGAGTGTTTCGGCGGCGTGATTCGCTACCCAACGGATCATAATCGCTTCCTCGCCTCGTTACCGCACCATTCCTTGGCATTTCCAGAAGGTTGCTCGGCGACGGCATCGAAAGGGATGATCACTCCGTTTACAATGCGGACGTTTCTGGGTGCTGCGTCTCCCAGTAAGATATTATCGTTCTCGCGGTAGTAGGCATTTTCCGCAACTTCGATGAATCCGATTTTGTGGAAGGCATTGATAATTTCCTGATAGGATGGATTTTCCGGCGGCAACATCCGTTGGCTGATAGATAGCCGGGGCAGGCGCTCGCCATTGAGAAAATCCGGTGGGAGGAGTCCTTCGAAGCGGGTGACGGGTGGCCCGATATTTTTGAGAATGATCCAGCGCCTCAGGTAATAGCATGGATCTGGATTTCCTGAAGAGATGACGTTTTGATTCATTCCTTGTGGGTCGATTTCGTAAACTTTCAGCAAGAGCCCGAAGTTGTTGCCATAAGTCCATTTGAAGACGCGCCGCGCTTCCTCGTTTGCGGAAAGAGCGAGGTGGTGTTCATCGCCGCCCTCGAAATCGACCTGGTGGTGAAGCTCCCGGGTTACTTTGAATTTGCTTTCAGCATCTGCTGGTGTGCCTGCCAATCGAGCCAAGAGGTATTCGCAACACTTCTCTTCAAAGGCCTTCCAACCGATTTCTGAGCATTTTGAAAGAATGCTTCCCATCTCGGGGATGGCGTCGATGCAGTCCCGGAAGCCTTTGTTTCGTGCTGCCCTGACCTGTTCGACGTCAAATGGGTTGTTGGAGATCTCTTGGTAATCTGGCCGTTCAGGCATAAACTTTCTTAGGGAGAAAATGGACACATTTGAGGATTTTGCAAGCTTTCGATGCTTGCGGCTGGAATCATCAATCTTAGTCAAATCGCCGCCTTTGCGTCCGCTCCCGCAAGAGGATTGATGAATGGCGATTGAGGATTGCTGATTTTTGATTGGAGGACGCTTCAAATCCGCAGGCTACTTTCAGTTACTCCCGTCCCGTGCTTTACCTACGGCTACAACCCGCTAGCCTTCCGGAGAACTCGACAATATGGCGGAACTGGATCAACTCGATACCCTGCAATCGGTGGAACTCGCCGATGGCGTGGAAATCCGCCTGCGGATGGCGGGACCGATGCTGCGGGTGGGGGCCTATTTGATCGATTTCACGATTCGCGCGCTGATTCTGCTGATTGTGGCTTTTGCGATCGGCTTCGCGGGTATTGCGATCGGTGATAAAGTCGCCCAAGGCTTCATTCTGTTATCTTGGTTTTTGATGGACTGGCTGTATCCGGTGGTTTTCGAGGCCGGCAAACGCGGTGCCACCCCCGGAAAACGGGCGCTCGGCCTGCGGGTCGTGCAGTCCACCGGATCGCCGATCACACTGGGCCAGGCAGTGGTGCGGAATTTCCTGCGCTTCATCGATAGCATGCCGCTATTCACCTATGGCTTCGGCTTGACGAGTTGTCTGGCTTCAAAGCGTTTTCAAAGGTTGGGCGATCTAGCGGCCGGCACCGTGGTGATCTACGACCGGATGCCGCAAATGCCCATGATCGCCATGCCGCCAGCGATATCGGCGGTGCCACTGCCCGTCGGTTTAACGGCCAATGAAACACGGGCGTTGGCCTTGTTTCGCGAGCGGGCGGGCTTGTGGTCGGACGGCCGGCGCGCTGAGATTGCGGATCAGGCGTCGGTCCTCACGGGTGATACCGGAGCGGGCGGTGTGAACCGTCTGATGGCGATGGCCCACTGGGTGCAGGAAAAACGAAACGAACATTGATTGTGAAATGACGCCCGGAGACTTCGAACATCAGAACGCGGAACGCTGGGCCGAGTATGAGCGGCTGGTCGCCCGTGTGGAGGATGGCAAGCCCGGCCCGGAAGCCGGGCAACTTCCCCGGCGTTTTCACGAACTCTGTCTGGATCTATCACTTGCGGAATCCCGGATGTATGGCTCGCGAATCACGGAGCGGCTCAATGCGCTGGTCATCCGTGGCTACGAGGTGATTTATCGGACCCGGCGTGGCGGATGGGAGAATGTGGTGGCGTTTCTGGCGGTGGATTTCCCCCGGGCGGTGCGGCGGGAATGGCGCTTGTTCTGGCTTTGCAGCGCGGTTTTCTGGCTGCCTTTTTTCGCGATGATGTTTTCCGCGGAGCATGACATTCGATGGATCCAAGCGGTGTTAGGTGCTGATGGAATGGCCTCGATGGAACAGATGTATGGTGGTAAGGAAGAGCAACTCAGCCATCTGAGATCCGAGTATGGATCGAACTTCATGATGTTCTGTTTCTATATCTATAACAACGTGGCGATTGATTTCAGAATCTTCGCCGGTGGCATGGCGGCTGGCCTAGGGACTCTTTTTTTTGTGCTCTTCAATGGTCTACAGCTCGGAGCATCGGCGGGATACGTGAATCATGCGTGTAACCCCGAGTCGTTCTGGTCCTTTGTTGCCGGGCATTCTTCGTTTGAGCTGCTAGGGATGATTGTTTCAGGCATGGCAGGGATGCGGCTCGGCCTTGCGATTCTCCAGCCGGG
>JBDTNJ010000081.1:0-2860 GCA_039933825.1 Luteolibacter sp.
GATGCCTTTGGCACCTATGCGGATACGATCGTGAAAGCCTACGGAGACAAGGTGAAAAACTGGATCACGCTCAATGAGACCATTTGCTTCACCCATTTCGGCTACGGCAGCGGTCAAAAAGCACCTGGCCTCAAACTCTCTCCCCAAGTGGTGAACCAGACCTACCACACCGCGATGCTTGCACACGGTCATGGCGTGCGTGCCGTGCGTGAATACGGCGGCAAAGGTGCCCGGGTCGGCATCACGGATGTGCCCATTGGCACCATTCCACTCACCGAGACCCCGGCAGATATCGAAGCAGCCCGCAAGGAATTCATTACCCGGAATACCCGTGTGTTAGAGCCAATCTTCCATGGCCGCTACCACCCGGACTATCTTCGCACCGCCGGGGCCGATGCGCCGAAGTTCGAACCCGGCGATCTCGAACACATCAGCCGCCCCACCGATTTTCTCGGACTCAATGTCTATTGGGCTGACTTCGTTCGCGCAGGAAAAGACGGGAAGCCCGAGGCACTTCCATTTCCACCATCCTTCCCTTGCGCCGACGCCACGTGGCTCAAGCACACCCCGCAGTCGATCTACTGGACCCCACGCTTCTGCGCGGAAATCTACGGCGTGAAATCCATTTACATCACTGAAAGCGGTGCGGGCTACAACGATGATCCACCTATCAATGGCGAAGTGATGGACCTCCACCGCCGGGATTATGTGCGTAACTATCTGCGCGAACTCCACCGTAGCATCGGCGACGGCGTGCCGGTGAAAGGCTATTTCCTCTGGTCCTTCATGGACAACTATGAGTGGGAGGATGGCTACGACATGCGGTTTGGTGTCGTCCATTGCGATTTCAAGACCCAGAAACGCACACCTAAAACCAGCGCACGTTGGTATTCTCAAGTGATGGCGACCAATAGTATTATCTAGCAAACGCTAGGAATGATGACATTCATCCACCATTCTAACTGAATCCTGATTTTCATGCGCACGCCCATTCCCTTGGAAAATCCCGGCACTTTCGGCATAGGTTGCAACTACTGGGCATCCCATGCAGGCACGGCCATGTGGTCCGACTGGCGCCCTGAGATTGTCGAGGCGGACTTCAAGAAACTCTCAGGTCATGGAGTCGAATGGATACGCATGTTCCCGTTATGGCCCGATTTCCAGCCGATCACCCAAATGCGTGGGCAAGGAGGGCGTCCGGTCGAAATCCGCCTCGGCGAGTGTCCATTGCCAGCCGACCCCATCGGACAGGCTGGGGTATCAGCCGTGATGCTGGGCCGTTTCCTCGAGTGCTGCGCGATGGCGGAAAAATACGAACTTAAGCTCATCGTCGGGCTGATCACGGGCTGGATGAGCGGGCGGCTTTTCGTTCCGCCGGCGCTCGATGCACTCGATCCGATCACCGACGCGAAAAGCATCGCTTGGCAGATTAAAATGGTGCGCACCATCGTTACGCACGCGCGCGATCAGAAGGCCATCGCCGCTTGGGATTTGGGCAACGAATGCAATTGCATGGGAAAACCTGCTAGCCGCGATGCGGCCTATCTTTGGACGGCCACAATCACCAATGCCATTCGAGCCGCTGATTCATCCCGCCCGGTGGTTTCCGGGATGCACTCGCTGGTCTCGGCCATCGGCGCCGATCCGGGGTCCAATGAGTGGACCATCGACGACCAGGGCGAACTCACCGACATACTAACGACGCATCCGTATCCCTACTGGGTGCGCCACACCCGTGCTGATGCGGTCAACACGCTGCGAACTACCCTCCACGCCACAGCGGAGACGCGCTTTTACTCGGACATCGGCGGGAAGCCCTGCTTTGCCGAGGAAATCGGCACCATGGGGCCGATGGTCGCGGGCGACGAAACGTCTGCGGATTTCACCCGCGTCAATCTCTTCTCGCTGTGGGCAAATGACTGCCGCGGCTTTCTCTGGTGGTGCGCGCACGACCAGACCGAACTCGCGCACCCACCCTATGACTGGATCGGCGTGGAGACGGAACTCGGGCTACTACGCAACGATGGCACCGCCAAACCCGTGCTCCGTGAGATGAGCGAGTTCCGTAAATTCCTGGAGAGTTTGCCATTCAAAACCCTGCCACGCCGGCCCACTGACGGCATCTGCTTGCTCACGAAAAATCAGGACGACTGGGCGGCGGCGTTCGGTGCATTTGTCCTAGGGAAACAGGCGAAGCTCGAGATCGAGTTCCGGCACATCCATCAGGCGATTCCAGATGCGAACTTATATCTTCTGCCGAGCATTCAAGGGCCGGATTGCATCCCTCGCCGCCAGTGGCTGGAGTTGCTTGATCGAGTCAAAGCGGGTGCCACGCTCTATCTCTCGCTGGGCGACGGTATCGTGCCGCATTTCAACGAAATCACGGGTGTCGAACTCATCAGCCGCGCCCAGGCGAAATCGCCTTTACTCGCGGTTCTCGACAGCCCGGATATCCTGCCGATGCATGACGCGGACGACCTCCGCTTCGAGTGCCGTACCGCTGAAGTGCTTGGCATTCGTAAGGACACAGGGACTCCTGCCTTCTGGCATCACGCCTTGGGCAAGGGCCGCGTCTTTGTCCATGCCGCTCCGTTGGAAATCTCCCTCACGCGCCGAGCCGGTGTGTTTGACGAAGGAGCACCACCCCACTGGCACATTTACAAAGCCTTTTGTAATAACCAGCCATCCACTCGACTGCTAGATATTAGCTCTCCGGCTCTGGCCATCACGGAACATCGATTGCCTGACGGACTCGTTGCTGTCATCGTGATTAACCATACAGCCACCCAGCAGCAAATCACCTCCTTGCTGCAAGATGGCGTGATGCTGGATGCCGTGTGGCGCGGCAGTGTGAGCTCCT
>JBDTNJ010000082.1:0-5642 GCA_039933825.1 Luteolibacter sp.
GATCCGCACGCTCGAAACGCGCACTGGAGTAAGTCATACTCGGGTCCAGCCACAGGCGGTAAAAGTCATTTCCAAGATCGTAATGTTCCGCGATGTTCCTACGACTGTTAGCCACTGTGTTTTGCCTTCGCAGATGCCTAAACCAGTTGACGATTTTCAACAGATTCACACCTCGAAGACTGGCTGATGACGTTTCAGCGCCTTGGAGAGCGTTCACGTTCAGGACGAACCAAGAGATCACTGCCGCGATATCGTCGGTGTCCCAAACTCCGTCGGTATAGGCCTCGCCCATGCCGATGTTTCCATAAAAGGCGCAGCGTTTGAAAAACTCCCTGTCGTTCCGCACGAACACCCTTGCGGTGACAAGCGCGCCGGGCTGGCCGAAATGCCGCACGCGGCCATCAGCGTTTTCCATGCGCAGGCCGCCGATTGGCATTTTTTCGAGCAACTTCACGACCATCCGCTCAGCATAGCCGGACACCGGATGGGATGCCACCTGCCGGGGGACTAGTTCATTCTCAAATTCGATTAGAGCATTCATGGTTGGTTTTCTTTCAAACTGGAGTGAGGTCTCATGACGTCGAGTTGTGCTTCCATGCGTTCGGATTTCCCGAAATGCGGGACTTTCTTCATCCACAATCGAAACGCGTGCCAATGAATCAATCCGATGATTTTCAATGACAGCAGCGGATACTTGAACGCATACCATAACAATCGGCTGGCGGACAAGTCATGTCTTTCGCCACGGATGGCGCTGAGCAACATGCGTTCATTCGCATCATAATCATCGATGTTCACCCGCCACGTTTCATCTGGAATCCCGAGTCGAAAATCGAACTCCAGGCCAGGATCGGAAAATGGCGAAACATAGAAATTCTTCGCCACCCTGCGATGCCAGATTCCATCCGCGCCAAGATGATCCAGTGAGAAAAGTTTCATCTCACGGAAGGTATTCACCACTTCCGCAACGGCGAGCAACGGCGAACCGCTTGCTGATTCGATGTAATAAAAGGAAACCGGATTGAATCCATAACCCAGCACGCGCGGGAAAGTAAGCAGTCGGATCCTGGCATCCGCAGGGCAATCGATGCCTTCGCGGGCCAGCCAATGAGCCAGATTGGCACGAATTCCACCGGACTTGCCGAGATCCACATGATCCGCGTCATTAATGGAAAATAGATTGAAGCGGTTGTGGCTGAACCACGGAATCCGTCTTGCGATGGCGGGGATTTCATCGAGATTCACGGACATCATGAAGACCTGATAGTTAAACGCGTGCCGCTTCGGTTTTAGCCGGCAATGGGCCACCGCACATTCATAGATCGCGTTCATGACCATGGACTCCTTCCTAATATCTCAGAGCAGACGTTCACTGCCGACCACAACCCATCTTCGTGAAATCCGAAGCGCTGCCAGGCACCGCAAAAGAAACGGCCACTTTCATTTCCTGCTTTGTGCAGTTCAGGCAATCGCTCTTGAGCGGTCGCCGATTCCAAATCGAACAGCGGATGTTCGTATACCAAACGGCGTTTGATGGTGTTTTCGTGTGGCGATGACGATGGATTGATAGAAACGAAGTATTGCTCACGATCCGACACGCCCTGCAACTCGTTCATCCAGTAATGGGTGGAATAGCGACTTTCTCCACCCGCAGCACGATCAATCCGGTAGTTCCAAGCAGCCCAGCAGCGACGGGTTTTCGGCATGAAGCAGGCATCCGTGTGAAGCAAAGCTTCATTCTGTTGATAAGAAAATTTGGTTAGTAAATCATTCTCCAGCGCCGTGGGATCCGCTAACATCCGGTGCGCCTGATCCCCGTGGGCAGCAATCACTACCCTATCGAAATCCTGAAAAGTTCCATCATCCAGCATCACCCTCGATTTACCACCTGCCAGACAGGATACCTCGCTCACACCCGCGCCCCGGTAAATCTGATGTTCAAAGGACTTCACCAATTTCTCTAAGTAACAGCGGGAGCCACCCGAAACGGTGCGCCATGGATGTTGGGTATCCAGCCCCAGAAACCCATGATTGTGCCAAAAACGCATCAGGGTTCTGGCGGGAAACCGTTCGATTTTCTCAGGCGGACTCGACCACACGGCGGCGGCCATCGGCGAGAGATACCAGCGCAGGAAATCATCCCCATAAGCGCGGGCTTTCACATAGTCCTTCAGTGACATCTCTTCAAACGCGGGATCACTCAGTTCCTCAACCGTCTCACGGTTGAAGCGATTGATCTGCATCAGCATTTTCCAATACCGAGGGTTCACCAGATTGCGGCGTTGCCCAAAGAGATGGTTTAGGCTGCCACCGTTGAACTCAAGACCATCCCCCACGTGCTGCACGCTGAATGACATGGATGTCGGCTTGGTAACTACATCCAATTCCTTGAACAAGCGGGTGAGGAGTGGATAGGTGATCTCATTATAAACCATGAAACCGGTGTCGACCGGAATTTGACCGCCGTTTTCCTCCACCATCACAGTATGCGAATGCCCGCCTACCCGATCATCTTTCTCAAAAACAGTGACGTCACAATCGCGTTGTAAGAACCACGCGGTCGCCAGACCGGAAATGCCTGAGCCAACAATCGCGATACGCGGCCGCTTCATACGCTTGATTGTTGGTTGCCTGTTGTAAGCACTCCCTCTTCCAGCACTGCCTGTGGCACCGGGCGGAGATCCCAGATCAACCCCGTCCACGAGAGAATTTTGAGACCGTAATAGGTCATGTCCAGTTCCCACCAACGGAAGCCCTGCCGCACCGAATGAGGATAGCGGTGATGATTGTTATGCCACCCTTCGCCCAGCGTGATTAGAGTCAGCAGCCAGCTGTTCCGGCTGTCATCATTCGTTTCATAACGACGCCTGCCCCACACGTGAGCCAGCGAGTTGATGAACAAAGTGCCGTGCAGCAACACCGTCGTGCTGATGAAAAACGTCCACACGAAGAACTGACCGACCGTCACATCCGTCGTAGGAAAGAATGTTTCCAAAGTCCATCCGATTCCCAACATGAGGAAGCCGTAGGCAAACGGAACCGTCTGGTCATAGCGGTTAAGGAACACCAATTCAGGGTACTTGCTCAGGTCGGGGACGTTCTGATAAGCCGTTGGAAAATTTTTCATCGAGGTCAACCAGCCGATGTGCGACCAGATAAAGCCGCTGATGACGGGTGAGTGGATATCCTCTTCATGGTCCGAATGCTTGTGATGATGGCGGTGGTTCGCCGCCCACCAGAGCGGTCCCCTTTGCATGGAGCTATTTCCAATCACCGCAAATAGAAACTGGCCGAACCGGGATGTCTTGAATGTCTTGTGGGAAAAATACCGGTGATAGAAACCCGTGATCGCGAACATGCGGGTCAGATAGAGAAACACTGCCGCCGCCACGGAAACCCAGCTGAAACCCACCCAGAGCACTGCGAGACAACCGAGATGAAGAAAAATAAAGGGCAGGGTTCGCTGCCAGTTCACTTTCTCGGGAAGGGTGGCGGGATCCGGTGCCTCCTCCCTCCGATAGTCTGAATCAAGCCACTGCGCAAAAGTTAGAAATGCCGTGCGCAAGATGCCCCTCGGTTTTGATTTCGGAATGGTTTTGATTGGGGCCATCAGTTTGGGGGCTGAATTATTCCAAGCGCTTACGGATGAATCCGATCACACCACCGGCCACGGGCAGCTGGGCGTAGAAGTTTTTTCCGGAGTCCCAAAAGTCCTGATGGAAGGCCACTTTGCCTTCTCGATCGAATCTCACCTGGCTGATTCCCACCGAATGCACCGGCTCCCCCCCACTCATTGCCGGCGCGGCAAAAACCATCGTCCAGCGCACGTAGTAGTTTTCTCCCGATTTCGAAACATCATCGATGGTCACCTCGCAGCTCGTCATGTTACCAGCCGTTTTCACGAAGTATTCTTCAATGGATGCCGCACCATGATGAACTACCAAAGTATCGTCCAAAAACGCATCCGCGGCATAGACATGGAGGGTGTTTTCCCGGATGAATTGCGCATTTCCGATACCTTTGAGAAATCCCTCGAAGCGTTCTAATGCGACCGCTTCACCCGGACCTCCCGGGATAAATCCACTGCTGCCCGTTTTCTCGATTTGCTGGTGATACGCGGCGATGAATCCGGCGGACTGATTCGGTCCGGCAGAGCTGTTCAAAAGCCAACCAAGGAACGCGAGTGTTACAAACACACCTGCAAAAAACGTGGTCAGGGGATGGGTAAAAAAGAGTATCATCGCGGACGGCAGTTTTTCGCCCGGCATTTGATGTCGCGCAAGGGGGAAAAATCCGGCGATCAACACTTTCCGCTTCCTCGCTTTGCTGGCTCAGCCCCCTCCCAACGATTTCCTCCAGAAATCCAGCCGCTCTTTAATTCGTTTCTCCAAACCCTGATCGCCGGGCTGATAGTAGGTGCGGCCTTCCGGCAGATAAGCTTGGGGCACGTACGCTCCATCGTAATCATGAGCATACAGATATTTCATCGCCTCTTCGGTTTCACCGGAGGCGGCAGCGAGTTTCTTACGTGTTTGCGTCCGCAAATGTGGCGGGACCACGAGTGTCCGCCCGCTTTCCACATCCGCCATCGCCCGACCGAGCGCTGCGTATGCCGTGTTGGATTTTGGAGCGGTAGCCAGATAGACAGTCGCGTGAGCTAACGGAATCCGGCCCTCAGGCATTCCCACGAATTCCAGCGCCCCATGCGCATCGAGCGCCACCCGTAATGCATTAGAATCCGCTAGGCCGATGTCTTCTGAAGCCGCGATCACCAACCGCCGCGAGATGAAACGCGGGTCTTCCCCGGCGTGCAGCATTTTAGCCAGCCAGTAGAGCGCGGCGTCCGGGTCGGAGCCGCGAATGGATTTGATAAACGCGGAAGCAGTGTCGTAGTGGGCGTCTCCATCCGTATCATAAACGACGGCCTTACGCTGGATCGACTCCTCGGCGACTTCGAGTGTCAATCGCACGATGCCATCCTCATCCGCCAGCGTGGTGAGTCCTGCGAGTTCCAGAGCGCTGAGGGCTTTTCTCACATCGCCATCGGATTTTTCCGCGAGATGGCGTAAGGCCTCGGGCTCCGCTTTGATCTGATGTTCCCCCAGCCCGCGTTCATAGTCGGCTAGCGCTCGCTCGAGCACAGCGATGATATCCTCCACCGGCACCGGCTCCAGTTGGAATATCTGCGAACGGGACACTAACGGCGAGTTTACATGAAAATAAGGATTGTGCGTCGTTGCCCCGATAAATCTAACGATTCCCCGTTCGATATGCGGCAGCAGCACGTCCTGTTGGGCTTTGTTGAAACGATGGATTTCATCGATGAAGAGAACCGTCGTCTCGCCGCGGAGCTCACGCCAAGTCCGGGCCTGGTCGATCTTTGCGCGGATTTCAGCGACATTGGACTCAACGCCATTGAGCGATTCAAAACGTGAACCGGTTGTCCTTGCGATCACAGTGGCGAGTGTCGTTTTGCCAGTCCCCGGAGGTCCGTAAAAAATGAGCGAGGTAAAGCGGTCAGACTCGATCGCCCGCCTCAGCAGCTTGCCCGGTGCCAGAATATGCTGTTGCCCGGCGACCTCTTCAAGCGATCGCGGCCGCATCCGCGCGGCGAGTGGCTCGGAAGGGTTTGGCTTGTTCGG
>JBDTNJ010000083.1:0-12371 GCA_039933825.1 Luteolibacter sp.
CTGCGCCAAGTGTGCTCCAGCGCTCGGTTGAGCCCGTTCGGTAACAAACCCCGCCTGAAAAGGCGGGGTTTTTCTTGATTTTCTCTATCTGCCATCAGCCTTATCCAGCCGTGGCTCGCCGACTTTGATTCCGGCGGATTCCCAGCCTTTTTGTTTCCAACACCGGGGCAAACCCCGCCAACGTGGCTGAACTGCGGAAACTCAATTTAAATGACGACATGGCTGCAAATTTCGGTTATTCAAGAAGGGTTATGAATTCAGAACCCTATGAAATTGATGCGTCCAAGACTGCTTTTGCCAAACTTTTCGCCACCGGCCTGCTCGGATGTGTGATCGGGTCTTTAGCGCTTTTCGTGGCGGCGTGGCCGCTAGGGCATGCCGAAAGTGTGGCACCCGCCATGATGTGGGCTATTTCCTATTGGTGGATGGCATTTGCGTTCGGCGCGGTCCTGCTGGTTTTGCGCGGACTGCTATCCCGATTGTCCATCAGCACCGCATTGGCGGCCTATTTGTTGCCTGCCGCCGCACTCATGGCCATCGTGGGAATTTGCCTAGCGATCTATCCTGACCCGGGATTTCGCAGCGATTTATTCGGCTTCCTGCCACTGGTATTGATCTTTCACATCCTTGGATTCCTGTGGATGACATTTGCCAAAAGCGGCACCGCAAACACGGCATTTTTGCGATCGGTGCTCCCGGCGATAGTTGGTGGTGCCATCATCCTCGGGCTTGTCGCAGTGCCCGTCTTCAGCAGCAACAGCTTCATCTACCGCAATGCCTTCGGGTTGGTCGTGACGAAAAGGGCGATCAGCAATGGAGCCATGATCGCCGATGCGGTATTAGAAATCCGCAAATCCGGCAACTATGACTTCGCCGCCCCGCGTTATTCGTATCCTAATAACGAAGAAGAAGCGAACTCGGATTCTCCGATTGAACTCGGGAAGATCACCTGGGGCCCCGCCGGCACGCCCAAAGAAGGAGTCCCGGGAATCTATCCACTACAAATTCGCTGGGAACGAAACATCCCAACAACTCTGCCCAAGTCACCTGCCCCCTACTCGGACGAAGACATGGTCTATTTGGAAGTCCGTAATCCGTCAAATGCCACGAAAGATCTGATTTACAATATCTCAGCCAACCTTCCGCCCGTCCCATAAGCGGCCTAAACTGCCGTGCAGTGGACCGGCGTCCACGCGGCATTGGTCTGGGAGGATTTCACGGCTGCTTCGATGAAGGCCATGCCTTCCACTCCGTCATTTACGTTAGGGAAATCGTAGCCCTCGGGACGGGGATAGCAGCCATTGATCGAATCTGCTATCGCCTCGGCCGCCGCAAGATAGACATTCGCAAAGGCCTCGATAAAAGCCTCCGGATGGCCGAATGGAATACGCGTATTTTTTGCGGCCTCAGGTCCGTTGTAGCTGTTACCACGACGCCAGATCTCGCGTGGCTTTTCCGCAAATTTCACGATCAGCTCGTTTGGATGTTCCTGATGCCATTCCAGCGAAGCCTCGGTTCCGTAAACCCGGATATTGAGATTATTTTCATCGCCGGTGGAAATCTGTGAGGCGAAGAGCACCCCGCGTGCGCCGCCTTCATAGCGGACCAGCATGCTGCCATCATCGTCGAGCTGGCGACCGGGAATGAACGTGTTCAAGTCCGCAGCGATTTCCTCCAACTCCAAGCCCGTGATGTAGCGGGCCAAGTTTTCCGCATGGGAGCCGATGTCACCGATACAGTTGGAAACACCGGCCACGGACGGGTCCATGCGCCAGTTGGAAATCGCGCCACCCGTCTGTTCCTTGAGCGCGCTGATTGCGTAGCCTTGCGGGTATTCGGCGACAATTTTGAGAATGCGTCCGAGCTTGCCGGCTTTCACCATGGCGCGGGCTTCCTTCACCATCGGATAGCCCGTGTAGTTGTGCGTGAGAGCGAAAACCAAGCCCGATTTTTCGACGAGGTTCTGTAACTCCTTCGCCTCTGCCAAAGAAAATGCCAGCGGCTTTTCACAGATGATGTGGATGCCGGCTTCGAGGAAAACCTTGGCCACGGGGTAGTGCAGGTCGTTGCGGGCCACGATGGTCACGAAGTCGATCCTCTCGCCAAGCGGTAGCGCGGCCTCGGCCTTCGCCATTTCCTCGTAGGAGGAATAGACGCGTGATGGATCGAGGAAGAAGTCCTCGCCTGAGAGTTTCGACTTCTCGGGATTTGAGGAAAAACAACCGGCGACCAGTTCGATTTTACCATCGAGATTGGCAGCCATGCGATGGACTGCGCCGATGAAAGCGCCACGTCCACCACCCACCATGCCCATGCGGAGTTTGCGGTTCATGTTGATCTGAAATTTGAGATTTGAGATTTGAGATTCTCAGATCGAGACTGGCTTGCCAGACTCGGCGGATTGATAGAGGGCGTCGATGATCTTCATGAGGTTGAGCGCTTGGTCGGGAGTGTTGAGCGCCTGGGCCTTTCCTTCGATGGCTTCAATGAAATTGCGGGCGGAGTTGCTACGTCCCATGTCCTCGCATGCGGGAGTAACGATGCTGCGGTTCACACTGTTCCCGTTTTCCTGGACGTAGAGCTCGCAGGTATCGATGGCGGTTTCATCCAGCCCATCACGGCCGAACAAACGCTCGACCTTGCCGCCGGCGCTAGTGCCTTGGAAGACGACCGAGACTTCCTCACGCTTGACCATTTCCGCCCAGGAAACCTGGAGTGTCAGGACCTGGCCGGTTTTGAAAGTGACGAATCCATGAGCGGCGGCCTCGACGTTATTGGTTCCATCCACGCGATCGGGAATTCCCCACGGGCCTTTGAAGCCCTTGTCGGTGATGAAAGTATCAAACGTGTTCGCAAGAACGTGAGAAGGCTCGGGGTAACCCATGAAATAGAGCGCGAGATCGATCATGTGCAGCAGGTCGATGACCGGGCCACCGCCAGAAAGCTCCTTGGTGGTGAACCAGCCGCCGAAGCCGGGAATACCGGTGCGGCGGATCCATTTCGCCTGGGCGGAATTGATCGTGCCGACAACTCCGGAATCGATGTAGGATTTCATCGCCTGCGACTCGGGCCGCGCGCGGTTGTTGAAATTGAACATCAGTCTTTTGCCAGCAGCATCGGCTGCGGCGATCATTTCCTCGACCTCGGAGGCCTTGAGCGCGGGTGGTTTCTCACAAAAAACGTGTTTGCCTGCCTTGAGACACTGAAGAGCGAGTGGCGCGTGAAATTTGTTAGGAACAATGATACTAACGGCATCGAGTTCCTCGCATTCCGCGAGCATGGCATCGACGGAGTCGAAGGCCTGGGCGTTCCCCCATTTTTCGCCGGCCTTAGCGGCGGCACCAGGTGCCGGATCCGCCACCGCAACGATTTCCGCACCAGCCTGGCGGAACCCAGCTGCATGGTATTGCAACATTCCGCCCGCTCCTATCACTCCAACTTTTGTAGCCATGTTTCTGATATTTTGGTTTTGCCCGTGATTCCGTCTAGCGGTCATCAGTGGGTGAATCAAGGGATACTCGCCTGCCTCCGCTATTCTTTCCCCTGCCACTCGCCAAAGTTGCGGAACTTCGCGTAACGCTCGTCCAACAGCTTTTTGGTGGGAAGTGATGCGAGTTCATCGATATGGGCAATGATCTTGTCGCGAAAGGCTGCGGCTGTGGCATGGTGGTTGTGATGGGCGCCGCCGGTGGGTTCGTCGATCACATCGTCGATGAGCCCGAGTCGCATGAGGTCCGGGGCCACGAGTTTCATCGCCTCAGCGGCTTCGGGCGCGTGCTTGCGGTGTTTCCAGAGAATGGCGGCGCATCCTTCAGGGCTGATGACAGAATAGTAGGCGTTTTCCATCATGATCACGCGATCCGCCACGCCGATGCCGAGCGCGCCGCCGGAGCCGCCCTCGCCGAGCACGATGGCAATGATGGGAGTTTTCAGCAGCATCATTTCCCGTAGATTGAAAGCGATGGCCTCGGCGATGTTCCGCTCCTCGGCACCGATACCGGGAAAAGCACCGGGCGTGTCGATCATAGTGATAACGGGCAGCCCAAATTTCTCTGCGATCTTCATCAGGCGCATGGCCTTGCGGTAGCCTTCCGGGTGGGCGCTGCCGAAGTTGCGCTTGAGGTTTTCCTTGGTGTCACGACCTTTTTGATGACCGATGACCACCACGCGACGGCCGCCGATGCGGGCGAATCCGCCGGGCATGGAGGCATCATCGCCGATGTGACGATCCCCGTGAAGTTCCTCAAAATCCGTGAAAGCAAGCGAGACGTAATCGAGCATGAACGGGCGGTTCGTATGGCGTGCGATTTGAACCCGCTGCCAGGGTGTTAGGTTTTTGTAAATCCGGGCCCGGGTTTCGGCAAGCTTCGCCTCCATGGTGGAGATCTCGGCGGACATGTCGATATTCTGCGAAGTGGACTTGGTGCGGAGTTTTTCAATCTCGCGTTCCAGTTCAGCGGCGGGTTTTTCAAATTCGAGGAGCTGCATGTGAAGGACGGAAGAATCGGGATTCAGAGCGAAAGATGCAAGGCTAGAGATGGGTGGCACACCTGCTCAGACGCGATGCTGGCAGCCGCAAATCACGACTCATTCCCGGGCACTTCGCTTCACAGGCGGGATGGGGTTCCTCGCTCCGTTTGTGTGGAAGCTCACTTGGGCTGATTGCGGATTTCGACTTCGTTGCCAATGCGGGTGAGGAGGTTGAGCTCCTCCATGTCTTCGGCTTTGAGGACGATGCCGGAGGGAGCCTCCTCAGCGGGACCGCTGTAACCACGGATGACGACAGGTGGTTTGCCGAACTGGATGATCTTACCTGCGGCGCGGTAGTCTTTGGAAGGGAGCTGGACACGCTTGCCACCGGCTTCGGCGGCTTTGGAATTGATCGTGGTATGTTGGGCGGCGACCGCACCGGGGAGTCCGATGTGGACGATGTCATATTCGCGAATAAAGCGGGTGCCCTCCCAGAGGGAAAGGACTTTGCGGTGTGGCTCAATAAGGATCTTGAAATCGAGCGGCATGACGATGAGTTCCTCCCCTGGCTGGATGCCTTTGAGCTCCAACATTCCATTGAGATGCATGATGCAGTCGATGGTTGTCTTGTGTTCCGCCGCGATGCTGAAGAAGGAATTCCCTTTTTTGACAATGTGGGTTTGTTTCCCGTCCATGTGGGAAGTTGATAGAATCTCGTCGAGGTTCATCTCGCCGACGATCCGGCGTGCGACCGGCGCGGAGGGGGATGTCGGGTAAACCGTGACAATGGAAACGAGCTTTTCGCGGGCTTCGTCGAGCTTGCCGAGTGCGAGCAGTTCGTGGGCCTTTTGAAAGGCCTTTTCACCGGGATCAATGTCCGGGAGATCGGCGGAATCGAGCATTTTCGCGAAGTCGCTATCGTTCTTCTTACCGACGACCTCGGAGGGGTTCGGAATGATTTTCGCGAATATTCCTCCGAGGGGTTTGACAGCGACGTGATAGGCGAGCAAGCCGGTGAAGGCCATGACGGCAAACACACAGAGGGCCGCGAGAATTTTAAGGAGCGTCCAAAAACTCATGTGCAAGTGCGGAAGATCTTTAAATAAGACCGCGGCGTTTGAAATCGAATGCGTTGATCTCATGGGAGCGGAGGATCATTTCAAAGGAGAACTTGAGGATAGAGATTTCCCACGCGTCGTCAACGCCTTCGATGATCGCGAGCGAAGGATTACCGGATTTGCGGATGCTTTCAAGGGCACGTTCGCGGACGGCATCCATTGAGTCGTGGATGATTTCCTCGTGGACGTTACCCCGGCGGAACTGGAAACCGTATTGAAGAAAGGCCAGGTCCTTACCTTCCGAGCGGAGTCGCTCGACGAGTTTATCGAAACGGGCGCGGGCGGATACATCGAAGCCTTCCAGTTCGACCTCATTGTAGGCGGATGGCCGCAGGATGCGCGGGCGCATGGCCTCGACAGAACCGGTGCGAATTCTCACTTCACCCGTGCGGTCCATCAGCTCGCTGATGAGCTGGAATTCAAAACGCGTTTCGCCGAATGTATCGATCCGGCGGTCCGGTTCACGAAGGACCTTGGTCGTTTCCAGTGCGTAGTGAATATCGTCCGATGAGTGCATGATGGGGAGTTTCTACCGGATCCAGCGGAATGCAAAGAAAAGGGCGGACACCCTTGAGGAGCCCGCCCTTTTGCAAAGCATTTCCTAGCGGAATCAGGCTTGTTGGCTGGTGATGTAAGTGATTACGTCGCCGACAGCTTGAAGCTTCTCAGCTTCCTCATCCGGCACCTCGATGTCGAACTCTTCTTCGAAAGCCATCACGAGCTCCACGGTGTCGAGCGAGTCGGCACCGAGATCTTCGACGAATTTTGCTTCAATGGTGACTTGATCTGCGTTGACGCCAAGTTGGTCAACGATGATGTCCTTTACGCGGGCTTCGATACTTTTATCTGACATGAGTAGTTGTTGGTGAGAGTTGGTGCTGAAGGTGGTTATCGTTTGCTGACCCGACTTGGCAACATCGAAAATGATGGAAAGTGGGAAAAGCTCGGACTTGGATAAAATCAATCACTCCGACGGAGCCGGATCATCGGTGGATGCCGTGCCGGAATCCGCGGTGTATTCGATAATTTCGCCAGAAAAACGTGAGCGAATCTGACGCATGAGGCGCTCGGCAGGTTCGTCATCTTCTTTTTTAAATCCGCCGTAGGTCAGGCCGTCGATGCGGATGCGGCCCTTGCCGGATGGACCATCGAAGTCGATGAAAGCAAGCCCCTTGGTCTCCCATTTGCGGAGATCGAGGGTTTTGAGATCAGTTAGGGAAACACGGCGTCCTTGTTGGGTAGTGATGGACTCACCATCGACCGAGATTTTCCGGCCCAGGGTGCGGAAGAGAAAAAACGCGGCAATCAATGACAAAATCAGGCAAATCCCGAAAACGATCCATTGCTCGTGGATTTTCTGTGCTTCGTAAGGTTCTTCTGGCGGCGATTCGTTCAGTCCCCGCTCCTTGGTGTATTCGCGCCAGAGGATGTTCCATTGGAGCGGCTTCATTTTTTCGTAGTCCTGAAGGATTTCCGGCCACGGCATTGGCAGTTTCAGGTTGCTAGGCAAAATCGAATGATCGGGGGGAAATGTCACCGATTGTTGCGCCGCGAAACTTTTCCAGACTTCAGGCGTCAGCGTGCTTTCGGACGCGGATGAGCCGCTGGAATTCATTCGGGCAAAATCCGTATTCGCCTGCTGGAAGGCTTTATGCAGATAGAAACTCTCGTTTTTTTTCCGGTAGCCGGTCGAGCCGTCGATAAAAAATAGAACCGAGAAAACCCCGAACATCAGGAACATCACCAGGGCGCGAAGTAGAAACCAAGGCGTTGGTTTGCAAACAATTGTTTCAGGTGAAGTCATCGGTATGCGGAGAAAACAACAGGGATCAAACACGATTGGCAAGCCACAAGCCGGACATGAATGCGGAAATTCGCTGCATTCTGGCTTGTCGATAGTCCGCAGACTGGTTACGGAAACCCCCGTCATGCCAATCGCAACTCCCGCGCAATATCGCGCCATGTTGGACGCCGCCCAAAAAGGTGGCTATGCCTACCCCGCCATCAACGTCACTTCGCTGCCTACCATCAATGGTGCGCTGCGTGCTTTTTCCGAAGCAAAATCAGACGGAATCATCCAGGTATCCACCGGCGGCGGCGAGTTCGCATCCGGCACCTCGGTCAAGGATGCCGCATTCGGAGCCATCGTGCTCGCCGAAGCCTGCCACCTGCTCGCGGAAAAACACAATGTCCTCATCGCGCTTCACACCGATCATTGCCATCCGAGCAAGGTTGATGGTTTCCTCAAGCCGCTGCTCGAAGCTTCACGCAAGCGCATCGCTGAAGGCAAGGGACCGCTTTTCCAATCCCACATGTTTGATGGCTCAGTCGTCGAACTGAAGGAAAACCTCGAAATCTCCAAAGCTCTTCTCAAGGAATGCGCCGAGCTCGGCATCATTCTCGAAGTCGAAGCGGGCTGCGTCGGTGGCGAAGAAGATGGCCACGACACTTCAGGCCTTCCGATCGAAAAACTTTACACCACTCCTGAAGACATGGTGGAGGTTTACGAAGCACTTCAGCCGCTCGGACGCTTCCTTTTCGCCGCCACTTTCGGCAACGTCCACGGTTCCTACAAGCCAGGCGCAGTGAAGCTCAAACCATCCATCCTCCGCGATGGCCAAAAAGCCGTTACGGATAAACACGGAGCTGCGGCCGAAATGGACCTCGTCGTCCACGGTGGCTCGGGCACTTCCGAGAGCGACCTCCGCGAGACGCTCGACTACGGCGTGGTGAAAATGAACATCGACACGGACACACAATACGCGTTCACCCGCCCGATCGCCAGCCACATGTGCCAGAACATCGAAGGGGTTCTCAAAATCGACGGCGAAGTCGGCGACAAGAAACACTACGACCCGCGCTCCTATCTGAAGAAGGGCGAACTCAGCCTCTGCGAGCGGATGAAGGAAGCCTGCAACGACCTCAAGTCCACCGGCCAGACGATCTTTGGGAAAGTCTGATTTTTGGAACAAGCGGCCTTGGAAATCCCTCCAAGGCCGCTCTTTTTTTGCCCGTGCGGCGACTCTAACTCATCCATCATGTCCGATAAAAAAACCGCCCCGGAACACCCGCTTGCGAACATCCTGATCAACGTGCTCATTCCGGTTCTGGTTCTGAGTTTCCTGAGCAAGGATCCCGCGATTCAGGAGAGACTTCACAAGCCGGTTCATTTTTGGCACATTGGACCGCTCTATGCGATGATCGTCGCATTGGTCCTGCCGCTAGGCTACGGTATCCGCCACTTCATCCAGACCCGCAAGCCCAACTTCTTTTCAGGCCTCGGTCTTGTTTCCATCCTGCTAACTGGCGGACTCACCCTCTACCTCTGGAACACGAACGGAAGTGTGAAGGAAAACGCAGGACTGCTCTTCGGGATCAAGGAGGCCTCCATCCCGCTGGTTCTTGGCATCGCTATTCTAACTTCGGCGCGTTCCAAGGCGCCCCTGCTCAATGTTTTTCTCTACAACGACAATATTTTCGACATCCCGAAAATCGAACAAAAGATCTCAGGGCTCGGGAAAAACGAGGAATATCAGAATCTTCTAATTCAATGCACCCGCTGGTTCTCAGGATCATTCTTCCTCAGTTCGACGATGAACCTTGGTCTCGCACTATGGTTTTTCCGGGCTTTCGACCATCACGCGATCGATGCGCTGGAAACCTACAACGGGATCGTAGGGAGCCTGACATTCTACGGCTTCCTCGTGATCGGCGTGCCGATTATCGGGTTCCTGTTCCTCATCCTCCGCCACCTGCTCAAAGGACTGAACGACCTAACTGGAATGACGGATGAAGAGCTGATGCTTCCCCGTTGAATGAGAAACGGCGTCACCCGTATCGAGTGACGCCGCATTGAAAGGGTTGCTAATCGCCGGCGGTCAGTCCACGAGATTATCCACGCGTTGGGCGAGTTCGATATCGAGTTCCGTCACGCCACCGGCATCATGGGTGGTGAGCTTGAGTGTGATTTTGGTGTGCTTGATCGTGATATCGGGATGGTGCTGCGCTTCTTCCGCGATCTCGGCGAGATCGTTGACGAAATCTATCGCATCCATGAATTCCTCGAACTCAACAGTTCGGGTAATCGATTTTTTTTCATACTCCCACTCTGGGCATTTTTTCAATGCGGTAGTGAGATCATCATCTTCGAGAAGTTCGGACATGTTTGGTAAAGGGAAAGGTTCGGCGAAAGATTGCGGCGCGCGATTCACGGTTGGCAAGCCCGTTTCTCCGGTTCTTTGAAATCACCTCCGTGTGAGATTGCATCCCGTGGCGTTTTCTGGTAGTTTCCCCGCATGAAAACAATTTTCATCGCCACTGCTGCGGCATTGGTTCTCGGCGCGTGTGCGCCGAGCACACCGCAAGCTCGGATTGAAAGGAATCCTCAGAAATTCGCCTCCCTGAGCAGGCGCGATCAAAGTCTCATCCAGCAGGGCCAGATCGCCCACGGCATGTCCCTGGACGCCGTCGCACTGGCATGGGGCCCACCGAGCCAACGCTTCCAAGGATTTAAAGAGCAACAAAGCACCGAGCGCTGGGACTATGCGGGATCGCGGCCGGTTTACTCCACGGGTTTTTACGGCAGCTATGGCTACGGGGGGTACGGGCCGTATGGACGCTACTCGCCGCTTGGCTACGCCGGCGGCCCAGAGATCGCCTACATCCCCTACCGCTTGGCATCAGTCTGGTTCGTCGATAATCGCGTTGATTCGTGGGAGCGCAACCAGTAGTAAAAATTCACCGCACACCATTCTTGCATTCTTAACTCAAATCGCAATTCTCACGGCATTTCACATCACTATGAATTTCAAGTCCACGCTCGTTCTCGCCGCCATGGTCTCCATCGCAGCCCTCATGTCCTCCTGTTCTACGATGTCTTCCGGTGGTTCCGGGCTGGCAGCATACCATGCCTATGATCGCCCTACGAAACTACCGTCAAACCCTAACAATGTGCGGGTAAAGGTCTCACTCAGCAAGCAACGCACCTACGTCATGGAAGGTTCGGAAATTCTTCTGGCCATGCCTGTTTGTGTGGGAGCACCCGGCTCCACCACGCCTTCCGGCAGCTTCTCGATTATCAGCAAGGATCCCAAATACCGCGCAAATACCCACGGCTACGCTTATAATGGCAACCAAGTCCAGAAGACCATGCTGAGCAGCCGCCCGGCTGGCTGGTCATTCAAGGGCACACCGATGCCATACTGGTGTGAATTCAAGGCAAACTACGGGTTCCACACCGGCTGGGTCAAGCACTCGCCCGCCTCCCACGGCTGCATCCGCATGCACGAGAATCTTGCTCCCAAGTTTTTCAAACTCGTTAAAATCGGCACGCCTGTGAACATCGCCTACTCGCAGCCTGAAGATGCCACGTATGGTAATATCCCCCTCCCTCCGGATGCCGGCCCGCTGCCGGATTACGCAGGATCGATGTATGTCGGAGACGGCTACTTCAGCCAACACAAGACACCTAGCTATCAGTAATTTGATCTGACAATTGTTTTCAACGGAAAGGCCCCGCAACCCAGCGGGGCCTTTTTATTTCAGCCTATCAGCAGCCTTGCCGCCAGTGCTAGCAGGGCGATGCCGAATGCCAGGTCGATCCATCTCGCCGCCCGATTGTAGCGGAATCGGAGAGGCCCCCATTGAAGGAGCAAAGCCCAGAGGGCCCACAGCAAAGCACCCTGCACGACGACAATTCCAGCGATCGCAAACGGCCACCAATCCGGCCGCACCCCACGCAAAAATGGTGCGCTCACCGCCGCCAGAAAGATCGCAGCTTTGGGATTCAGCAGATTGCACAACAGTCCGCGAATAAACGGCCGGCGGGCGACGTCGGGCTCGGAGACCTCGACTTTTCCGCTGGAATACCAGATCACAAAAACCTCATTCAGGATTCGATAAGCCAACCACAGCAGATAGCCCGCCGCCGCCCAGCTCATCATTTTCCGAAATACCGGCAGCCGATCAAACGCCAGCGCCAATCCAGCCACTGCTATCGTCGAGTGAACGATCAACCCGGACGCGATGCCAAAGGCCATTTCCACTCCGGCCCGCGCACCGTTTTTCAGCGCCGTGCGAGTGAGTAGAAGCATGTCCGGCCCCGGGCTGAATTGCCCCAGCGCAATCACTCCAGCGAACGCGAGCAATTCACCGCCTGCCGTCATCGGTCGCCACGCTCCATTTTCACTGCTACGACATAGTCGAGTACGGCTTTTTCATCCGCTTTTTCCAAGCCTGCGTGACCGATCATTTTCGGTACTGCCGTCTGCCACTCATCGATGTCCAGGTCCTGTGGCAGCTTGTAACGGTGACATTCACCGCAATGCAGCATGTAAACTTCGTGACCGCGTTGGATTTGGCTCAGAGTTTTCCCGCTTTTTTTCGCCATTGTTGCGCTGGGGTTGGGTACTTCCTTAATTCCTCCCTCCGCTGGCTCGCTCCCTGCTTCCATATTGCCCAATTCCGGAGGCGGTCCCATTCCCCCACACGATGTCATCCAAAACGCCGCAAATATCACTCCCGGAAACTCAATTCGCATGCCACGAATCTATGCATCCTTCCCATTCCCACTCAATCTCTGAAATCAACTTCACCCTGATAGTGAACGATTTTGACAAATCCCCTGCGATCACCAACCCTCCGGCCACAAGAATTTCACCTCGAACATTCCATCCAATGTGCCACATCCGCCTTTCATCCCCGGCGGCGCTTGATCTCCCCGTGAATTCCTATCTATCGATTTAAAAACATGAACCTTTATCTGGACTACTTGACAGAAATTGA
>JBDTNJ010000084.1:0-6362 GCA_039933825.1 Luteolibacter sp.
GTATGGCATGGCTCGAAGCCCTGCGCCGCGTGATGGGAGTTGAGCCGTTCACCGCCGAAACAGCCGAACACCACGCCGACATTTTCGCGGAACTGACGCAAAACGGAACGATGATTCCCCAGAACGACATCGCCGTCGCCGCCACCGCCCGCTGCCTAGGATGCGGCGTCCTGGTCGGCCACCGGGATGAGGCCCACTTCCGTCGGATCGCCGGCCTCGATGTCAGGCTGCTGACCGCAAGTTGAACCGACAAACAGCCTCTTCCCCGATCATCCCGCAAATGCACAGTCACCCGCATGTGTATCCGTGAGCTACTGACCCATTCACTTGGTCGTCGGGATTGGCCCTATCGAACCGATCCAAACTAATCGCTGAGATCCGACCGAAGCTCAGCAAGGGCGGAGATCGGCAAAACCTCGATCATTTCATCGAGGGAATAACGCCGGGTTCCCGGGTAGATCACATGGATCTTCCTCAACCCCAAATCGCGGCAAGACTCCATCATCGCGCGGGTCCGGCTTGGCGTGGGGCCAGCCTTAAATTCAATCCCATGAAGCCCCCGGGGAGTTTCGATGACCAGATCCATCTCGGTGCCGCTTTGCACCGAGTAGCAGAAACATCTCGATTCCTCGATTTCGAGACTACGGACGATTTGTTCGATACCAAATCCTTCCCACGATGCGCCCAAAGCCGGATGGCTGGTAACATCGTCAAATCCCTTCAATCCGAGCAGGGCGTGCAATAGTCCGCTGTCGCGGAAGTAGTACCGGGGAGCCTTGCGCAGGCGTTTTTCAACATTCGCCGCATAAGGAGCCATTTCCCTTACGATGAAGGCCGCCTTGAGAATCTCTATATGCCTCTGGACCGTCTTACTGGTGATACCCAAGGCGGTGGCGATGGCCGAGTGGTTCCACGCATTACCGTGATGATGCGCAACCATGAGCAGAAGCCTCCTCAGTTGGTCGCTGGTCAACTTGGTATCGGCAATTTCGCGCAAATCCCGTTCCGCCAAAGCCCGAATGTAGTTCAGTCGCCAGCGATAAGAGAGGTCTGCATCCGGCTGCAGGAACGAGCGCGGGTACCCTCCATAGACCCAAAGCCGCTTCCAAGCGTCGTGGATTTCGTCTTGTGGCAGTTCGCCCAGATGGAATCCCCCCATGTCGATGAATGAAATCCGGCCGGCGAGCGACTCCGAAGCACCGCGAAGCAAATGCGGAGACGCGCTGCCCAGAATCAGGAACCGCGCTTTTTGCTCCGGCCGATCCGCAAGGACTCTCAACGAACTGAAGAGTTGCGGGCGGCGCTGGATTTCGTCGATCACGACAAGTCCGGTGAGCCTGTCCAAAACCGACTGGGCTCCGCCTTCCAAGCGCAGCAGGGAAATGTCGTCTTCGAGGTCAAAGTAGTTCTCAGCCGGGACATTCAGGAACTTGGCGATCCATGTCTTGCCCGATTGCCGCGGGCCGAGCACCGCCGTCACCGGCGACGACCCAAGCGAAATCCGCACCAATTCCAAAAGTCGCTCTCTTGGCAAGAATGCATTCATTTGCTTGCAAATTTGGAATCAAACTCTAATTTTACAAGCAAAAGATGCCAGTTGACCACACAATTTCCATTCCAAGGCAATTTCCGTTTCATGCGGATTCATTCCGCTGGGACGACTTTGAGTGCTTTTGCGCCAGGTGGCTGGTGTCCGGCACCACGCTGCCCAACCTGACCTTGGATGGCCACGAAGGACCGAGTCGGCTCAGGGTGGTGGATGCCCATCGAGTCGGGGTGTCCGGAGAGAAACAGCATGGAATCGACATTCTTGTCACCATGGAGAACGGAGCGACTTGGGTTGTGCAGTGCAAACACATGGCGAAGTTCGGCAAGACAGACGCCTCGAAGGCCATTGAAAAGGCAAAGCGTGAATTTGGGAGTTACCAACCCGCGCACTACTTGATCTGGGCGACGGGCAAAGTGACCGCAGATGCAACACTTCTTGCGCATCAGGCGGAAGCTGTGAGCCTGTGGAACGCGGAAAGACTGACAACGGATGTAGTTTTGCACACTCCACCCGAACAGTGCCGCCAATTGATACGCGCCTGCTTTGGCCAGGAGTGGGGCAAGGCATTTTTCCCGGTTGGCGATCATCTTTTACTCACCGAGGAAGAGCTTTTCTCCCCTTGGGATATGGCTGATCGGAGCTTCCATCATCACGCGGCGTTGGCCGGGAGAACCGAGGATCTGCAGAAACTGGTGAAATTCGCCCAAGGTGGCGAAGGAAGAAAAGTGCTGATCCTTTCCGCTGCGGGAGGTATTGGTAAAAGCCGCCTGCTTCGTGAAGTTGCGAGGAAGACGGAAGCGTCCGATCCCAAACGATCGGTTCGTTTCATCAATCGCAATGCCGGCCAGGAAGCGGATCTACCCATCCTCAAGAACATCGCCCGAACCACCATCATCCATGACGACGCCCACCGCATGGATTTCAGTCGCAAAGTGCTGGCTGCCGTTTTCCAAAAAGAAGCCGAGGGGGTTCGCCTCATTTTGTCCACTCGCCCAGGCGCGGAGGACAGTTTGCGGCAGCAACTCATGGATGCAGGCTTTGGCGCTTCGGACATTGAGCAAAAGGAACTCAAAAAGCTCTCCAAGGTTGAAATGACCGCTCTGGTCACCTCCATTATCGGCCCGCAACACGAAGAAGCGGCCCGGGCTCTCGCCAGCCTTTCGGATGGGTGTGCCCTCGTTGCGTTGGTGGGCGCTGAACTGCTCCGCAGCGGTGAAATCAAGCACCTCGATCTCACCCGCAGCGATCATTTCACGGCCGAGGTTTTCACCCGTTTCGAAGGGCAGGAGCTTGCACGCATCAGTGGCATTACCGCAGGCCCACTGCTCGACAAGCTTCTGCGCTCCATCGCCCTACTATCCCCATGGCCGTCGCACGAGCCGGAGCTTATGCGGAAAATGGCGGAGTTTATCGGCGTCCAACGCGGGGAAATCGAAGCAGTCTGCGATTCGCTTCAGCACGGTGGCCTGCTCGTGCGTACTCAAAAGGGGCTCCGCATCACGCCGGATCTGTTTTCCGACCATCTCGTGTATTCCGCCTGCTACGAGGAGAACGGCCGGGCCTCAGAATTCCTAAACCGGTTCCTGAATCATTTCAACGAAGGCCAAAGCGCCGCCATCATTCAAAACCTCGCGGAAGCCGAATGGCGGGCAGCCCAAAAACACGGTGGAACCGCCGAGGGGATACTCGGAAGCATATGGCGTAGGTTCATCGAGGAATTTGAGAATTCCTCGTTCTGGGATCGCTCGCAAATGATCGAAAAATGGTCAGCGTTCGCGATCTATCAGCCCGATCGAACGTTTGCGCTGGCAGGAAGGGCCATCGACCTGGATAGCGCGCCCGCCAAGGAAGGTTATGAAAGCCTTGATCGACACGATCAGGTTCTGCGCGGGCTTCCCTCACTTCTGAAGCCCCTCGCCATCTGGAGCAGCCGCCATCGCCAACAAGCACTCGCCTTGATGTGGCGGCTGCATCACATCCCCACACCGAATGCGGAGCCATCTCATCGAGAGCCGTTCGCCGACTTCGCGGAGATTGCGGACTTTGCGTCCAACTTTCCCGACGCTCCCACCGGTGTTCTCGATTGGCTGGATCATCTTCTTGCAAGCAGCGAAGCGGATTCCATCACCAACAAACCCTGTGGTTTCTTAAGCGTGGTCCTGCGTCCTTACTTCGCGCGGCATATCAAGCGCAACTACATGAGCGACCGCCGCACGTTTGTTATGCAAACAATCCTTGTCTCGGTATCGAAAACCCGTGCACTTCGGGATCGCGCATTTCGACTGGTAACGGAGACCATCATCCCGAGAGGAACGGTTGCGGCCATGAACGTGCTTCCGGTTCTCGCGGAAGCGTTCAGCCAAACCTCCTCTTTCGGAGATCTGCCCCCCGCCTTCGAGCGTGCTTGGCGTCCCGAGCGGACGAAAGCCCTCAATGCCATTGCCGATCTCGCAAAAACCTATCCTCACCCCTTGATCCACCATGCCATCCGTCGCCAGCTCCACTGCCATGTGGCTTACGGCAAGGAGAAACCTTATCGAGCCGCGTGCGCCGCGATCATCGACGCCATGCCAGACACGCTGGAGTTCCGGCTGGCCAGACTGACGCTGTCATGGAGTCACGACGATTCCCTCATCCCCTATGATCCAGACAAGGATTCCGGTTGGCTGGAACGCCAGAAGTTCGACTGGCTTAGCTTGCTTCAAACCACCGTGTGGGAACTGATTGAGAGGGAACGCAGCGCCACCCATCTGCATGACTTCCTTATCACTTGGAATGCGACCTGCGCCGAACACGGCTTGGAGCCACACTTCGGCGAATTGCTGCACGAACTGGCCAGACAGAATCAGGAACTCGCGCTCGGTATGCTTGATCTGGTTTTTCAAACACCGGAAACTCCACTGGCAGGAAACGCCGCCAATTTACTTCACCATAACGGAGGTCTACCCGAATCGACCGTTTCCAACATGGTGCACCAAGGGCTTGTGGCGGCCTCGCCGGACATTGTCCGCAGCTTTCTCAATGTGATTGAGTATTCCGATTGGCTTCAGACCCCTGAAAACCTCGCGGCGCTACTCGCCGTGGCGGAATCCGAAGACGCTCTGATTCTCCGCAGGCTCTTTGAAATGATCCGATACCCACGGGATCGCGCTTGGCCTGAACAACTGACGCTTTCAATCCTGAGTCGCCCCCTTTCCCCGGATCTGACAATCGGACTCGCAAATGCCATTGCACATGCCATCTCGTTCTCGCAAACACACCCAGCTCCACAAATCATCGCCGACCTTCTGGATAAGCTCGAGGCAGTGCCCCAGTTACCGACTGACCACGGTGGAAGGAGTTTTCTCAAAACGTTTGCCAGAGGTTACCCGCGCCAAATGCTGGAGTTCTTCAAACTCCGAATTGCCAGGGAAGAAGCATTGGCAGAAAACAAGCAGAACGGATATGCGAGCGTGCCATACTCCGATGTTCCAGTGTTGGACGGACTGGAGAACGAAGAAGATTTCGAAGCCATTGCAAAATCCCTGCTAACGGAGTTCCTGTCCCGCCAGAGCGAAAATCGCCACCCGTGGCGGCAACTTTTCATCATGGCCGTGTCGCGCACCAGCCCGCTAATGGAGCCACTGCTGCTGGAAGTCTTGCCAGATGTGAAAACACTGGAGGATCTTTCGGACGTCTGCTCACTGATGAGATTCCCGCATTCGCGAATTGCCTACCGCCATCCGCAGCTCATTGAAGCAATTCTGACCAAAGCCCGCGGTTTTGGCGTTCAGGCATTCGAAGAAACCCAACGGGAACTCATCCACTGCGCCACTCCTCAAGCCAGAGGATATTCAAACGGAACTCTCGACCCGGAATACGCCTACGCCATTCCAGCCGCCGGGGAGGCGCTGAAACATGCGGAAGGCCACCCAATCCTCACTGGCTTTTACCAGAAAATCATCGAAATCGAAAAGGCTGACGCCGAACGGGCCCGGCGAATGGCTGACGAGGATCTCGGGGACGACTGGACCTAGGCCAAACCGAAAGCGGTCAACCTTGGGGCATCCATGAATAGCGCCCAAGAAAACGCGCCGGAAATCGATAAGGTCAGAGAAGTCCGGCTAGTGGCCCTTGATTTGGTGGATGGCTTGCGCGATCTCCTCGCTGTGGGCTTCCACATACTGCCAGGCGGCTTCGAGGTCGAAGACGCTGAGTCCGGGATAGTCCTTGAGGAGTTCAAGATCGCCCACTCCCACTTGGCGCGCTTCCTCCAGCATCCAGACGGCGACGCGCGTCATTCCCACGCAGGCTTCGCCGCCGCAGACTCCGGGCGTGCGCTGGATTCTGCTAGAAGCACCGGATTCCAACGTGGCACCCGCCCGCGCCTTGACGAATAGAACAAAGTCGAGCACCTCCGATTGGACCGGTTCCGACGCAGCTTCGATTTCGCTGACAATTCGCTGAGTGAGTGCGGTCATGGGGTGAAACTAGAGGGGAATGGGATTGGAGGCAAGGCGGGAGAGGCAGGGAACGGATTGCCTTCGACCAAGCGCACGCCACGGCAGGTTCCTCACCGCACGGTCCCAAAGAATGTAAACTTGGCCACGCCCGGCTGAATATCCTCGGGGTGAACCAGCACCACCAACCACGCCCAGTTCGCCGTGGTCGGGGCGTACTCGCGATAGTCGATGAGAAAGTCCTGCTCGCTCGCGCCAGATCACGCGCACGGTTGATCAATTCGTGATGACATCCACCTCGGCATAGCCTACGTCGTTGTTGCCGTCGGTGTTTCGCAGGGCCCGCAACTTGATGTAGCGTCCCTTCGCCGGCG
>JBDTNJ010000085.1:0-3345 GCA_039933825.1 Luteolibacter sp.
GATTCAATCTCGCTGACCATCACCCGATCCTGATTCTATCGTGATCTTTCAATCTATGAATTGACAATTTTTGACACGGACCTCACTCGCCACAGGCTAAACAATAACAAATTGATTTTCAGTGAATTAAACCGTCAAAAGCCGCAAAATACGCCAGAACAGATGAGCAAACCGGCGAGCCCGTCATGTCAAAAGCATCACCCACCAAACGATCGCAATTTACCAGTGAAACAAGCACAGCGACCATTCATCCAGATTTCCCGCGATGGGGCATTACCCGGGTCAAATCGCTCCCGACGGGAGCACTTACAAGGACGATTTATCGTGGGACGGAGAATTGGAAGACTACCTCGGCCTGACCGGGGTGATCGTTAAGACCACGCCGCCGACAGTCCCGGTGGAGCACGAAACCCTCTTCTTCCACGGCAATGACAAGGGAAAACTCCCCTATGCGCGGCGCACATTCGCCATTTTCTCAAGCTGGACCGCTGGCCTGCCGGTCGTGAGCGCGACTGACCCGAGCCGCACGGGGCTGATTTCCGAACGCCCGTGGACCAACTGCAGGGCGGCGTTCAAATCCTGCGCGGATCTCGGGAGCACCGACCAGTGGAAGAAACATCCCGACACCCATGAGGACCTCAATCCAGGTGGAAAGTTCAACGTCCTCTTTGTCGACGGGCACGTGGAGACATTGATGCCGAATGAAACGATTGGCAGTGGCTCGTTGAATCCGCCCGGAAGACTCTGGACTCTGAAAGAAGGAGACTGATGCGAAATCCATTCCACGCAGCTGAGGTTTGATGCGCCCTTGCCTGAAGCAGTGGATCAATTTTCGCCTTATGATTTTCAGACCTTCGACCTCCGCAGTGCGGACATTGGCGGCAAGTCGTCCCGGCATCCATCCCTTTGCGGGCTTTTGAGAAATGCCTCCTCCGCCCATCCCAACAGATGCCAGAGGCAGCGGCTGCCCCGAAGTTTGAATGGCCGCCGAAGATTGATCCCACTGGCGAAACTTTCTGTGATGATTTCGATCTAACTCAAGCTCCGGTCAGGCAGGGTGTCACCGTCCACCCAGCTCCCCTCTACCAGAATCTGTCGGAAAATCGGGGGAGTGCCACGTGCCCCGTCATTGATGAGCGAGTTCAGCATTAGCAGGCCGACGCGGCCAATCTCCTCGGAATGTTGATCGATGCCGGCGGCGATGGGGATATCGAGAATGGACGTGCCTACCAGCCCCACGTCCTCCGGCACCCGGATCCCGGCTTTCTTCAGGATGCCGGGCACGTCCGCGTGTCCTGTCAGAATCGCATCCACTTGGTGTTTGCGCACCCACTGCGCCACCTGTTTGTAGCGTCCGGAGTTCGGCAACGAATTGATGTCCAGCACCGGTACCCGCTTGGAGACATCGAGATCCATCTGGGAGAGCAGGAATCCAGCTTGGAACATATGGCCGATCTTCACCGTAGTGTCGCGGCAGTCCACGAAACCGATCCGTTCGTAGCCGTGTTCCTGGATTTTTTCAAAGGCGAGCATCGTGTTGACCGCCTGGTCGGCGGTGACCACATGGCATTCGGGGGCCTTGAGAGACCTTCCGAACCGAACCACCGAGTAATGTTCCCATGGAAAGTCCTGCCAATCCGGATGCGGATGCTGCGGCGGGAGCAGGATTCCCCTGATGCCTCTCGCGGATAGAATCTGATGGAGCCGTTTCGGACGGCACTCCGCATCCAGACAGAACTCCTCGAGACGGTATCCGTATTTCAACGCCGCCTGACTGGCCCCTTGCCAGTAGAGGTCGAATTCCCGGAAACTCCGGAGTTTCCGCGCCGGTTGCCAGGCATTGATCCATGCCAGGCCGGCCCTGATCGGAGCCGCTTTCTTGCCCTGTCGATAATGGGACAGGGCCATGAGCATCGGATCCGGCTCGTAGCCCATTTCCTTTGCGACTTTTTGAATTTTCTCCCTCAATATTTTGGAAATCCGCGAGCTGTCCCGCAGGGCGAGGGAAACGGAGCAGTGGCTGACACCGACCTCCCGGGCGATATCCCTAAGACTGACGCGACGGCGAGGAGTGTAATCGGGTTCCATGAATTAATGCGCACACCATCGACCATGTTTGAACCACATACTAGTTTAACAAGGCAAACTTTGGCAGTTTTGTGGGATGACGATACCGCAGACTACTTCGATTCCTTGAAACCACTCCGCCAGCAAGTCCGCACCCAAGACTTGAAAATCGTCTACACCTGCCTACCCGGCGTTACAATACGATTTCACGCAGGTGCTATCTGTTTGCACGAGGATTCCTGAAATAGTGACGGAGAGAATGTGATCCGTGCTTCCCGTTCGGCGGTCCGGGGTTATCGTCGTTGAAAGATGGCATTGCAATCGATTATGAGGAAATCGGAGTTGCAGGAGTATTGGAGCTATACTCACTGTTTCTCGATGGTGTCCCGGGTGCTCCGGAAGTCCGCCATAGAACCCTTTTGTCCGGCAAATGGGTAAATGGCCCGAGCCTGCCTGTCCGGCCCAACCATAGCGATCAGGCCACCCGCCATGAAACCAACCTCCGTGTGAATCATCGATTTTTCTAAATTCTTTTCCATCGTGCGTTTCCCCGGCATCTTGTCCCACACCTCACCTGCGATCCTTCAGATACTGCCTTGTTGAAGGGCTCATCACCGCATAACAAGGCAATCACAATTTCATGAATCAATACCTGACATCCATCCTCATCGCCGTCTGCCTGTCGGCTCCCCTGCTGCCCGGCCAGGAAGCGCCCTTGCGCGAGAAACTGAATTTCAACCGCGAATGGAAATTCCAACTCGGAGATCCCGCGAAAGCGGAAAGCGCGGTGTTTGATGACGCGAAGTGGGAAAACATCGGACTGCCGCATTCGTTCAGCATGCCGTATTTCGCGGCGGGCAACGCGTTTTACGTCGGCTACGGCTGGTATCGGAAGACCTTCGATCTGCTGGATACACCGAATGGCAAGTGCCTGTTCCTTGACTTCGAGGGCGCGTTTCAGGACGCGGAAATTTTCCTGAATGGCAAAAAAATCGGCGCGCATCATGGCGGCTACACGGGCTTTGAAGTCGAGATCACCAAGGAGGCGAAACCCGGCAGGAACGTGCTCGCCGTGCGGCTGAACAACTTGTGGAATGCGCAACTCGCTCCCCGTGCCGGCGAGCACACCTTCAGCGGCGGACTCTATCGAAACGTCTGGCTGGTGGCTGCCAATCCTCTCCACGTCACCTGGTATGGCACGTTCGTGACAACCCCGAAGATGTCCGCCGAATCCGGCACCGCCAACTTCATTTACACTCGCCCCACGTGGACCAACGA
>JBDTNJ010000086.1:0-2188 GCA_039933825.1 Luteolibacter sp.
GAACCCGGATTCCACACTCCCTAACACAAATGGCTGGGGCAACATCGCCGCAGGAGTCAAATACGCTTTCATTTACGACCCGGCAGCGGGCACCGCAGTGAGCGGCACGATGACCGTCGAGCTTCCCACCGGCAACCACGACGTCTTCCAAGGCGCGGGCGACGGTGCGGCGAACCTGCTCGTTTCCGGCCTGAAAATGGTCGATGCTTGGCAGTTTGCAGGCGGCGGTGGCGTGATCCTGCCATTCTCCAACGAGCAATCAACTAGCAGCTGGGTGAGCGCCCATGTGAGCTATGAGACCTGCCCATGGTTCATTCCGCTGGTGGAAATCAATTGGTTCCACGTGCTTTCCGCAGGTGATGGAACAGGCGGAGGCGTCGTCCCACAAATCGCCAAGTTCGAAGGCGGTGACTACTTCAATCTGGGATCGAAAAACGCCGCAGACAATCGCGATTTCGTAACCGCATCCGTGGGTTTCCGCTCGCGTCTCAGCAAGTCGGTCGACGTGGGTGTCGCCTATGAGCTTCCCCTTACAGATGAAGAGGACAGCCTCATGAAAGAGCGCGTCACGCTCGATCTCGTCTGGAAATTCTGATTTCCCAGGGATGGGGTGTTTGTGTTAGTCCGGGGCAGTTCGCTGCTCCGGGCTTTTTTCGTGAGCGGAGCATGGGCTTTGCGGTTGGCATTTTTCCGATCCGACGAAATACTCTGGCGGAATTTCCGTATTCCAATCGCTTTTAGCCCAATAAAATGATGCTTCGCACGACTCTCGCTTCACTCGCCCTCACCGCCACGCTACCCGCAGCTACCCAGATTTTCCAGGCCTTCGAGGGCGATGGATTCGACGAGTGGAAAGTCGAGGGAACGGCATTCGGCCTCGCTCCGGTGGCGGAAAGGACCCAGGAGATGAAGGAGTCGTTCACGGCTTATTCAAATGACTACCTCGCTGCCTCCACCCACGGCGGGGATGCGGCAAAGGGCAGCCTGACCTCGCCCGAGTTCACGATCGCGGAGCCCTTCATCACATTCCTCATCGCCGGTGGCGACTACACGGGGAAAACGGCCGCACAACTGGTGATCGATGACAAAGTGGTTAGGGAATCCACCGGCAAGCGCAGCCTGCGTTGCGACCCTGCGGTCTGGTCCGTAGCCGAGTTCAAGGGGAAAAAGGCACAAATCCGGCTGCTCGACGACGAGTCCGGCGAATACGGCTTCATCGCGGTGGACCAGATCACTTTTACGGACCATCCGAACCAGCAGTTTCTACCGACCACCCGCGAGGGCAAGCCGCTGGTTCAAGGGCTGGCGCTAACCAAAGTGGTGGCCGGCGTGAACATTCCAGAGGGCAGTATTCTCAAGATCGAGGCGACCTACAAGGACCAGAAAATCACCTCGCCCACTGCAATTACTTTCGATGATCAGGGCCGTGTCTATGTCGCGGAAACCCACCGATTCCGCGCGGGTGTAGAGGACGACCGGGGAAATCTTTTCTGGTATCTCGACGACCTTGCCTCGAAAACGACGAAGGACCGGAGCGCGATGTATGAAAAGTGGAAGGCCAAGATCACCCCTGAATACCTGACTACGAAGTCCGAAATCATCCGCCGCCTCGCGGATACGAACGGTGACGGGAAATTGGATGAATCCACGGTCTTTGCCGATGGCTTCAACGACGCGCTCGATGGCACGGCAGCCGGGGTTTTTTACTACGAAGGCAGCCTTTATTTCGCCTGCATTCCGAAAATCTGGATGCTGCGGGACACGAATGGCGATGGAGTGGCCGACGAAAGAAAGGTGGTCGAGGAAGGCTTCGGCGTGCGGGTATCGCTTTCCGGCCATGACATGAACGGCTTCACGCTCGGACCGGACGGACGGATCTGGGGCACCGTCGGCGATCGCGGACTGAGCATGGTGACGAAGGAGGGCGTGAAATACGACTATCCGGACCAGGGCGCGGTGTTCCGCTTCGAGCCCGACGGCAGCGGTTTCGAACTCTATCACACCGGTCTGCGCAATCCAAAGGAGATCGCCTTCGACGCGCTGGGCAACGCGTTTTCGGTCGATAACAACTCGGATCAAGGCGATGCGGCGCGCGTGGTTTACATCGTCGAGGGCGGTGACTCCGGGTGGGAAATGGAACATCAGGCGATGCATTCGTTCCACCGCCAGATCGGTCTCGACCAACGGC
>JBDTNJ010000087.1:0-2311 GCA_039933825.1 Luteolibacter sp.
CGGTGTATTCGAAGGACACATACCCGAGTGAATTTCCACCATATACATCGTCGGTATAGCTAACATCACGGGGTCCGACATCGCGGAACTTGAAACCACGCAGGGTGCGGCCACCACCAAGGAACATGCGCTCAAATACCGGAATATCGCCACTGCCATCCACTGAAGCAAGTTCTCCGGTCACGGAGAGGATCGAGTCCCACTTCAA
The DNA here is from genome assembly GCA_039933825.1 of Luteolibacter sp. Taxonomy (GTDB): domain Bacteria; phylum Verrucomicrobiota; class Verrucomicrobiia; order Verrucomicrobiales; family Akkermansiaceae; genus Luteolibacter. The sequence continues at coordinate 209 of JBDTNJ010000087.1, forward strand.
GTTCCAATATTTCTGACCTTGGGCGGAAAACGTGATGGTATTCACGTCACCACCAAGCCCGGCGAGTGTCAGGCCGACATCGATTTTTTCGCCCTTACGGGGTTGAATCCCGCTGTCACGGCTGTCATAAACATAGTTCGTGCTTACGGCACTGCGGACAAAATCACCACCGATGTTCTCTTGCGAGAGGAAGGAGTTGGCTCCGTTCGTTGGGTCAGGATTATTACCCGCTCCACCCGTTCCATTCGGATAGGTGTCATTTTTATCGATAGTGGAATCGATGTTCACATTTTCCAAACGATACTCAGCCTTGATCGAACCCTTCGCCCCAAGAGGCTTTCTGATGGAAACGGCGGCACCGAAATTTGTCTGATCGTAAAAGTCACTGAAGTAAGAGGACTGCTTGTAGAACACCTCACCCGTAAGCGAAAGTTGCCGATCCATGAACCATGGTTCTGTCAGCGACATGGTGAACTCCGAACGTTGGGAACCGGCGCGCAGGCTCATCGCGAAGCGTTGGCCCCCCCCGGTGAAGTTCCATGGATTGAACAAATCGAAGTTTGATTGCTCCAACGTCACAAATCCGACGATGCTATCGATCGAACTGAATCCAGCACCCACGCCGACGGAGCCAGTAGCCTTTTCTTCCACCAGCACATTCACATCGCGATAGCCGGAACCACCTGGGGAGCCGTTAGCTTCGACTTCACTGAAATATTGGAGATTTTCGAGACGGGACTTGGTGGTTTCTAGTTCCACCGAGTTGAACATATCGCCCGGCTTGAGAGGGATTTCCCGGCGGATGACTTTGTCTTTGGTCTTGGTGTTGCCGCTGATGTTCACGCGACCCACGCGAAAGCGCGAGCCTTCGGTAATACGGTAAACGATGTTCACCCGGTTAGGTCCGGCATCGCGGATGTCCGGAGTGACCAGCGCATCGGCATAGCCACGCGAGCCATAGTAACTGCGAATCATCGTGATATCATCACGCATCTTCTTGGAAGAGTATGCGTTGTTCGTATTGAGCGTGAGTGCCGGATAGAGTTCCTCGGGCTTGAATACGGACATCGTGCCGAAGCCCACGCCTGCAACGGTGTATTTTTCACCTTCAACGATCGGGATGATCAAATCCACGCGACCGTCCTTCACCGGCTCGCGGCGGATACCCGGGCTGCTCGCACGGAGGTAGCCCTTGCTGCGGTAGTAATCGAGAACGGCATCGAGATCGGTGTCGAGCTGACCCGACTCAAATTGGCCTGACTTGGTGAGCCATGAGAACCAGCCTTTTTCCTTCACCTTCATTTCCTTACGGAGCTCGGGATCGGTGAAAGCGTTATTTCCCTCGAAACGGATATGGCGGATTTCGTTTTTCGACCCCTCGTCGATTACGAAAATCAAATCGGACAATCCTGGCTGTCCGGTCGCCTGTGTCCGGTGCGTGACGGTCACATCTGGATACCCGGAACCCTGATAGTATTTCTCGATGTTGCGGCGGGCTTCGAGGATTTGCTCATCACTCAACGCACCACCGGCCTTCATTTTGGATTCCTTGGCCAGCTTCTGATCGGTAAAAACGGTGTTTCCTACAAAGCCCACACCGCCGAGACCTGGCCGGGTAGTTACTTCAGCAATCAGTTTCACGCTGCCTCCATTCGGCTCTGCGAGAAAACGCACGTCATCGACGAGGCCGGATTCGTAAAGGGCCTTAATGTCCTTGTCCAAGCTCTCCGCGTGATAGGTGGAGCCGGCCTTGGATGCCATCAGGTTCCGCAAGCGTGCTTCATCCACGGTTTTCGCTCCATTGTAGCGAATCGAGACTTCTGAGATGTTTTTACCTTCGAAATCCTGCGCGTGCAATGTGCCTGCGAGAGCAATCACTGCGAGGGATGTCAGAGCGGCGAATTGACCCACGCCACGCGGCATGAGAAGGGAGGGGTTGGTTGGGAATCGCATGCAGGTAATTAGGATGTGCAAATAAGCCCGCCCACCCCCTACCTCGTCAAGGTCAATAGCTGGCACCTTTCCACGAGGGTTTCAGCTTCCTGCCGAAATCCTTGCCCCCCGCCCTTTCCTCTATTACACCCCCCGGGTGCTCACGATTCA
>JBDTNJ010000088.1:0-13370 GCA_039933825.1 Luteolibacter sp.
TGATGATGCGATGCCGGTGTTGATCATCATCAATCGTCCCCGCGACCTTCAGGGTCTTGATGAAAGGCTGAGTTTTCGCTGCCACTGTTTGCACATTCATGACTTGGATCTGATTCTGCGTGAGTGGGATAATCGAATCGCCGCCTGTGGAATCGAAGCCTTTCTCTCCGGCGAAAATCGGAGTGAGCTCCATGCCGCAGATGGTGCAGCGGCCGGGTTTGTCACTCTTGATCCATGGATGCATGGCACACTGATAGTGGTCCGGCTCGAGTTCCTTGGACATCGTGGCCAGGCTAGCATCGATGTGCATGTGGCTTTTATAGAACCACGTGCCGGTGACTGCGATCGCAGCAGTTAGCAGAATTGTGATGAACGTTTTCATGGTTGGTAATCAGTGAGTATGAGGGACTAGTAAATTGAGTTCTTCGAGCGCGGCCTGCTCCATGGCGACGAAGCGGCGTTGTTCAAGGCGGATGGAAAAGAGCATTTTATTGGATTCCAAAAGATCAGTCAGTGGTGATTTCGAACTGATCCACGATGCCTCGATAGTCTGGGTGGCTTGCAGGGTGCGGGCGTAAACATCGCCAGAGTAGGCATGGGCCTGGGCGGCAGCATTGGCGGCATCCGCAATAGCTGATAGGACACTTCCGGCGATCTCACGACGCAGGGTTTCGATATCCGCAATGGCAGATTTTTCGCGGATGCGGGCGGCATCGGTGCGGGCGGTGTAGGATGAATCATTCAGCCATGGCAGGGTCATTTTCACCCCGAGTGTGGAGCTTCGGAGGTCGCCGCCAGAGTATGCGGCAGCATCCAAACCAACGGAAATTTCAGGAAGCCGCTCGCGTTCAGTGATGCGGGTTTCCGCCTTTGCGGCGGATGCGGTTTCCTTCATCGCACGGACTTTGGGATTGGCGTTCGGGATGCGTGCGATTTCCGAGACGGCAACCGGAACAGGAGGCGGAGAGGCGGGCAATTTCAGGGCGGGCCATGGCGATTCCAACGGACGGCCGAGGCTGAGATTGAGTTTTTGGGCGATGCTTGTGCGAGTGCGCTTTGCAGCTTCCAAAACCTGGGTTTCGCGGGCCAACTCGCTTTCGAGGCGGAGGGCTTCGATGCTGGATGAATCGGGATTCGCAGCGCGCTCCCGGGCGTTTTGAGCCATGGTGCCGAGCCATTGGAGTTGCGAGGCTTGGAGCGTGATGGCCTCATCGGTTAGCGCGAGTTCGATGGCGTTTTTGGCGGCCATTGCTCCGACTTCGAGTGACGAGGAACGTGACGCCTCGACTTCAGCCCGGCGCATCGCTTCCGCCTTTTCGCAGTTGGCGGCATAGAGGCCGCGCTTAGGCAAGATTTGTTCCAAGCCGACGACGATGTCTCCTTCGTCCGCCCGCATCGCTCTATCCGCAGCCATGAAGGAGAGTCCGACCATGGGATCGTTCCATAAGCGGACCGCGCGGACGTCCTGAGCTGCAGCGCTCGCACGGAGCTTCGCTGCGGCAGCGGCCGGGTGAGAGCTCGCAGCCTCAGACCGCAAGGCGGAGAGGAAAGATTCGTTTAGAATTTTAGCGTCCTGAGCGTGCAGGAGGCTTCCGGCCACGATTAGCCAGGTAAAAATAGGTAGTTGAAGTTTCATAAGTCATTTGAGTTGCTGGATAGAGTTTCCCAGCGCCCGGATAAATGGGCACAATGCGCCTGTCAGGGCGGGGACTCAGATGACAAAAGTGCAGAAGGCCACGGACAGCGGCACTCCTGAGAATCCGCAATGGGACTCGGGAAAGGAAGCGATGCAGGGAACGGTTTCGGAGGAATCGGTAAGGAAAAACAGAGTGAGAAAATCCAACTCACGGGCTTTCGGAGCGCTCAATTTCAGATCCACTGATGCAGGGGCGATCGGAACGGGTGCAGGAACTTTCTCGCTTTTACTGGCACATGGGCAGGAAGCTTTTCCCTCGCAGCAAGAGTGAACCCGGGACGCTGCAGATGGGCATGATTGCCCGGAATCTGCAGCCGAGCACGGCTGGACTTGGGATAGCTGGATCACCAGTCCCAAAAACAAGCCAACGATGGACTTAAACAACATCACTGAGGTTAGAGTAGTGTGGTTCCACGATATTCCAATCATCTTTTTACAACAAAAACGCCCCAGCCCGGTCGGAGCGTCCTTTGAGAGCCGCCGGTGCTTATTTCCCTTCAAGCTTCTTGAGATACAGAGCCGGATCCTTGTCGAATTTCGGTTTGCATTTCTTGCAGCACAATTTGATTTCCTGACCTTCGTGGGTGAAAACGAAAGGCTTTCCCATCTCATCGAGCTTCTCGTCAGAAACGATGCAGGTATCGAGGTTATAAGGCTTCACAGCGTCCTTTTTCTCCTCGGGCTTCACTTCCTTGACCGGAGGCATGGCTTCCTCTGCGCGGGCGGAAGGCACCGAAAAGGTGGCGAATGTGGTCACCAAGGTGGCGATAACGGTATTTTTGAGTTTCATGATGGATGTTATTTTTTGGATGACGCGTATTTTTTGTCGCTCGGCAGGTAAATGTCCGTTGCCGGCCCAAACCCTTAAAAGAATTTTGTAATGCCTGAAAAACGGGAACAGATGGTAGCGAATTGCTTACGAAAAGAATTCCCCCAGCCGTTCCTTGAGAATTTGTCGTGCCCGATAGATGCGCGTCTCCACCGCTTTCACGCTGCATCCGGAAATGGCCGCGATCTCGGCATAGCCCATCCTTTCATAGACAAACAAGGACATCGCCTCCCGCAAATCCGGAGGCAGCAGCAGGAAAGCTTCATGCACTGCACGGAATTTTTCCGCAGCTTGGGCGGCCTCCCCGGGGGGCAGCCGTCCGTCCGTTAGTTCCGGCACGGCAGACCCGCCATCATCCGACGTGGCGTCGATGGAAACCGTCGGGTGACGGCTTTTCCAGCGGGCGTGGTTTCTCCCTAGGTTGGTAGCGATGGCAAACAGATAGGTGCTGAACTTTCCGCTGGCCCGGTAGCGCTCGCGGGCTTGGTAGAGCTTGACGAAGGTCTCCTGCGCGAGATCCACGGAGGCTTCATGCTGCCCCGTCATCTTGTAGAGAAACGCCGCGACTCGCCCGCCCCACCGATCCATCAGGGCATTCAGAGCGAGGTCATCGCCGTCGGCCAGACGGGCCATCAGTTCGAAATCGGAAGTTTCCATGGGCGGCGACTTCTAATGCGAGTGACCGTGAGCCGAATCACCCGGGCTGGTGTCCAAGGCATAGGGCAATGTCGTTTCCAGATAGCGTGCTGCCTGATACTTGTCCAGAACCCCGGCGGTTTGATAGATATGATTCAACATCGCCTGCTGGCACTCTGCCCGCGTCGCGGCATACTCGCGGATCGCGGTTTCCAACTCGTGGGACATCTCCTGGTTCCGGCCCGCCAGCGCCACCATCTTCTCATGGGCCATGGCGATTTTCCCGCACATCTCCATGCACTTCGGCCGATAGTCGGAATGCAGTTTGGATACCTCCGCGAATTTTTCGTCGCTGAGTTTCAATTCCGTCCTCACCCACGCCAGCTCGGGCATGGAATCGAGCAGCGCTCCCTGGTTCTTGGAAATCTGATGGGACCGCATGAGCCAGAATGCAATCGTCCCGGCAAGAACCGCGGCGATCAGGATGACTACGGCCTTTTTCATTTAGAGTGTTCTTGGGCAAACGGGCTGATGGATTCCGCGTAGGCAACCTTGGCATCCCTCGCTTCAGGAGCGGTCGCCGCACCCACCCAGAGCCCTAATGTCACCATTGCCGCGATGCTGGCCACGGCACTCCATGGCCGCGTCAGGGCGACCACCACCGGTTGGAATTTCACTATTTCCTGCGGGTCGTCCAGATCCGCGCTTTCGATACGGCTCCAGACCCCTTGTTGGAACGAGGGTGGCAGGAGAACCGGGTCTCGCGACATCCTCAGCAGGTCATCGAATTCTGAATCGTTCATGAGGGTAATCTACGTTGGGAATGACGGGTTGTAACGCCTCGACTCCATCTTGTTACCAGATGGATTGATTTCGTTTTCATTTTGTAATGTGGTTTATTGCGAATTGGAGCGTTTCGATTTCGCGCTCTCATCGGGTAAAACACCACTTCCCCATGAAACCCTTTTCTTTTTTTAAACGCAGGCAATAAGACTCAGAACATATAACTGACGCCCATCTTCCAGAGGACTGGAGCGACGAGCTGGTTCCCGTTCACATGTTCATAAACCGGCAGTTCCGCATCCAGATAGATCTTCACCGGAGCTAGGTGAACCTCGATCCCCGGCGAAACCAGCACTCGCTCATATCCAGTGTCCTCATGGCTCGATGCCGACCCGCTATCACGCCCGCGAACGGAACCGATGACCTGCAGGATCGGCGAGATCCTGGCCGGGCCAAGTGACAGGCCTTCGTAATAAACCCCGGCGGCGGCATCCACTTCCGGGCCTGGCCGGTAGTGATCCTGGGTAATCACCGGAGCATCCACCTGGGCCTGGGTAAACCATTTCCAACGCGGCTCCGCGGAAAAGCTGCCGCGCATGAATCCACCTAGCAGCAAATCCATACTGCCGGAGCCGATCTGCGTGTCCCTGTCGATGTCTCCTAACGATTCCGTGTGCTTGAAACCGCCGGTGGGCAGCTTGACGCCGAAGGTCAAGCCGCTGGACATGTCCTCAGAGAAACCGGTGTAAATCCCGCGGAGCCTGATGTCCCCGAGGCCGGACCAATGGAGCGAAGCGGCGTTCTCATCGGTATCAAAGGTCCGCAACAGATAGGGGACTTCGATTTGCGCGCCCCAGCGGCGGTTGAACATCGACTGCAGGCCGGCAGTATAGGACTGCGTTGCAATTTTCTTGTCATCGTTATCCGACGAGGGCGCGGAGGATGTGCCGCTCCGGTTGTCATTCTGGTTCTGGTAGTCGTATTCCAGATAGGCCACCATGCCGCTGCCGGTCGGCAGCATTGAGCTGGTGCCCACGTCGAAAACACTGCAACCGCAGGCACAGGCGTGGATGGATTCCGTGGTGATAACTCCGGCCAGCAGGCCGAAACCGATTTTGATCATATTGAATTTCATAGTGGTAACAGGTATGAGTCCCCGGTGGGGATGGATGTGATTTTTCAGGATGGTATATAACAGGTGCGGGCAGGAAGCGCTCCCGCCGCATGCGCTTTCAAAGCATACCCCCGCATGAGGGCACGGAAGGAATGAGGGAGGACGGAAACCGGCGTCAGGCGCGGACACGCAGCCGTGCGCCTTGCGGTTCAACATCCTCCATGTCCGCGGGTAACAGCAGACGGAACAAGCCGGTGACGTGATCAGGCTGCCACTCGCGGCGGCGGCGTGGGCGGCGACGCAGGCGCCATTCCGTTGGGAGAGAGGACTCCGGAGAATTCTGCCGGAGGCAGCGCACAGGGTCGCGGGAAAACCAATCGGACCTCACGGGTGGCAATCATTTCTTTAAGCTGCTTGGCGGAGAGACTGGAGGAAAATGGAACCAGCGGTTCTTTTCCATCGCGCTCCGCCTTAAGGGCTGCGGTGATCTTGCAGCAGAGCGCACAAGGCTTTTCCCCACTGAAGGTCTCCTTAACAGCTTTGACAATCCCATCATCCTGCGAGTAGCAGACAAGCATTCCAGCCCATGCATAGACCTGCATCATGAAATACGGGCCGCCTACCAATTGGAGGCAACCGAGGAATACGATCAGGAGTTGAAAATACTTCTTCAGGATGTGTCTAGCCGTGTTTGAAGCGCCAAGGCGGGAATGAGATAGACGTCGCTTCCGGCACAAACAAGGCAAATCAGCGTAGATGGGGACAAGGGCTTTTTCGGCGGCCTGCTCATGAGCTGGATCTGGCACGCTCGTGCCGCGACGCCCGCTCCCCACGCAACTCACTTTGCAAGGTCATCATGGTGGTAGTTTGTTTGCCGATATCCTCCACCTTTCCCAAGTTCACCACAGCGTTGTTCCGCAGTGTTTCATCCAGCTTTTCCCGCGCCTCTGCATCTTCAGTCCTTGCCTCATTGCGGGGAGAATGCGTGGGTTGAGGCAGGGAATCGGCCACCTTCATCCGATCAGGCTTGTAATAGGGCACGTGACGCGCCCTACAGCGCCGGTCATCGATTAGCGCTACAGTGGCACGATGGGCAGTTGAACTTTCAAACCAAGCTCCCTACCATCACCTCATCAACTCTTGGAATTCTCGCAAAGATGACAACACCTCTCAATCGCATCGCATGGCTCACGCCCTGCATCCTGCTGCTTTTTGTCCTCCCTTCCACGGCGGACGCCCACAGCGCGCAGGGCAGCATTGGAGGTTTTGTCAGCGGCTTCAAACACCCGCTAACGGGTCTCGATCACATTGTGGCGATGGTGGCGGTAGGGCTTTGGGGGGCATTTCTCGGCGGCCGCGCGATGTGGACCTTGCCAGTGGTTTTCCCCGTGGTAATGGCCTTCGGCGGCGCAATGGGCGTGCTGGGGTTGCCGCTGCCTGCCGTGGAAACCGGCATCGCCCTATCAGGCATTGTGCTCGGGGCGATGGTGGCTCTTGCTGCAAAACCACCGCTGTGGGTGGCAGCGGTGATTGTAGGAATTTTCGCGATCTTTCACGGGCATGCCCATGGGACGGAGCTGCCCGAAGCTGCCAACGCGATGACCTTCGCGATCGGGTTCGTCATCTCCACCGGGCTGCTGCATCTCAGCGGGATCGCCTTCGGATTGTTAGTCAAATGGCCATGGGGCCGGGTTGCCGTGCGGGCGGGTGGCGTGGTGATTTCCCTGATCGGCTTCGCATTCCTGTTTAAATTCCTATGAAGCTGGCTGCGAAACACGAAAGGCAGCACGTTCCTTCTGAACACTGGGTGAAGCGGACATCCCGTCCGAAACCCGCCCTTCGTCCGACAGGATGTCGGCTCGACTCAGTCGATAAAATATCGACGCTCCGTGTTTTCCTAATCTTACTTCTCCTCCAATCTAACGCTCATGCGCACCTGACAGTGGAGGGCGCGGGAGAAGTGGGCAGCGGCGCACTGCATCCGCTGATGACTCCGGCGCACGTGCTAATCCTGCTAGGACTCGGGCTAATGCTCGGGCAGCGGGTGCCGCTTGATCTGAAAACACCGCTGCAGGTTCTGGCACCTGCTTCCGCCATTGCGCTGCTAGCTACCACCACCGGAAAAATCGCCGGAGTCTATCCGCCGATCCTCATCGGCACCGCCATGGGCATCGCGGTTCTCGTGGCGCTTGAAATGAAAATTCCGGCGCTGGTCTGCCGGGTGATCTGCGCCATCGCAGCCGTCGGCATCGGGCTGGATTCCGGTTTGGAAACGGGCACCGCGATCGTGGTGGGCAAGACTCTGGCCGGAACCTGGATCAGCATGAACATCGCCGCCGCCTACATCGCCATCTGTGCTTCGCACGGTGCAGAGAAGCCGTGGGCGAAAACCGGCATCCGGGTCATCGGGTCATGGATTATCGCCATCTCGCTGCTGGTGCTGGCGTTTTCCCTACGCAAGTGAGCACCCATGGTTAGGGATTTTCCGTTTCAGTGAGGCGGATCCCGCAGTTTTTCATGCCGCGCTTCACGCACATTCCGCCGGGCGGACGAAAGGCCGCTTGATTGATGGCGGCCTGCATGGATGGGTGAGAAAGTGGAGAATCCCGCCGACCAGCTGAACGGCCGCCGGGATTCTCGTCTGTTTTCAATGGACTCCGGATGATGAAATCAGCGGAATCATCGAATCATTTCCTCACAAGACGCGGCGTCCCTGGATCAGCCTTATCAAGAGAACGATGATCGCGATCACGAGCAGGACGTGGATGAATCCACCGATCGTGGTGCTGGTGACAAGCCCCAGCGCCCAAAGGACGAGAAGGATAATGGCTATGGTCATTAACATGGAAGTGTTTCTTTCTGTTGGAAAATTTTGCTGATTGAAAGTGAATCGCTTCGTCCGGCCTCCGGATTATCGCGAGGCGTGTTGGATTTTGTCGCCCGTCTTCTCGACGTCGCGCCCGAAGCCATGAACGGTTCCGCAACCGCTGCTGAAAAGTGCTGTCAGCGCAGCGGCCAGAATGAGGATTGCAAGACGTTGTGATGATGTTTTCATGATTTTGTTTTCTATGTTAGCTGTTTGCTCTCAATTTCTGGAATCCCGGTTTCACTTGTTTGCCGAACTGGCAAGTGCGGCACGGTATTCCTTGATGGCGGATTCCACGGCTTCGCGTGATTCGCCGGTGCGCTTCTGAATGCGGCCGAGCAGTTCATCCTGCTTGCCCTCGATGAGCTGAAGATCATCGTCTGTGAGCTTCGCCCACTTCTGTTTGAGGTTGCCCTTGATGATGTTCCATTCGCCTTTGATTTGTAGTTTTTCCATAGGCTTGAAGATAGGCATGGATTGGATTCCGAGCCATGGGGTGAAACCCTACTTCAGTCGTTTGATCCCAATCATTCAGTCGAGTAATCAGGAAAAATAAATTCGCTATGAGCCCAAGTGAGGATAGATTTACACCGTGGAGGAACCTTCTGATCAAACGCACCCAACGTCCGAGGCCACGGTCGAGGATCGTCAGACATTAAATACCACCGCCCGCCAGTTTTGGCTGATTTCAAAGGCCTTTTTCGCCTCGGAAAGGCGTCACAGGGCGCGTGGATTTCTCATCGCCCTTCTGCTACTGGCACTGGCTGTCGGTGGAATCCAGGTTTTGATGAGTTATGCCGGGCGTGACTTCATGACGGCCATCACCCGTAAAAATCCTGCCGCCTATTGGAAAGCCCTCGGCTGGTATCTGGGGAGTTTCGCCCTGGCGGTTCCCATCGGTGTTTACTATCGTTGGGTCGAAGAACGGCTGGCCTTGCTGTGGCGGGAATGGATGGCGCAGCACCTGGTCAAACGCTATTTCAACAACCGGGCGTACTTCCGTTTGCTGGGTTCACAAACAGTGGACAACCCGGACCAGCGGATCAGTGAAGATATCAAAAACTTCACGATCAGTTCGCTTTCGTTCCTGTTAATCATCTTGAACTCGTTCGTGACGCTGGTGGCGTTCATCGGCGTGTTGTGGATGGTTTCCGGCATGCTTGTTGTCATTCTGGTGGCATATGCTCTCGCAGGAACCGCCATCAGCATCATGATCGGCCGCAAGCTGGTGCGCTTGCACTATCATCAATACGAAAAGGAGGCGGATTTCCGTTACAGCCTCGTCAGGGTGAGGGACAACGCGGAATCCATCGCGTTCTATCGCGGGGAAAAACGCGAACATCTGGATCTCGTCAATCGACTAACGGCCGCGGTGGGAAACATGCGCCTGATCATCATCTGCAACCGGAACCTCGGGTTTTTCACCAATAGTTACAACTATGTCGCGTTGGTCCTGCCGGTGCTGGTGGTCGCTCCGCTGTATATGCGCGGGCAGGTGGAGTTCGGTGTCGTCACCCAGGCGGCCGGCGCGTTTGCTGCGGTGCTGGCGGCCTTTTCGCTGATCATCACGCAGTTCGGCGGACTTAGCGCCTATCTGGCAGGTGTCCAGCGTCTGGGAAGCCTGTGGGATCAATTGGATGAACATGATGCGGAGGATGCACGGATCGCCGATGAGTCGACCAAAGCACCGGAGGAGAACAGCCGGATCGTGAAACTCGAAAAGCTCACCATCTGCACTCCTGGCGAGATGAAAACGCTGGTGGAGGAGTTGTCCTTTGAATTGCACGCCAATCAAAGCCTCATCATCATGGGGGCAAGCGGGACGGGAAAAAGCTCGGTTCTCAGGACCATTGCCGGACTGTGGCCTGGCGCCTGCGGCATGCTGGAACGCCCGGCGTTCGATCATCTGATGTTTCTCCCGCAGCGCCCTTACATGGTGACGGGCAGCCTGCGCAACCAATTGTTATATCCCTATCCGGATCGCGGCGCGAGCGACGATGAGATCCGCGCGGTGGTCACGGACGTGAATCTATCTGATGTGCTCGCCCGGGTGGATGATGACTTGGACCGGGTGGTTGATTGGAGCAACGTGCTTTCCCTCGGCGAGCAGCAGCGGATCGCATTCGCGCGGCTGTTTCTCCGCAAACCGCAGTTCGCATTTCTGGATGAAGCCACCAGTGCGCTCGATGAAAGCAACCAGAAGGACTTGTATATGATGATCAGGAAATCGGAGATTGGTTACATCAGCGTCGGTCATCGCACGACCCTGATCGAATACCACGACCGCCTTCTCACCCTCGACCGTTCCGGCTCATGGAAAATTGAAGACACCGGTGGCCCGGAAGGGGCGGCACAACCGGTCTGACAGCGGATGGTTTCATCCGTTTTTCTTTGGGGCGGTTTTCCCCGCAGGAATTTCCACATGAACAGTCGTGGGTTCGCCGGGTGCGGATTCCACGCGGAATTCGCCACCGATCATCTCGACCCGCTCCCTCATTCCGAGCAGTCCGAGCCGGTTGTTCTTTCGTGCTGCTGCCTTTCCGTTCACCTCGAAGCCTTGGCCGTTGTCTTTGATTTCCAGATGAATGGTGTTGTCGATGAGCTGGATGCTCACCGTCACATGGTTCGCTTTCGCGTGGCGGGCGACATTAGTTAGAGCTTCTTGGGAAATTCGGAAAAGAACCGTTTTAACGGCGTCGGGTGCTTGTTCGATTCCTGCGAATACCGTCAAGCTGACGCGGACTCCAGTTTCCTCCATGAATTCCTTCAAGAAAGTCTTGAGTGCGGGAATCAGGCCAAGATCGTCCAATATCGCCGGGCGCAGTTCACGGGCGAACTGATGCACGATGTCCACCGCTTTTTCCACCAGCAGGTGGGTGTGCGTGACCTGTTGCCGAAGCATCGCGGGGTTGGCCACGGCACCCTGGCTCAGCGCCGCGAGATGCACGTTAATGCCCACAAGGGTTTGCGCGATGACATCATGCAACTCGCGGCTGATACGCTTCCGTTCCTCTTCCTGCGCATGCAGAATCCGATGGGATAGGTCCCGCAACTGCTCCTGCTGCCTTCGCGATTGTTTGAGAAGTAGGCTTTGTTGGAGGCGGGTTTCACGGAGTGATTCCTCCACCGCTTGGCGCCTGACAATCTCCTCCCTCAGCTTCAGGTTGGAGGCAGTTAGAACATCCAGCCGCCGTTGTGCGGCCTCGGTCTTCGTGCGCTCGGTGATGTTGTTGAAAAAACATACCACTCCATACTCGCCGACCGGCAGGGTGACGCGCTGGATCTGCCATTCGTAAACCTCCTTCACACCGAGATCCCGGCGCCGCTGGGCGAATACCGGTGACTGATAGGGCTCTCCCGTTTGCAGTGTGTGCCGGAAGTGAACGACGATTTCTTCAGCGACTCGTCGGGGCCAGATAGTCCTCATGACTTCGGAAAATTCGCGGCCGATGAGCGGTTGGACGTTTTGAAACACAGCCATCGCGGTGGGGTTGACCTGTTGCATGCGGAATCCGGAATCCACCACATACACACCGACGGGTGCCTGCGCGACGAGCGCCGCGAATAACACCTCGTTCCGGTGAATGATGTCCTCGGCCCGTTTGCGGGCGGTGATGTCCCGGATGTTGCACTGGATAACGGTGTGGCCGTCCTCCAGATAGAGATTGGCCACCACTTCCACTTCCTGATGCTTGCCGCCCTGGCTTTCGAGTGGCAGATCCTCATAGCGGACCTCGTGGCTCGTTTTCAGTTTCTGGAACATCTCGCGGCTCGCCGCCTCGTCCTTGAGCAGCCCGATCTCGAACAACTCCTTGCCGACCAACTGATCATGAGGATAGCCGAGCAGCCGGGTCATGAACGGATTGGCATCAGTGATCTTGCAAGTGGTAGGATCCAACAGAAGCACTCCGTCGTGCGCCGCCTCGAAAAGACGGCGGTAGCGGGTCTCCGAGACGCGGACGATCTCCTCCGTCCGTTTGCGCTGGGCGATGTCAATGACGGCGACCCGGCATTCCCGGCCGTTGGGTGAGCGATGGGCTTCGATGTTCACCGCTTTTGGAAACGAGTCCCGGCTCAACAATTCGGAGTCGATGGATTGTTTGACGTGTTCCTCGAAGACCTGCCGCAGGAAGGATTGGAACGAAGGGCGCTGCTCCCGTGTGACGAGCAGGTTGAAGGATTTCCCCACAAGCCGAGACCGTTCGATTCCGACCTGCAGTGAACCTGTCAGATTGGAAAGCAGGATGGTGCCATCCGGGGAAAGCGTGAAATATCCCACGGGCGCGAAGTCATAGAGATCGGTGTATTTTTCCAGTATGGATTCCGCTTCGTCCCTCGCCGCGCGCAGTTCCGAGTTCTGCATTTCCAGCTCGATCTGGTGAACCTCCAGCTCGTGGACCAGACGGCGGACAGTAATTTCCGATAGATCAGGCGTCGCGGCCTGCGGAAGGGAAGCTTCATCCAGCGCGGGTGAAGCGGATTTCCTGCGAGGGCGGGCCGTTGGCGATGGTTTTGCCATGATAACTTTGGAGGAATCAGTGGCGAAACCCTGCCGAGCGGTGACGTGATAACTCGACGTCCAGCTTGGCTGGTCCAACGGGAATCGAAACGTCCAATACCACTAGCTGCAAGATGTTCGACCGGAGCACTACTGGCAACTCCTATTTTCCGCACCCCGGCCTCCACGCAGACCCGGTTTAGGCGAGATCGGGTTGCCAAAACTCAAACACACCCGCGCACCAACTCGATCAACTTGGGTGCGATCCCGTCCAAGGGCAGGATAAAGTCCACATCTCCAGTCTCGATCGCGCTTTGCGGCATGCTGAAGTCCTGCGACGTGGGCCGATCCTGAGCGATGACTTGGCCGCCATGATCCTTGATAATGCGCACGCCCATCGAACCATCACCGTCCCCGCCCGTGAGTACGACGGCGATTGCATGTTTCCCATAAAAACTTGCCACCGAAGCGAACAGCGGCTCGGCCGAAGGGCGGGCATAATGGATCTTTTCCGCCTGGGAGGACGAAAGCTCGAGAACGCCATTTCCTCCAACGGACAAGTGGTGGTTCGGCGGTGCCACAAAAACCAACGAATGGCGCAAGACGTCGCCGCTATGCGCCTGCTTCACATCCAACCGCGTGCGGCATTTCAGGATCTCGACTAACAAACTTTTATGATCGGGAGAGACATGCATCACAATGGCAATCGCCGCCGGAAACCCTGCGGGCAGAGCTCCAAGAATCACCGAAAGAGCGTTTAATCCACCCACCGACGCCGCCATGGCAACCACACAACAGGCGGGTTCTGATTGGGGAATTTGCATAAGTGGGTTTTCAGGTTGGCGACGAGTCCGGTTTCACCTGAATGAACCCGCCAGCGTTCGAACAGGCATCATTTTCCTCAGATTCTTCCCAGCAGGAGAAGAATGATTAGAATAACAACGACTA
>JBDTNJ010000089.1:0-3802 GCA_039933825.1 Luteolibacter sp.
AAAGCTGGGCCAGTGTGGATCCAGCGAATGCTGCGAAATACTACACTCAAAACCCTCGCGAGTTCGCCATGATGGACATGATGGGCGGCGGTCGTGGACCGATGGGGGGACAGGGCGCGTCATCCATCATCGCCAGCGAATGGGCACGTCAGGATCCAGCTGCGGCGATGGCTTGGGCCAATTCGTTGGAAAAAGGCAAAGGCCAGGCGTTGACCGCTGTGGTGAGTGAGGTGGCAAAAACCGATCCGCGCAAAGCCGCTGAAATGCTCGGGTCGATGGATGCCGCTGACCGGGCAGGTGCTTACAAAGCAGTGGCCGCACAGTATGGCGCGCTCGATTTTTCCGCCGCCCAAACATGGATCCGCACACTTCCCGCAGACGAGCAGGCGGCAGCCATGGGTTCCGCTCTCAGTGGTTTGTCGAACACGGACCCGGCGCTGGCCGCCCAGCAAGTCAAGAGCATGGAGGCGGGTGATTCCAAGGATCGGGCCATTGCAGATATCGCCAAAAATCTCGGACGGAAAGACCCGCAAGCCGCTGCGGATTTTGTGAAGGGACAGAACAGTGAGCAGGCGCAGCGCGATTCGATGCGCGAATTCATGCCCTCATGGACTTCGCAAAACCCAGCGGCGGCTCTCGCTTTTGTCAGTTCCTATCCCGCTGGTCCAGTCCATGATAGTGCGGCACAGGCCTACGTTTGGAGTAATAACACCAGTGCGCCGGCTGATTTGATCAAAGTGGCTGAAACCATCACCGATGAAGGCGACCGCAATCGAACGGTCGGCATTGCGGCAATGCGCTGGATGCGTGAGGATCCAGAAGCGGCAAAAGCCTACGTGAATGCGTCCACCAGCATCCCGGACGATGCCAAACAGCGGATTATCGAAGGTCGTGGCATGTGGGGCGGCGGCGGGCCGGGCGGTGGTCGCGGCCGCTGATCATCGTTTCTGCTCCAGCACAAGAAACGCTTCGCCAGCCCCGTCGCTCTCGCGGAAGGGATGCCGTACCGGACCTTCAAGAAACTTACGGAATGTCTGAAGAGTTTGTTCGCTTACCCAAGGCTTGCTCCAGTTTTGGAGATCCGTGAAATTCACATCTGCAGTTAAATCCTGGCGGCCGGGGTTCTCATAGACCGCCGGTCCCTCGAGCCGTTGCTGCAAGAGATAGCCCCGCAGTGTGCCGCGCGGGCGGCGATGATAGATTCTATCCGCTTCCGCGCCGTAGTCGATGGTGAGCATCCGCCCTGATTTCCATCGCGGCAGCCAATCGGCCAGATATCGCTGATAGGATTCGTGAACTTCGATGAGTTGCCCAATCGCGTGGGTTTCCAGAAATCCGGACGAATCCGGCAGCGGGGCAGGGGCCAGCAGGGATTCGTGAGCGTTGCGGGATTCATCGTAGCGCACCGCGAGCTCCTGCCAGCCTGCAGTGGATTTTTGAAACCTTCTCACCGGGAATGCATCGACAAGTTCATTGGAAAAAATCACCGCCCGCCCGTCACAGGCATCTAGCGCTTCCGAAACATGCCGGTGCCATATGGCGCGCCTGCCTAACAATGATTTCTGACGTTCGATCAATGGCGCGGAAGTTTCCACCAGATGCAGTCGTGTTTTCCAGCGGACCTGCCACGGCAGGAACCCGCGCACCGCAGCGGCCAGCGTGCCTTCACCCGGCCCGATTTCGATCAAGTTCCGGCAGCCGGTCTCCTTCAGCGCATTTGCAGCCCACGCGGCAATTGCTTGTGCAGGTGCGTCTGAGAGCATCGGAGCGGTCGTGAAATCCCCGCGTGGGCCAACCCCGGAAATCCGCCGGGAATAATAGCCGAGTTCCGGATCGTGGAGGGCCCACGCCATGAAGCGCTCGAAAGGAACCGGGGATTTAAAGGTCATGATTCACGCTCCATACAAAACAACCGCGATTCCTTGCGGAACGCGGTTGTTTGAAAATTTTTCGGAAGCCCGAAGTCGATCAAGCCGTGGCTGCCTCAGCT
Organism: Luteolibacter sp.; assembly: GCA_039933825.1. Taxonomy (GTDB): domain Bacteria; phylum Verrucomicrobiota; class Verrucomicrobiia; order Verrucomicrobiales; family Akkermansiaceae; genus Luteolibacter. Next base: position 1,991 of record JBDTNJ010000089.1, read on the forward strand.
GCTTTCGCCGTCGTGCGGGCCTTGCGGATGATGCTGTTGACGGTTTCAGAAGGCTTTGCACCGACAGCGAGCCATTTATCGGCGATCGCGAGGTCGATGACGTAGTTGACGCCTTCGATCTTGGGGTCATAGGTGCCGAGCTGCTCGATATAACGTCCGTCGCGGCGCTTGCGGCTGTCAACGGCAACGATTTTATAGTAAGGGCGGTCTTTGGTGCCCTTGCGGTTGAGTCGGATGGATACGGACATGATAGAAGCTTTTGTGCAATGCCCGGAACCGGGCGGGCGCGGAAATTGCAAGATTCACCCGGAAATGCCAAGCAGAATCTTGATCAATTTCCGATTCATCCGGTTTTGCGGCTGAAATGAGCTCAATCCGAAGTCTCCGGACGTGAGATCAACGTGGTGAATTGCTCGGTGAGTGTGTTGAGCAGCGCCTGATCTTCGATTTTTTTGCCTTCCGCGGTCGTAATGTAGAGGGTGTCCATGGCCACTCCTTTTTCGGTGCAGATCCGGGCGTGGGCGGTGTTGAGGCCATGCTGGTTGATGGCGCTGAAGAGATCGTGAAGGAGGCCGATTCGGTCGAGCCCCTGGATCTCAACGCCGGTGCAGGTGGGGTGCAGGTCATTGCTGACAAAGGCCCGGATGGGCACGGTGATCCCGCTGTCCGAGCGGGGTTTGAGGAAATTGACCTTGCGGCGGAGAAATTTTTCGGGGTCGTAGCTTTCGGCAATGAGGATGGCTTCGAAGGTTTCCAAAAAGCGCTTGCGATTGGAGGGGGTCGAAACAGGCTCGAAGTTTGTGGTGCAGACGCGCAAGATGTTCACGACGATGCCATCTGTCCGGGTGAATAGATCGGCGGAGAGAATGTTGATTTGCTCGGAGGCGAGGGCGCAGCAGATTTTTTCCAGTAGCAGCGGCTTGTCGCGGGTCGCTAGAACGAGCTCGGTGTAGCCTTGGTCGGTGTGGTCGATCCATTTGATGCAGGAGGCGAATGGGTCGGAAGTGGCGGCCTCACGCTGGAGGAAATGCCTCACGGTGCGGACTTGGGTGACAATGTGCGCCGCCTGGCGGAAGTGGAAGGCGGCGGCGGGCATGCGTTCGAAATGGTGTTTTACATCCGGGTGGTAGTCCTCACGCATGATGCCGGTGACTTCATCGCGCAAGGCGATGCGGTCTGCATCCAGCTTGAGCGAGTATTGCTCCCGTCCGCTTTCAAGGAATCGCAGGGTGGCCTTGTGGAGCTGAAGCATCAGGCTTTCCTTCCATCCGGTCCACCCCTCGGGAGAGGTCCCGTTAGAATCCGCGAAGGTGAACAGGAACAGCGCGTCGAGGTTGGACTTGTTTTTTACGATCGCGGCGAATTCACCGATGACCTCGGGATCATCGAGATTCCGGCTGGTGGCGGTGCGCCAGAAGGTGAGGTGGTTATCGACGAGAAACATGATCAGCGTGCGCCGCGCACCATGGATTTGCAGGCGATTGCACAGGCGGGATGCGAACATGGCGGAGCCGTCGATGTGCTCTCTGACATTTTCGGCGCGTCCGGTATCGTGCAGGATGACTGCAAGATAGAGCGCGTAGGAATCCTGGATTTCATGGAACAGGCGACGGTAAATTTCGCGGCGCGGATCGGTTTCAATGATGAGTTGGTCCAGCTGATCGACACAACGGAGTGTGTGTTCATCCGCCGTGTAGCGATGGAAAAACTCATGCTGCACGAGGCAATCCAGCGCCCCGAATTCCGGCAGGTATCGGCCGAGCACGCCGACGCGATGCATCAGGCGAAGGATGCGCGCAACCTCGCCTTTTC
>JBDTNJ010000090.1:0-13643 GCA_039933825.1 Luteolibacter sp.
AGCGGCCGTTATGGGTGTTGTAAAAACCGTTGCCGAGGAACAGGCCGAGCGCGTTGGCTCCTGGACGCAGGGAACGGGTGATGTCGTAGGTGTCGTAGAGGACGGTTTTGTCGTAGGCGGTCCAGCCTGGGGTGAGGAGGGCGTCGCCGACTTTGCCTCCGTTGAGGGAAAGTTCATATTGGGCGAGGCCGGTGACGTGAAGGACGGCGCGGGTGAGGCTGGGCTTGATGGTGAGGTTGCGACGGAGGAGGACGCTTTCGTATTTTTCCTTGGGGCCTTTGATGGCTTCCTTGGGGTCGAAAGGCTGGCTGTTCGAGGGGGCGCCGATCCATTTGGCGTCTTTCCAGTCGGCGGGCGTGAGAGCGCCCATGACCCAACCGGCGGGCGCGCTCCAATCGGACGGGGTGCCCGCGGTGTCGTGAACGCGGACCTTCCAAAAGACGCCTTGGGAGGAAGTGAGGGGTTTGCCAGCGTAGGCGATTTCGTTGAAGGCTTCGGAATTGACTTTGCCGGAATCCCAGAGGTCACCTCGATTTTTCGCGAGAAGCTGCAATGAAGAAGCGGCCAGGATTTGATAGGCGGTCTGGGATGCTCCGCGAGCCGTGGACTTGAGAATCCAGCCAAGGCGTGGGTTAGAGGAATCCACGCCGATGGGGTTGGTGCGGGATTCGCAGCGCAGTTCGATGGGCGCGACGGTGGAGTTTTTGGTTTGGGCGAAGACTGCCGAGGGCGCGATCATCCACAAGAGGAGGGTGAGGATCTGACGGAGTGAAGGGAGATGTGACATGATAGTGGGTTTCGTTTTCGTGAAGAATTTGGAGTGGTTAGCAGACTCGGGCGGTTTCGACGCCGAGCAGGCGTCCGAGTTTTTCAATTTTCCCGGCGATGCGGCCGACGCCGACGGCGCAGTGGTGGGCGGGGCCGTGGGCGTTCCAGTCGTTCACGAAGCGACGCACGCCGCAGGGGAAACGGTAACGGCTGTTGGTGTTGCCGATTTCCAAGATTGGGCCGGGGACGGATTCGCCCTCGGCAACGAGCAGTTTGAGTTTGCCATCGGCGGTTTCGACGACGGAGAGCAGGGTGACGGGACCGTGTTTCACGGACATCTCGACGGAGAGGCCGCGGCCGACCTTGCCGTGGAAAACGTCGAGCGGGCGGACCTTTGTCTTGCCTTGGGCGATGGCGAGGTGGCCGGGGCCGTCGTGGCCCATAAGCACGACGTCGTCGTTCCAGTCGAGCGCGTAGCATTCGGTGAAGGAGCCGCCGACGCCAAAGGTGTCCATGATCTTCATGGCCTGGGCGTTTTTCACTTCGTATTCGCCGGCGACGGGGATGCCACGCGCGGTGAGGAGCGAGTTGCCGAGGATGATGGAGCTGATGGCGTCTTCGTTGTCGGCGTTGCCGGTGCCCATGTAGTAGTAGGCGAGGGAGCCGAGGTCGTGTTCGGCGACGAGGCGGTCGAGGGCAACGGAGGTGCGGGCGGCGCGTTCGAGTTCGGCTTGGGAGCAGTCGGCCTGCACTGCGAAGGTTTCGCGGAAGTGGGCGACGCGGGCGGCGATCTCCAAATCAGAAACTTCCTTGCGCAAGGCGGCGAGTTCGTCCACCTCGACGATCTCGATGTGTCCGCCGAACGTGGAGCACTGGAGGGTGGTATCGGAGGCGATGTCGAGCATGCCATTGTAGTAGTGCCCCATAAGGCCGAGTCGGTTGTGGGCCATGACGTGGGCGACGCGGGCAGCGTCAATCCAGGCGTCGATCTCGTTCCAGGCCTCGGGGTCGTCGCGGAGGCGTCCGGTGATTTGTTCGAAGGGGATGCGGGCGCGGTTAAAGACGTTGGCGATTTCGGGGACGGGGCAGGCACCGCAGTGGGTGAGCCATTCGCCTGTCATGGCGGTGCGGTCGCCCATGCGGTTGAAGGAGGCGTAGTCGATGGCGGACTCGGGCGAGAGGTTGAGGATGACGACGGGAACCTTGGCGCGCTGCACGACGGGCAGGACGGTCGAAGACAGGGCGTAAGTGGTGACGTGGAGGAAGATGATATCCACGTCTTGCCGACGGAATTCGTGGCCGGCCTCGAAAGCCTTTGGAGCGGAGTCAATGAGGCCGAGGTTGACGATTTCGACGCCAGGGCGTGAAAGCTTTTGGCTGACTTCGCCGAGATAGCCGTCAAGGCGGGATTTGAGACCTGAGAACTGGAGCCAGTAGGCATCGAGGCCGATGCCGAAGAGACCGATACGGACGTTTTTCATAAGATCAACGGGCGGGTTGTGCCGAGCCGAGGTAGTTTAAGACGACGGGGAGGCCTAGGGCGGCGAGAGGTTGTAAGATCATGGAGGAAGTTAAAATTAAAAAGGCTTGGACAGTAATTAGCTATGAGTTTGGCCCCACAGATTGCGACACCGGCGGATTATCTCTCTGAGCGGAGTGGTGGTGCTGGCGATAGGCTAGGGGCGAAAGGTTCGTGCGGGTTATGAAGGTGTGGCGGAGATTTTCATGGCTACCAAAACCGGAAAGATCGACGATGGTTTTGAGAGGTAGATCAGTTTCGCGGATCAAACGTTCGGCACGGGAAAAGCGGCATTGGATGATTTCATCGTGAATGCTGTGTCCGCTCGCTGCCATGCGACGCTCCAACGTTCGCCGGGTTACTCCTATCTCGCTGGCAATCTCGGTAGCGCAGAGCGCGTTGCGACTGCGGGTCCAGATGTAGTCGAGGGCAGCCTCAACCAGTGGATCGTTGCCGGGTGTGTCAGGTGAAAGTCCGGTTAGCTGATTTAAAGCGGTGGCGAGGACACCGAGAGTCAGCAGAGAAAGATGGCTCGAATTCACGGTAGGATTGCCGTGCACTGAGTCAATCAGCAGGTCCAGATTGCGGGAAACTGGAGCAGGGTCGGCCAGTTGAAGGACCGCATGCTCCGCTGTGATGAGCTTGTGATCCATCAGACTGTGGATGTAACTACCGTTGAATTGGACCCATTTTTCGGTCCAACCAGTTTCGGGGGCGGGATTGTAGCGATGCCATACGTCTGGAAACAGCAGAAAGGCTTGGCCGGCGGTGATGGCTACTTTGCCCGTCGGCAGGGATTCGAAAATGCCCCGACCCTCGGTGATCAGGATGAAGCCAAACTCCGGGAGCGTGCGGCCTTCTGCCCAGTTGAAATGATAGAGGGCGGGGTGCTGCTGCGGAGGATAAGGGGTGCCGGGTGCAATTCGCCCACGGCCAGCACTGGTCACATACGCCACGCTTTGCAGTATTTCATCGGTAACCGGCAGATAGTGGTGGCAATTTTCCGTGGATGAGAGTTGTGGGGCCATATGGATTCTTGGGGAAAATCGCGCCTTAAAATGGGACTACATTACGTGCCTCTGAGAAAGCATGGGCGTGCCCGGAAGCCTCGTCGCAGAAGTAGATCGTGTCCATAACACCCTGCGTGGTGGCAGTCGCGATTTTCGGGTGCCAAATGAGAGCGACGAAGGATAACAGGCACAGAAACCATTTCATAGAGAGTAAAGAGAATCATGGCTATTTGGGTAGATCAGAGTTTTTTAAACCACCCTCCGATGGCTTGAAATTTAATCATCGCCCATCCGCCCCCTTCAGATCGGCGTCCAGCGCGGCACCATCGAAGGGAATCACAATAACTTTATTGCCGTGGTTGTCGTTTCCCTTTTCATCTTCCTTGCGGACATCTAACACTGCGAGGGTCATCGCGACGACGTGGCCGTCCTTGAGTATGACACTGGGACGCTCCAACTTATTCCAATGGTTCACGGTGCCATCGGTGTAGCGGACGAAATCCTTGGTCGGATCGTAGGCAAGGCCGCGGAATTTCCAGTCGTTGATGCCGTCCACAGAGGTGAGATGATAGGCTTTTTTCTGGCTCCAGTTGTTGACCACGATGTGATAGAGTCCGCCGCTGCACCAAATGACTGGGTCTTCAAAATTGCGCAGATCTTGTTGAGGTAGCCCCGCTAGATTTTCGTAAACGCTCGGACCTTGCACGGTGTATGGGCCGAGAATGTCCTTCTCGCTGATCCAGATGGCACCCGAGCGGGCGACGATCTGGTAACCGCCATTGGGACGTGCCATGATGCTCACATTCGAGGTGCGACCCAGTTTGCTGAATTCGTTGTTAGCGACTTGAAGACGTCCAAGATTTTTCCATGGGCCGTCCAAGGAGTTGGAAACAAAGACCTGGCCGGGCCGTGTTTCGCTAATCACCACGGCGTAACGGCCGTCATGCAGTGTCAGCGCGGTGACGTTATGGCCCTTGCCGCCTTCGTCATCGGGCCAGCAGGGGCCCTGGTCGATGTAGGGTCCGAAAGGATTGCTGCTAACAGCACTAACCGCTTTGGAGTCGCGCCAGCCGTTGTGGCCTTTCGACTGGTCCCAGCGAGAGGCAAATAAGTGAAATTTACCATCCTTGCCTTGAATGATCTGACCATCCCAGTAATCCCAAGTCTTTCGGGTGACATCCTCGAGACCGTTCTTCGGATCGCGGGGGCCGACTTCCGGCGCGCCCCAGATGTCTTTCGATAGAGTCCCAACAATTGGAGTTGGCTTGAAATAATCGATGAAGGTTTTGGTGGTTTCCTGACTCTGAGCGGTGGACGTCAGCGAAAGCCCGGCAAAGGTCGCAATGAGAGTGATGATGGGTATGGTTTTCATAGGGAGTTAGAATGGAGTTTAGTCGTTGATGGGATTTAGTGGTAGATAGAGGTTAGTGGTGGAGTAGGCGATGAGGGAAAATGGACTTCACGTCACGATGCGGTGAGCAGGTTGAGACTGACGCGCGAGTCGGTCGTTAGATTGAGGAGTTGATCTTCATAGCGGACCACTGGGGTGGTGCCGAAGGGGGAGTCGATGCGGCACTTTACGAGTTTTCCGTCTTTCCACTCGAGGCTGAGTTGGTAGCCGCCGCGGGCGCGGATGCCATCGATGCGGCCGGATTTCCAAGTGCTCGGTAGAGCCGGGAGGAGGGCGATCTCGCCCGTGTGGCTTTGCACGAGCATCTCGCAATAGGCGGCGTATTTGGGGGTCCATCTGCCGACGAGGGCGTTGCCGGTATAGAAGTCGTCGTCGGCTTTGAGGGCACGGTCACCATCGCCGAGGCGGGCCCACATGGCGGCTTTGTCAGGGTGGAAGCCGCCTGTGCCCCGATTGGCGAGGGTGATCTTAGCGGCAGCGAAAAGCTCGGGCGTGCCGTGTGCTGTTAGGGTGTCCAGGGGCCAGACGCCGACCAGCGGCGAGACGTGGCGATGGTGTGGCTCGACCTCGATGGTGTCTTTGCGGGACCACTCGCTGATACTGCCGTTCGCGGAGATCTGGACGGGTGCGAGTTGATCGAGGGCCTTCTGAAGTTTTGCGCTGAAGTCTGCATCTACTTTTAAAATACGGGAGGCATTGACGACGTTCTCGAAAAGCTGACGGGTGATTTCCAAATCGCATGCGCTACCGACCGTGACGCCTAACATGGTGTCGTCGCCAGGCAGGCGAAACATGTTTTCGGGTGAACTGGACGGGGAGGGCGCGAGGCGGCCTTTTGCGTCAGCTACCAAGAGATCGAGGATAAACTCGGCCTGGCCCTTAAGCGTGGGGTAAGCGCGTTTGAGGAAATTGGGGTCGAGACTAAAGGCATAGTGTTCCCAAAGGTTTTGACAGACCCAAGCTCCGCCCATCGGCCAGATAGACCACCAGTTTCCGCCGCCCTTGACGCTGGCGTCGCACCAGATATCGCTGTAGTGGGTCATGACCCAGCCGTTAAAGCCCCAGTCAGTTTTCGCGGTTTTGGCACCGCGCACCGCCATGTTTTCGAGGAAGTTCCAGAGTGGAACGCTGGTGTCGGCGAGGTTGGCGGGTTCGATGAGAGAATAGTATTTCTCGACGTTTTCGTTGAAAAAGTAGGCTCCCTGATTGGTTGGGTTCCAGCCGCGGTTCCAGAGGCCTTGCAGATTGTGCGGAGCCTGGCCGGTGCGGGAGGCGGCGATCATGTCGTAGCGGGAATACATGAGGCCGAGTGCATATTTGTTAGGCGCTTCGCCGTTGATCTCGGTCCAGAGGCGGCGGGAAATGGATTGATAGTCTTTGATGTGATCGGCGATGAGAAGGTCGTAGCCCTTGGTGCCGGCGGCGGAGACAAGCTTTTTAGTGATAGGTGCGGGATCCACACCTTGAGTCCCGGGGTCTTTGTCGAAGCCGTTAAAACTGGTGGCGTCCGCATAATAAAGCGTGGCACTGGTCGCTCCCTCAACGCGGAGGGATCTATCAACAGCGGAGACCTTGCCGCCTTCGGTGGTGATGCCAATTCTAACTTGAGCGGTCATTCCTTTCACGGGGTCCCAGCCCTTTTCGGCGGGGGCCTTGCAGTTCATCACAAGAACGTTGTTACCCTCGCTGGCGACGGAGGCACCATGGCCTTCCATCGGCTTGGGATATTCCAAGCTGGTAGTGAAGCCGAGCTTGCCAGGCTGGCTGGCGGTGAGGCGCATGGCGATGATGCGATCAGGAAAACTGCCGAAGGTTTCCCGTGTGTAAGTCACGCCGTCGATGGTGTAGCTAACGGTGGCGACCGCGCGGTCGAGGTCGAGTTCACGGCGGTAGCCGGTGGCCTTGTCTCCGTGATCGAAGGAAAGAATCAAACTGCCGATTGGAGTGTAGTTAGCGATCCCCTCCTTGGACCACATTTTTTTCGCAGGAGCGTCGGCACCCTTGAGGTCTCCGATGGCGAGAAACTTGCGGGCTTCTAACATGGCCTCGCGACGTTTCGGATCATCGGGGTTGTTGGCCGGACCCTTTGACCAGAAGGTGAGGTCGTTGAGGAAGGCGAACTCGCGGGCGACGCCGCCTTTGAACTTGGCACCGAAGTAACCATTGCCGATGGGAGTGCCTGATTCGTTGTTCTCTTGTTCGGGTTTGTCCCACTTGAGTTTCAGCGAGTCCCAGGCGCCCGTTTTTAGGACAGGCAGCGGCGGAGCGTCGCGGACGATTTCGGCACCGGCGGGCACGATGCCGCAGGCGATGAAGAAGGCGATGAAGAAGGGGGAAAGAAAAACAATGTTAGGTTTCATTTTGCCAGAGTTAGGAGGGGTTTGATGGCTTTAAACCAAGCGTCGCCCATCGCGACATAGCCTTCGTGGGAAGGGTGGATGCCGTCTTTGAGGAAAATGCCGTCGAGGGACTTATCATCTTTGACTTGGCCTGCTGCGTCGGTGAAGAGACTGCAAATGTCCACCAGTTGGAATTGGTTACCCAGGGTCGGGATCTTTTGGACGAGCCATTTGTTAAAGACAGCGACGCGCTCGTTATAGGCGGCGAAGTCAGGTTTGGAGGGACCTCGCGGAGGCACAGTGCCAACAAAGATGCGGGATTTCGGTCGATTTTTTTGGAACCAAACGAGCAGGTCGGTCATGCGTTGTTCCACGATGGGTTGTTGGGCACCAGAGCCGAGATCGTTGGTGCCGGCGAGGAGCAGCACGATGTTAGGAAAAGCCGGTTGGCGAAGGGCTCCTGTGCCACCTACCATGAATAAGCCACCCACGTTAGGGTCACCTCCAGGCTGGGAGACGCCGTCAAGGTTGGCGCGGAGGCTATCGATCCGCCAACTCCCGTAGCCGTTGTGGAATTGCTGGCCGGCGGTTTTCATGGCGATATTGCTGTTCGCATCGGTGCAGCCGACGAAGAGGTAGTTGACGTGCGCCTCGTTGAGCAGGTCGAAAAGGCGGGCACGGTAGCCACTCTGACTCGGCGCGGGATCGACGGCCCCCTTGGTGATCGAGTCGCCTAACGGCATGATCTGGATCTGGGCTTCGGAAACGGGTGCAAGGCCGAGCATGGCAAGGGCGAGCAGGGCGACGAACGAAGGAGTTTTCATGGAGGGGTGAAATTGAAAGCTGGGAGTTATTTTCCGTAGGCGGCGTTGACAACGCGGATCCATTCTTCGGAAAGGAGCGCATGGCCGGCGTAGTTAGGATGAATGCCGTCCCAGAGCCAGTAATCGGCGGGGGTCTTTTTGCAGGCTTCGTCGAGCAGGGGTTGGAGGCGGACGACGGCGGCGTGGTATTTGGCAGCGAGTTTTTCGACGATCTTGGCGCGTTCTTTCACTTCGGCGTCCCAGGGGGCGAAGTTGTCCTTGTATTTGCCGACGGAGAGGGTGAACGGCGTGCAGAGAATGAGGCGGACCTTGGGGAGGGCTGCGACGGTTTCGGCGAGGACCTTGTCGTAGGTTTGCTCAAAGGCGGCCATGGGCACGTGTGCGCCGTTGTCGTTGATGCCGACAAGAATGCTGAGGATGTCGGGCTTGAGATCCAGTGTATCCTGTTTCCAACGGCCGGCGAGGTCGCTCAGCTTGTTGCCGCCGATGCCGCGATTGAGGAAGGTAAGGTGGCGTTCGGGGAGCAGGGCGCTGAGGCGGGCGGAGATGATGTAAACGTAGTCCTGCCCCATCGTGTGGTTATAGTCGTTGCCGGATCGGGCGCGTCCGCCGTCGGTGATGGAGTCGCCCTGAAAGACGACGACATCGCCAGCCTTGAAGGCGGGCATGAGTTCGGCCGCGCGGACGGGGGCGATGAGTGCGAGGCAGGCGAGCAGCGGGAGGGATTTCATGGCAGGCGTTTGAGGTTGGCGTCGAGAGTGACCGACTCACCGGACTTGAGGTTGAGGGCGGCGGTCTGGTTGCCGTAGCGGACTTTGGCGGGAGCGTCGTTGAGGCTGCGGAGATTGAAGGCAGTGAGGCGTCCGTTTTTCCACGTGATGGAGACTTCAAATCCTCCGCGGGCGCGCAGGCCGGTGACGCGGCCTTCGGGCCAGGCTTTGGGAAGAGCGGGCAGGAGATTGATTTCGTCCTCATGGCTTTGCACGAGCATCTCGGCGATGCCGGCGGTGATTCCGAAGTTGCCGTCCATCTGCATGGGCGGGTGGAGGCCGAAAAGGTTGAGGCAGGTGTTCCGGTTAGAAAAGAGGTTTTGCAGCATGTCGTGGGCGGACTCGGCATCGTGGAGGCGCGCATACAAGGAGGTGCGCCAGGCGAAGGACCATTCGCGGACGTCGCCGGTGGGGCCGCGGGCGTCGAGTGATTTTTTGGCGGCGGCGGCGAAGTCGGGAGTTTTGCTCACACTGACCTGGCGGCCGGGGTAAACGGCGAAGAGGTTAGAAGTGTGGCGGTGGTGGTCGTTGAGATCGTCCTTGTCCTCCATCCATTCCTGAAGCTGGCCCCATTTGCCGATTTTCGGGCCGACGAGTTGGTCGCGCATGGTGGCGATCTTGTCGCGGTAGGGCCGGTCGAGGCGGAGGACGTCTGCGGCCTGGACGTAGTTGTTGAAGAGGTCCCAGACGATCTGCTGGTTGTAGCTGACACCGTCTTCGTGTGGGCCGTGTTCGGGGGACCACCCGTTGGGGACGACGAGTCGACCGTCGGGGAGCGCCTTGAGGTAATCTTCCCAGAATTCGACGGTTTCCTTGATGACGGGGTAGCCGGTCTTGCGGAGGAAAGCGGTATCACCGGTGAAGGCATAATGTTCCCAAAAGTGCTGGCAGAGCCAGGCGTTGGCGGTTTTGTCCCAGACGAAGGTGCCGGCACCCCAGGGGTTGACGCCGGTGCGAATGGCCCAGCCGCGTAGGGGGGCTTTGCCGGGAAGGGCGAACTCCTTGTCGGCTCGGGTGTTAGTGCGCCAGGGTTCGAGCAGGTTGGTGATAAAGTCGAACATGGGGAGATGGCACTCGGAGAGGTTCGCGGTTTCAGCTCCCCAATAGTTCATCTGGAAATTGATGTTGGCGTGGTAGTCGCAGTTCCAAGCGGGAGTGTTGCTGTCGTTCCAGAGACCCTGGAGGTTGGCGGGCATGCTGCCGGGGCGGGAGCAACCAATGAGCAGGTAGCGGCCGTATTGGAAGAGAAGCGCCTCGAGCTCGGGGTCGGCGGTGGTGGCTGCCTCGACCTTGCGCAAGTCGGTGGGTAGGGCACGTTGGGCGGGGGAGGAAATGCCGAGGTTGGCGCTGACGCGGTTGTAGAGCGACTGGTGGTCGGCGCGGTGGGCGGCTTGGAGTTCGGCGGGGGATTTGCGGGAGGCGGCGTTGACGGCAGCGAGCACGCGTGGGGCGGGATCGAGACCGCTTTTGTTGTTCTTGGAGAAATCGAAGACGTGGTCGGTGCCAGCGGAAAGGAGCACAACGATTTCGTCGGCACCGATGACGCGGATGGCGTGGTCGAGGGCGGTGAGGCGGCCGCCGCGGGCGATGACCCGGGCGGTGGTGGCGTAGCGCAGGCCGTTGCCGAGGGCACCGGCGATTGCGAGGGTGTCGCCGCTGGCGGTGTTCGCCTGGCCGTGGGAATCTTTGAGGTCGATGGTGCCGCTAACAGCACCGGCTTTTGGCGAAGACCAGCGGACGACGATCACGTCGTCGGGGTGACTGGCGAAAACCTCGCGGACGAAAGGGACGCCGTCGCGGGTGAAGCGTGTGGTGGCGGTGGCGGTGCTGAGGTCGAGCTCGCGGCGGTAGTTTGTGGCGGCTTGGCGGGTGGCGTTGGGGCGTTGCAGGGCGATTTCGGCGAGCTGCAGCTTTGAGGAACCTAGGGTCGTCAGGAAGGTGACGCGGTAGTAGCGGTAGGCGGTTTGGTTTTTAAATGTGTAGGTGCGGGCCTCGCGGCGTTGGGCGACGGCGGGTTCGTTGTCGTGGCGATCGAGGCTGGTCCATTGTTGGCCATCCTGCGAGCCGGACAGTTCCCAGGTGTGCGGGTCGCGTTCGGGGCTGTCATTGGCGGTGGTGAAGGTGTAGGTGGTCAGGGGACTGAGGTCGCCTATCACCATAGCCTGCCAAACAACGGGTTGGCCGCCGGTGTCGACGCACCACTTGGACTCGGGGTCGCCGTCGATAGAGGAAGCGATGGATTCCTTGGCGTAGTAGGACTTCTGTCCGCTCGGGCAGGTGACGGTGGGAGGTGACTGGGTGGCGAAGTCCAGGTAGAGATCGCCCAGCGTTTGGTAGGCGCCGAAGCCCGAGTTATTAAAGCCATCGGAGTTGTCGCCGGACCACAGGCTGTCTTCGTTGAGCTGGAGTCGTTCGCGTTCGACCTCGCCGAAGACCATGGCCCCGAGGTGGCCGTTGCCGACGGGAAGGGCCTCGTTCATGGCGTTTTGCGCCGGTTTGGCATACCAGAGAACTGGCGCGGCGGGCGTCACGGCTTGCGCGGGGGCGATGCTTGTGAGCAGCGTGGCGGCAGTGAAGAGAAAGATCCTGGTTTTGTGAGGGCAGAGAAAATTCATGACGGTAAAATGGATTTGCGAGGAAGAGTGGTAAGGAACGAGTAGGTGCCGGAGCCGACGGTGAAGACGGCGCAGCCGGGTTCGTTGCGGAGGAATTTGATCCCGGGGGACTGGGCTGCAGGGCGACCGTGTTCAGTGACGAGCGAGGGGTTGTCCGCAGGAACGTAAACGGTGGCAGTGGTGTTGGGTGGGATGACCACACTGAGTCCGAGCTGGCGATCGGTGCGTTTCCAAGCGCTGGTGATTTTTCCGGAGACCGAGTCGTAGCTGGCACTCACTTCTGTGAGATCCCCAACGATAGCCGGATGAATGATGATTTTCCTGAATCCGGGACCGGCAGGATCGCACTGGATGCCGGCGAGGTCGTGATAGAACCACTCATTAATCTGGCCGAGCATGAAGTGATTTTGAGATGAGGCGCGCAGGCCGTTCCAGGCCTCGGTGAGCGCGGTGGCGCCTCTGGCAAGTTGCATGCCGTAGCCGGGTTTGTCCGACTGGTTGTTCATCGTGAATATCACGTCGGATCGCCCACTATCTGATAGTGAGCGGAGGAGATAGCGGTAGCCGACGTCGCCTGCGGTGGGGCCTTTGGCTTGCACATCCTGAACGAGGTTTTCCACGACCGCGCTGCGGTGTTCTGCTGGGACAAGACCGAGCACCAGCGGCATGGCGTTAGAACATTGGGAGCCGGTGGCGTATTGCTTTGTCCCGGCGTTGAAAAACTTCCGGTTGAAGGCAGTACCGATGTCAGTGGCCTGCGCGGCGTAGCGCCCGGTATCGGCGGTTTTTCCGAGGATCGTGGCGATGCGGGACATGGCGCGGATTTCCTCGTAGTAAATGGCGGTGCCGGTGAGCGAGCGTGGGGTCAGTTGCGCCTTGCCGGGAGGCCTTGGGCCGAGGTCATACCAATCGCCGAGGCCGAAATCGATGATGCCGTCTTTGGCCCGTCCGCTCAGATAGGCGGCGTATCGCTGCATGGCTTCGTAATGGTCGCGTAGCATGGCCACATCACCGTGGAACTCGTATTGTTGCCAAGCGCTGAGGACGAATGCCGCGCCCCATTCGGGCGAGTCGTGAAAATCGCCGCCTCCCCCGAGGTAGTCCGGCGCGACGGTGGGGATCATGCCGTTGGCAGCCTGGCTGTCTTGCATGTCGCGCATTCCTTTGGTGAATATCGCGGCGAGATCGTAGTTGTAGCGCAGGGCGGGGCCGTTGAGATGGTATTGCTCTAGCCAGCCTAGTTTTTCGCGGGTCGGGCAGTCGGTGATGATGCTCACGAGATTGCTGCGCTGCGCCCAGCGGATGAGGGGGAAGATGCGGTTGAAGAGTGCGTTAGAAGTTGCGAACTCGCCGACGGGACTCGCCGAAGAATGGACGATCACGCCCTCCAAGGCGGCGATTTTTGGAAGTGCTGGATCGCCGGGCGCGGGCGTGAGCACGACTTTGAGATAGCGCGCACCACGATAGTAAAATTGCGGAAACCAGGTTTCAGCCCCCGTGCCTTTGAGCGTGTATTGCCACCAGTTGTTGCCATTGCACATGGTGTCCTCGATGTCGCCATTTTCCCGGACGAGCTCGGAAGGAATCATCCGCACTGACGAGCCCGCCGGGCCACTAACAGCTAGTCGGGGCATGAGCGAGGTGTTCTGGCCGAAGTCGTAAACGAGCACCCCCGCAGAAAGCTCTCGCGGGGCGGCGGGCTTGAGCGTGGCAATCGCCTTGATGGGCGCGGCGGCTGCGGACAGCCCCTTCAACTCGCCACCGGGGCCGTTGGTGGGTTCGGCGGCGGTCCAGTTAGGCGCATCGGGAGTGCGAAGTCCCGCGCGGTTCCAGTCCGATTTTTCCAGACGGGCATCGTAGTCCTCGCCGCCATAGACGCAGGAAAAAGTGATCGGTCCGGGGGCGGCCTGCCAGGTGGTATCCGTGCCGATGCGGTCAACGGAGCCATCGGCATATTCGAGGCGAATCTGGGCGATGGCCTTGAGTGGTCCAAAGGATTGTTTGATCTTGGTATAGCGCCCTCCGGGGATGTGATACATCCCGTTGCCGAGGCTGATTCCCGTAGCGTTGGCACCCGCACGAAGCATCGCGGTCACGTCGTAGCTGTCGTAGAGCACGGTCTTTTTGTAGTTTGTCCAACCGGGGGCGATGAGATGGTCGCCGACTTTTGAGCCGTTGATGAACATCTCGTATTGGCCGAGGCCGCTGACGTGGACTACCGCGCGCAAGAGGCCGGATTTAACAGGAAACTCGCGACGCAGCAGCAAGCTGGGAAATTTGCCAGATTTGCTGCCTTCGCTGGCGTCGTAGCCGAGCGTTTTCGAAATACCGCCCTCCATTCCAGGCGCGGTGATCCATTGCGCTTTCCAATCCTCCGGCGCGAGCAC
>JBDTNJ010000091.1:0-4502 GCA_039933825.1 Luteolibacter sp.
CCGATCGCCTCGCCGTAGCTGCTCCAGCGGTAGTCCGCCGGGTCCTTCACCATCCCGGCGCGCACCGGATTCAGGTCGATGTAGGCGGAAATCGTCTTTGCCGCCACGCCGTCTTCCACAATCACGCTTTTGAAGCGATCCTCCCACAGCCGCCCCGTCCTGGAATGCGCCCGGTTGAACCATTGGGTGAAACGCTGCAACAGCCCTTTCATGAACTCGCCGAGATCCTGCATCCGGTAGGTGAAACGCTTATGAATCGCTGCCAACGCTTCGTCCAGCCCGGTTTCGGTCACGTAGACTGCAATCCTGGCATCCGCCAGTTCCTTCGCCACTCCGGCGACAAACGCTTCGCTGTAAATCGCTCCCAACCGGTTCATCAGCACCTCCTCCGAAATCCCGCCCTCCGCCATCGGAGGCACTTCCAGCAGGAGATGGAAGTGATTGCACATCAGGCAGTAAGAAACCACGCGACAACCGGTGAATTTCTCCTGCAACCGCATCAATGCTCGGAATTTCTCCTTCTCCTCCGCTCCGAATGCAAACCGCCGCTCCACCACACGCGAAATCACGTGGTAAAACACCGGTTTCCCTGCGGATTTTCGCCACTCCGCCAGCCAACGTGCCTTTCTCATTGGGGAAAACTACCGGGGCAGGGGAGAAATGGCAAGAATAGACTCTGATTAAAGGCCTGTCCCTCTGTCAGAGGGGAAAGCAGAGGGGAAAAAGCAGAAGGGAACAACGAACGTAGCAGAGGGGAAAGGACCCGGCAGTTACTGCCGCGAGGAGCGATAGAAACGCTTTGGCGTATTGACGGGCGGCGCATCGAGGTAGTCGAACAACCCCGTGCCAGCAGCAGCCGTGGGCGACGCAGCCGGAGTCCAACTCACCAAATCTTCCGAAAATTCAACTCGGTAAGCAAAGCCTGGCGTGCCACGCCAGATGCTTCGGAAGCCGCCCGCTTCACGTGCGAACGTGACATTCTGCGGCGGATCTGTAAGCGCAGTGAAGCTGCCTTCCGTCGCGAAAGTCGAGCCGGCGAAGGCCGTGTCCACGCTCTGCGCGCTCCAATAGTAGGTGGTCCCGGGGACCAGACTGCGGAGCTTCGTCGTGTGTATCTGCCACACATTGCCGGCGACAGGCAGGCGTCGGAAGCCAGTGCTCGCAGAGTGCGGGGCGATGATCTGTGATCCGCCGGGCGTCGTGCCCACACGTAAATTGTAGGTGAGCGCAGCCGCCGGAGACTGCACGTCGCTGGCCGGGCTCCATGAAAATTCCACGCTGGTTCCGAGGACGTTCACGCCGAGATTCGTGGGAGCGGTCGGCGCGGTGTTTTGCACTGCACTGTTGTTCCTGACGATGCGGAGATAATCCCCGACGCCAGATTCATTGCCCGCGAGCAGGAGATCGAGATCGCCGTCGTTGTCGTAATCCATCCAGTTGACCGTCCCGAGATAGAGCTGGTGAAAGGCGATGCCGCTATCCACCAGCGAGCCCGCATCGTTGCGGTAGAGAATGGAGCGGCTCGTCTGCGCCACTGCGTCGTAGCCGATGATCATCGCGTCGAGATCACCGTCATTGTCGTAGTCGCCCCACGCCGCTGAAGACCAAAGCACGCCGAGCAGTCCGGCATTCGCATCTACAAATGTGCCGCCATCGTTGCGATAGAGCCGGCTGATCCAGCCATCATTCGTGTTGCCGCCGAAGAGCAGGTCGAGATCGCCGTCACCGTCGTAATCTCCCCAAGTCGCGAAGCCGAGATCCATGCCTGGCAGAACCGCCCCGGCATCGGTAAAGCTGCCACCGTCATTGCGCCAAAGCCCCGCCACCAACCCACCCGTGTTGCTTGTTCCGGTGATGACCACATCAGGATCGCCGTCGTTATCGTAATCCCCCCACGCCACCGCCCCGAGGTAGCAATTCGGAAACGGATGCGCCACGGAGGTGAACACGCCCGCTTCGTTGCGATACAGCTGGGTGACGGCCAGTGCGCCGGGGCTGGAATTGGTCACGCCCGTCACCAGCAGGTCGAGATCGCCATCCCCGTCGTAGTCGGCCCAAGCGACGTTTCCGACATAGACCGCGGTGAAGCTCCCGGGAACCAACCCAAAGGATCCGCCATTGTTGCGATAGACCCGGGTCGCCACGCCTCCACCGACCGTCTGACCAGTCATGGCGAGATCGAGATCACCGTCGTTATCGAAATCACCCCACGCCGCCGATGCTCGCGAAAGGCCGAGCAGGCTGATGCCGCTGTCCGAGAAGGTTCCGCCGGTGTTGTTGTATATGGTGGCGAACGCCGTGTTCTGCTTGCCCTCGCCAGACACCAGTACATCGAGGTCGCCGTCCCCGTCGTAATCGCCCCACACCACGAGCGGGAAGGGCGGCTTCGGCAACGCGGAATTGATTTCGGTGAACTGCGCTGCGGCGGGCAAAGCGGCGAAGATGAGCAGAGTGAGGATTGGCAGAGCTTTCATAACCACGGTGCGAAAGGGGTGCGGCTCACCTTCATGCGACGCACAGCCAGATTTCCTGCGGGGGCGGGAGGGATGATTTTCATGACTATGGGATTCGAGTAGGCAAGTCGCTAACGACTTGCTCTCAAGCTCCACGTCTCACAGAGGAGTAGCGACCCTTTCGCTGTAACGGTTCTGTTACCTTGAATCTCGTGATCGGGAAGCGCCCCCTCGCCGCAGAATCCACCTTAATGTGTTATAAAGGCCTGTCCATACCTCTGTCATAATTTGGGTCGCAGCATTTTTGTGTTGTAGAAAATAATGAAGCAGGAGTGCCGGAATCCGCAGAACGGCCGCGGCCTAATCCACATCGGTGCGGAAGGGAGAGGCAGGCAGGCCGGCGCGGTTGAACAGGTTGACGTCCGGCACATTCGCCCAGCCGTAGCGCACCGCGACCGGTCGCGGCACCTCGGCTGACCGCACGAAGACGGTATCACTGGAGATGCGGGCCTGCGCGGGATGGAAAACCTTGTCCTCACCGGCAACCGTGAAGCCCTTCAACTCGCCGTCCTTCGCGACGAGTCCTCCGCCCAGATGGGTGAAACGCAAAACCGCGTTCGCCCCTTCGATCTTCATCGAGTCGAAAACCGGGCCGGAGTATTCGATGCGTTCGCCATAGGCCAGCGCGCGAGCGGCCAAGGCCAGACGTGCACCGACGGGCGGCTTGTTGGCAGGATGGATGTCATTGGCGTCGCCGCAGTCGGCCGTCACCACCATCGCGGTGTTTTTCACGTGTTGCGACGTGAGCAACTGGGCTTCACGGAGCTCCGGCGTCATGTCTCGGTTGGGTGCGATTTGCACAAACAGGAACGGAAAATCTCCCTGGCCCCAAGCACGGCGCCAATCCGCGATCATCGCGGGAAACAGGGTCCGATACTGCCGCGCTCGCCAGACGTTGGCCTCGCCCTGATACCAGATCACGCCGCGCATGGCATACGGGAGCAGCGGTGAAATCATGCCATTGTAAAGCCCCGTGGAGAGGCCGGAATTTTCAAAAAGGGCGCCGGTCGGCCAGCCGATTTCCGCCATCGTGCGGGTCGTCTTGCAGTGCCAGGAACCGGACAGCGGAACGGAAGCCTTCCCGCCGCGGGTGTTGATTTCCCCCCGCATCTCATCCTTGCCGCCATACAGGCCGCCATTGCCGGAGATATTCAGCACGCGCACGGCGATGGAATTGGTGCCGCGCTTCAAGAGACTGCCCGGAACCGGATAAACACGCTCCTTGTTCCCGACGTAGGTCATGCCCACGCGTTCGCCATTGACCCAGGTCGTATCCATCTCGGCGATCCCGCCGAGGTGCAGCTGCACGTCGCCCCCGTCCCAGTTTTCCGGCAACGTGAACTCACGCCGGAACCAGATGATCCCGTCAAGGCCGGGATAACCGCCTTGCTCCAGATAGCACGGGAGCGTCATCGAAGCCCAGTCCGTCGGGACAAAATCAGCCGCGCTCCAGGCGGCACCGGGTTTCGAGCCCGGGTCCGTCTTCTCGAACCAAGCGAGCTGGTCGGGCTGCGCCTTGCGCAGCTCCAGGTCGGGATCGACGGCGAAGCGTTTCACATCCGCCAACGCGTCGGCGAAGTCGGGCAACGGTTTTAATCCCGCCTCGCTGGTCCACGCCTCCGCCGGGGTGTTGCCCACCGAACTGTGGATGATGCCCACCGGCACTTTCCGCGCGGCCAGAAGGTCGCGGGCGAAAAAGTAACCGACCGCACTGAAGTTTCCCACCGTGCCGGGGCTGCACACGACCCACGAGCCCCCCACGGAATCACGTGGAGCGAGCGCCCGTTTGTGCTGCACGTGAAACTCCCGGATTTCCGGGTGGTTTGCCGTCGCGACCTCCTGCTCCCAATTGAGGATCGGCTTCATCCCGGCCTGCGGGCCGAGCTGGCGTTCCATATTCGACTGCCCACTGGCGATCCAGACCTCGCCAACCAGGATGTTGCCGATCTCTCGGGTGTTGTTGCCGCGCACGGCCAACACTTGCGGCGT
>JBDTNJ010000092.1:0-5119 GCA_039933825.1 Luteolibacter sp.
CCGGGTTCATATCCACATAGCCATCCTTGGTGGCTACAATGGAGAGTCGGTTGTTGATCGCGTATTCCAATTGCAAAGCATAAACCTCCACATCACCGCCCAGCGGCAGCCTGCCTGCGGTGGTGTCGATGTTGTCTGGAAGCCCATGATAGATGAACAGCGGGTGGACATTCGTGGTCGGCAGTGCAAGATCGAAGAGTGTTGGATTGCTGATCGGGCGGCGTGCGTTTTCGAAGGCATCGCCGCTGGCAGTTACTTTGGTGTCGAGGGCAACGGAGCCGGCGATGGCGAATGAACTGAGCAGCCCGAGCGTGCTGAGGATGGGTAAGGTCGATTTCATGATGTGGTGAGCGGACTATCCCTAGGGGTTGGCCACCGGGCTACCCACCGCTCATGAAAACCTCCGCGTATTTTGCTTTTTTCGGACTTGAATGAAAGACAAAATCCTAAGCATCAGTGGTTTATGGGATCATGCTCCGAGAATTCGCGAGATCGCCAGCGCACTTGAGGCGATTAAAATCAACAGGCTCGCAGCACCCGCGATCCGATCCGTCACTGTTGATCGGGGACGGTCCGAGGAAGACGATTTGGGGAAGACGATCACCGCGTAAAGCATCCCCGCCAGCAGGCCGCCAGCGTGCGCTGCATTGTCAACATAGCGGTATCCGACGAGTCCTATCAGCGCGGTTAGCAAAACTCCGGCTGCCAGACGGCGCCTCGCGCTCAACGGCACCAGGGACTTGTGGAGCGTTTCAAATACTAACAAGAACCCCAGCCAGCCCATCAGGCCACCGGACGCTCCCACCGTGGGAGCCGCGACAAAACGCGCCGATGCCTCGCCACCGGCACATGCTGAAAATAGAAAAACCATGGTCAAATGCGGCCAGCGGGCAAACACCTCCAGCCGTTTTCCGAGATACGCCAGGGCCGAGGCATTCATCAGGAAATGCACGACATTCCCATGGAGGAGCGGCGCGGTAAATAGCCGCCACCACTCGCCGTGGGCATAGCGGTCTTTCATCAGCCCGGCCGCAGCAATACCATCCCAGTTATGGAAGATGGCCATCATCGAGCCCCACCCGGCGCTTTTGACATGGCAGAGCAGCTGTGCCAAACCGACCAATGCCATCAAGCCTAGCAAAACTTTGGTTAGCGGTGCCTTTTGGCGTTCCAGCCATGTTTCAAATCGCATCGCAGGTACTGCTGCGGCGATTCCGGCGTCATTCCATGAGCTAAGTTTTTTTTGGCGTTTCCGCGCCTGATACCATGGGATGAAAGCGAAAATCAGAAATATCAGCAATGCTAACCCCGACTCGCCGGAAACCAGAATGGAGCTTGCGGCAAATTTCAAGCGCAGGGCGAAACCGATCGTGTCACCGGAATCCGCTGTCATCTGACCGGCATGGATGAATCCCCGGTAAAACGTGTAAACCCCGAGGCCAAGGAACACCGTGCCGAACCAGCGGATCTTGTGTTTCGCGTCGTCGAGATCATCCCGCGTCCAGCGTGCGCGCGCGGCTCGAAGCGCGTCACCCATGCCCCTGAGTTCTTCTGGCAGAATCATTCGCGGATTTTCTGGCGTCCACACCAGAGTCACGCCGCCATCGCGATCATCACGGATCGCAGCGGCTAACTTTTCCCAAGAATCGCAGGGATGGATTTTTCGCTTCGCATCGACCCAGCCCCAACCTTGCGGGGCTTCGGGAAAAGCGTCTTCCCGTGCCCAAATCGGGACATCGGGCTTGTCTTGCACGGTCGCCATCACCCGGTGAGAGCGCCAAGGCCCGGTTTACTTATCTTTCGGAGCCTCGGTTTCCGCAGGCGCGGGTGCTGGCTCGGCTGGGGGAGTGACATCGACCGGCGGCGCGGGAGCGGTTTCCACAGCAGGAGCAGGAGTTGCTGGAGGTGCATCTGCCGGGACCTCTGCGGGTGTTTCCGGCGGAGTTTGCACGTCGGCAGGAAGTTCCTCGCTGAGCGATTTTGGCATGGCCGGCGCTTTCGCGGGCTCAAGCTTGATTGGCTCCACCTTGGCTGCGCTCGTTTTTGGCAGCAGCATGCTCTTCTGTTTGTTCTGGTGACCAATCAAAACCGCAAGCGCCAGGCTGAGAATGAAGAACAGCGAGCCGAGGTAAACCGTGCCGCGTTGCAGAACATTGGTCGTGCGGGCACCGAACACCTGGTCTGTCACGCCTCCGCCAAATGCAGCTCCAAGCCCTTCCTGTTTCGGACGTTGCATCAGGATCAACAAAGTCATCAAAAGGCAGACGATCACGAAGATCACCAACAGGAGGTTTATGCTAATGGAAAGCCAGTCAATCGCAGCAAATGTCATGGGCGCGGGACTATGGGTGGCACTTCCGACCTTGTAAAGCAGCGAGTTTCCGGTTTTTTCAGCGGTGATTTTCCCGAAAATTCAACCTCTCAATCCGCCCCGGATGTTTCCTTGCAAACGTAGGCGGTCCGGCGACGCTAGCGGTCATTCCTGCATGTGTATGAAGTTTTATCGGGTTTTCATCTGTCTCATAGGGGTCCTGTTTTCGCTCCCTCACCTCCACGCGCATCAGGTCCCGAGCGTGGAACTGGAATTCATCAAGGAGGAAAAACAATGGTGTTTGCTCGGCGAAATGGATATCGCCTACATGCTTCCCGAGACCCGCAACATCCCCGGCGGCCCGCCTTTGAGCCGCGCCGCTGTGATGAAATCCTCGCCCGTGGAATTTACCCGCATCCGCAAAGAGACGGAGAACACGCTGCGCAAGCTGCTGCGTTTCACCTTCGCTGGAAAGGACATCCCGTGGCGTGTTGAGTTTCCGGATTTCGATAAAACGCCTTTCGCCCTTCCACCGGAAGACGGCGATGTCGCACTCCTCTCCACCCGCTTGATTTTCGATCCCGCACCCGGTGGTGGCGAACTGCGCGCCCACTGGTCCGGCGAACAGGAAACCGAGCTCATCATTCTGATCGAGGAGGGGGACGATCCAAAAATCATGAGCACCCTCCCAGGAGGAACCGTCCTTCTGCTCAACGTCGCTCAAACCGCCCAAGCTCCGCCACCTACCAGGCAACCGGAGACCGGCGGCTGGATTCTATCAGGACTTCACCATGTCCTGCCGACCGGCTTCGATCACATGCTTTTCATCCTCGGGCTATTTTTGTTAGCTCCGAAATGGAAATCCCTTGTCGAGCAATCGCTGCTATTTACCCTTGCGCATTCCGTCACGCTCGCGCTCTCGGTTTATGGCTTGGCGAATGTCCCGATGAATTTCGTGAACATCATGGTCGCCGTTAGCATCGCATGGATCGGCGTGGAAAACCTGCTCATCCGCACGATCAGCAAGCAGCGTTACATCCTCGTTTTCACCTTCGGACTCATTCACGGCCTGGGCTTTGCCAGCGGACTTCGCGAAAAACTCAGCAGCATCCCGCAGAACAAACTCATCATGCCGCTCATCGGCTTCAACGCCGGCGTCGAACTCGCGCAGATCACCGTGCTCGTCGCCGCTTTCATCGTCCTCCTGCCGCTGCACCCATGGAAAAACGAAGTCCGGACCTATGGCTCCATTTTCGTCGCTATCTGCGGCTTTGCCTGGGTCATCCAGCGCGTGTTTTTTGTTTGAAAAATCCCGCAAATTTTGCAGGACCTTCAGTTTTTAAAGGAAGTTTGACGTTTAGGCTTCCAACATGGGGTGGAAGTGGCTTGAATTCATTAACAAAGCATGAATTTCAAGCTGACTCTAATTTCGACCGCTCTTGTTTTTGGGCCAGGTCCTGGGATGGCGCAGAATCTGGTGATCAACGGTAGTTTTGAAAACATCGGAATTCCGGGATATTCCGCGCAGATTGGTGCGTTGCCGCAAGCTCCAAGTCCGTTGCAAACGGTGGGCAACTGGACGACCAACGGATACAATTTCCTGTTCCTACCGGGGACGGGGGCGGTTGGCGGGGCCAAGACCGGCTACAACGACCAGCTGATGTTCTGGGGAAGTTCCGCGCAAAATGGTGGAGCGAGTTTGTTAGCCCTCCCCGCCACCAGTCCGGATGGGGGGAATTTCATCGGTCTGGATGGCGGCTTTGGGACCAATACCTTGCTGATCGGCCAAACTATCGGCGGCTTGGTTTCCGGCCAAGGCTATCAGGTTTCCTTTTATTGGGCGGCCGCGCAGCAAAAAGGATACACCGGCAATACGACGGAGGCATTGGAGGTGACATTTGGCGGAGTGAGCCAAACGACCAGCATCTACAATTTGCCGAGTCACGGTTTTTCCGGCTGGATGGCCGCTTCTTTCAATTTTACCGCCACTGCCGCAACTCAGACCCTTTCCTTTCTGGCGAAGGGGACTCCGAATGGGCTGCCGCCTTTCGCTTTGCTCGACGGCGTGTCCATGACGGCAGTGCCGGAAATATCGTCTTCGGCGATGATCGTTTTGGGAATGTCGGGTCTGTTGTTTGTCAGACGCCGGCGTCCTGCGCACGGCAGGTAACAGGTGGTAATCAGGCTTCCGCTGACGTTCCGCTGGTTGTAAGCTCAAAACCATGACCGAAGAGCTGATCCGCTACGCCCATGGGTTTGTCATCGACGTCATTCGGTTGACAGCCTGGCTGGTGTTGTTAGTAGCGATCTTTGTGCCATTGGAGCGCCTTTTCGCGCTTCACCCCGCCAAAATCTGGCGCAAACAGGTCGGCGTCGATATCGGCTGGTATTTCATCAACAGCCTAGTGCCGGCAATGGTCATCGCACTGCCGCTGGCCGCTCTCGCCAGAGCGCTGCAAGGGTTCAATCCACTTGGGCTCTACACCGCGATCGCCGCATGGCCGGTGTGGTTGAAACTGTTATCAACTTTTGTCGTGAATGACATCGGGGCCTATTGGGGGCACCGTGCCTCACACGTGTTTCCATTCCTGTGGCGCTTTCACTCGATCCATCACAGTGCGGAGCAGATGGATTGGCTAGTCAATACGCGTGCCCATCCAGTGGACATGGTTTTCACGCGATTGTCGGGCCTGGTGCCGGTCTATCTGCTGGGGCTGGCCGATGCGGCGGGGCAGGGGATCGATCAGGGCGTGGCGATCGTGGTGGTGATCGGGACCACCTGGTCGTTTTTCATCCACTCCAATGTCC
>JBDTNJ010000093.1:0-3213 GCA_039933825.1 Luteolibacter sp.
GTCGTCACCGTCACCACCGGCGACCGCGCCAACCCGACGAAACTCGCCTTCACCAGGGACGGCGAGAAACTCGTCTCTGACAAAACTATCCCCGAAGGCAAGGAACTCCCCGTGGTCCTCCAGATCCGCGCCAAGGAAGGCGAAAAAGCCATCACCACCAAGTTCACCCTCAATCTCGCCAAATGTCCGACCTGCTCGAACGCCGAATATGCCTGCTCCTGCGAACATTGATCCGATCGCCCCAAAGCCCCGGAAGATTGCCCGATCAAAACCCGCGCGATCTCCCGGGCATTTCCCATTCTACTATCGCCGCACTTGGAGCACCACGATTACGACCACAAGTCGGAGCGGATCCTAACCGTGATAGATCCGAGGTTGGGACATTTATAGGATCAACGTTTTAAATTGCTTTTCGATCTCGAAGGCGCAAGATGTGCCTTTGAATTCTTTGGCGTCGTGAACTCATCCGTATCAACCCATCACCTCCTACTTTTATGGACTACTTTTCAAACGAGACCGCCACACAGACTCTTCCGAAGAAGAAAAACCGCCTTAGCCAGCTGATCGTCCGCTTGGGCCTTGGCGCGTTTACGATTGCTGTGGTGGTTCACGTCATTGGAATCCTTCTGGCGGTATTCGTTTTTTACAAATGGGTCTTTCCGGTCGCAGAAGATCCCCTTTCGCCCCCAGGTGGCGGTGGTCGCTCCGGAGGGCAAATGGTCCACAATATTAAGCCAACAAAGAATCCCGTGATGAGCACTTCCGTCCTTTCAAATCGGATTAGATCTACCAGTAAAAATCCCGAAGTTTCCCTACCAGATTCTTCCACTGAGATGATGAACGCCGCTCTGCCGATGACCGTAAATACCACAGCACTTGGTGTCGGTCGTGATGGAATTGGCCGTGATGGAAATAGCGATCGCCCCGGCCCCGGTCACCACAACGGCCCAAAAAATGGAGGTCTAGAACAAACCAGTATCGCCCAATTGATTCCGACGATTATGAAAGGCCGCTGCTCGGACAGCGAACGTCTCAAGATGGTCCAGGAAGCGGGTGGCACGCCTGCCGTTGAGGCCGCTGTGAAAAAGTCGCTTCAATGGCTCAAGGAGTGCCAAAACCCGGACGGCTCATGGGGCAATAAAAACCAGGTGGCCATGACTGGCCTCACCTTACTTTGTTACCTCGGACATTGTGAGGGCACTCAGTCTCTGGAATACGGCGAAAATGTCACCAAGGGCATGACCTATCTCATCAATGTTGGCCTCAAGAACAACGGGAGCCTCTCTAATAACACTACCGCCAACAGTTGGCCTTATGAGCATGCGATCGCTACTTATGCCCTCGCCGAGACGCTCACTTTCTCCCGGGCCCTCCCGTTCCAAGTTCCCGAACTAGAGACGACCGTTGAAAAAGCAATCAAAGTTATCACCGACGGCCAAACCAAAGAGGGCGGTTGGGACTACAAATACGCGGATAGCGGCCGCAACGACCTTTCTGTCGTCGGTTGGCAAATGCAGGCACTCAAGGCGGCTAAAGCATCCAATGTGAAGATCGACAACTATAACAATGTTATTCGCAAAGCGATGGATTGGATAGGCGACAAAAAAGGAGGTGCTTATGTTGGAGACGGCAGGTTCGCCTACACTGGGAAAAACGCAAGGCCCGGGATGACGGCTGTCGCAGCCCTTTGTTTACAGCAACACGGAAAAGGCAACAGCGCCTCGGTCAAAGAATCGGTCAAGCTGATCATGGACGGACTGGAGATGCGTGATGGGAGAAGCAAGCCCAAAGATGAATTTTCGTCCGATTATGCGATGCAGTATATGGGGTCTAACTTTAACATTTATGCTTCCTATTACGCCGTGCAAGTCATGCGCAATGCCGGCGGCAAGCACTGGGACGCCATGAACGACGCGATCATCGCGGAAATCCTTCCCGCCCAAAACCCGGATGGCTCATTCAAACCGGAGGTCGGAGGTAAGGGCGGAGAATCCAGCAGCGCAGGTGGACCGATCTATTTGCAAGCGCTTAACACCCTGATGCTGGAAGTGTATTACCGCTTCCTACCGACCTCAGCAGGCAATGGACGCAGATCTGCCCTAGACGAATTTCACTGACTTTTGCTAGATCACAACCATCAGCCAGGGCAGGTGCCGCCGACCATGAAAAAAGGAGGCTGCTCGAGTTGCGAACACTGCCACGAGGAAAGTCCGCTGCCCCAAGGGAACCTTGTCGCGGCGTCCGGCGTTTTCACAGGCATCGGGCTGGTGTTGCATTGGCTCCACTTGGGCCCCCATTGGATCTCCATCGCCGCCTATGCTGTTGCCACGCTGGCGGGTGGTCTGTTGGTTTTTCCCGCCGCATGGGGGGCGTTGAAAAAGCTCCGGTTGGATATTAATGTACTGATGGCTGTGGCCGTTAGCGGCGCATGGCTCATCGGCGAAGGCGCGGAAGCTGCCAGCGTGGTTTTCCTTTTTTCCCTCTCCGAGCTGTTGGAATCATGGGCCTCCGGGCGGGC
The DNA here is from genome assembly GCA_039933825.1 of Luteolibacter sp. Taxonomy (GTDB): domain Bacteria; phylum Verrucomicrobiota; class Verrucomicrobiia; order Verrucomicrobiales; family Akkermansiaceae; genus Luteolibacter. Next base: position 2,519 of record JBDTNJ010000093.1, read on the forward strand.
GCGCAAGGCGGTTGACTCGTTGCTCAAACTTTCACCAACCACCGCCATCGTTAGAAACGCCGATGGGACGGAGCAGGAAATTCCCGTTGCGGAAATTACAGTGGATCGGGAAATTTTCGTAAAAAGCGGCAGCCGCATTCCGCTCGACGGGCTGGTCGTTTCGGGAAATTCCAGCGTCAACCAAGCCCCCATCACCGGCGAGTCGATGCCGGTGGAAAAGAAATCCGGCGATCCCGTTTACGCGGGCACGGTCAATGGCGAAGGTTCCCTAGCCGTCCGCGTTACCAAGCCCGCCAACGAGTCCACCCTCGCCCGCATCATCCAACTCGTCGGCGAGGCGAAGGAAAACAAACCGCCCACGCAGCGCTTCGTCGATCGCTTCGCCGCCATCTACACACCCGCGGTTTTCATCGTCGCCATACTTGTGGTGCTCATCCCGCCGCTGTTTTTCCATCAGCCGTGGCAGTTCTGGATCTATCGGTCGCTAGTGCTGCTGGTGATCTCGTGCCCGTGCGCACTGGTGATTGCTACACCAGTCAGCATCGTTTCCGGACTCACCGCGCTCGCCCGCCGCGGCGTGCTGGTGAAAGGCGGCGTGCATTTGGAATCGGTTGGAAAACTCCGCGCCCTCGCCGTTGATAAAACCGGAACGATCACCCGCGGAAAGCCGCAGGTCGTTTCCATCATCTCCCGAT
>JBDTNJ010000094.1:0-7737 GCA_039933825.1 Luteolibacter sp.
CCACCCAGCGCGCTGACGAGATGCTGGAGTTCCCCGGCTTCCGAAGCCGAGCCGCCGACGAAGTGGATCACGCTCGCGAAATGTTCCGCGCGCTCCTTCAACTGATCGGTAAGTTCGGTCCGGAAGTTCCTCACCTGCCACAGCGCGATAAGCCCAAGCGCGGCGATCAGCACCGCGAGGAGCGGCAGCAGGATCTTCCTTTTCAGCGAGTGGTGGGAAGAAAGGTGCATCGTTCAGTTTCCCTTTCCACCGGACACCGGCGGCGCCGGCATCAGATCCTCCAGGACCTGCGGGGCATGCAATTGTCCGGTGCTCCGCAACGTGCGGTCCACATCGGCGAGGGAGCGGAGCAAGCTTCCCTTCGGGCCAAAGAACGACTTCTGACCAGCGACATCGACCAACTGGATCCCCTTGAGCGCCTGCTCGAATTCCGCAGCGGAGATTCCCTCCCGCGTGCCCATGATCGCGTAGGCCTCCTGCGGATGAGCGCGGGCGTATTCCTGCGCCCGCTGGAGCGCCCGGTTTAAGCCCGCCGGGAGTTCGGGGTCGCGCCGCAGGACAGAGGCATCCACCGCGACGACATCCACGACTTCACCCGGAATGTCGGCGCTGCTGAAAAGCCGGCGCATCCCGCCGCCAGCCTCGAGGTGCACGGAGGTGGGCGGATACGTGACCGCAGCGTCGATCTCGCCATGGGCGAACGCCTCTTCCACATTCTCCGGAGTGCAGGCAACCAGCTCGACATCGCTCACCTTCATGCCTTGCAACTCGAGGGCGCGGCCCAGCAGGAAGTCTCCCAGCGAACCCAGCTCCAGTCCCACCCGGTGCCCTTTCAAGGCGGAGAGAGTCGCGAAACCGGAGCGAGCGAATATGACATCCGCGCCATTGGAATAATCGGTCGCCACGGCGACTTGCGGCAAGCGGCGGGAATTCTCCCGAGCCTGAAGCACTTCGATCAACGACCAGGTCATCGCATCGACCTGGCCATCCTCGAAGGCCACGCGGCAATCGCTGAGCGACGGATACTCGACCAACCGCACGTTGAGCTTTTCCGCCGCCAGAAAGCCCTTCTGCTGGGCAAGATAGAGAAACTCGGAACCAGGCCACGGATTGATCGCGAGGCGCAATTCGCTTTGCGGCGGGCGGTCGCAGCCGCTGACAAACATCGCAAGGATGGCTCCGGCAAGCACCCGGGCGGGAAAGGAGATCCGCGGTTCCGGGACAGACCCTTGCTTGTTTTTCATCAACCCCGTCACTTCGATGGACGAAATTTTAGCCAGCAGCCTGGCAAGGCGTTCACGCACGGGCGTCGAATCTTCGACGACTAAAACCTTGAAAGGCATGCACCATTCTTGCAGACCCCGGGTGCGGTGGATAGATGGGCCGAGCCTCATTTTGTTGTAGGGTGATCACCCTACACCCCGGCCCTCATTCCGCCAAGCCATGCCGCAGTGCGTAGCGTGTCAGCTCGATATTCGTGGAAAGGCGCATTTTCCCGGCGAGCCTCGCGCGATAGGTGCCGATCGTTTTCTCGCTGAGCTGCAAGTTGCCGGCGATCTCCTTGAGCGTCCGGCCGACCGCCACTAGGCGCAACACCTGCAGTTCGCGGTTCGACAAGATTTCGTGCGGTTGTTGGTCAAAGTTGCCGCCAATCACCACGGCGAGCCTTTCGGCGAGGGAGGACGTGACGTAGCGCCCGCCGGCGAGCACTTTCTTCGTGGCGGCCACGAGTTCATCGGCCGCGCGGTCTTTGCCCAGATACCCGTCGGCACCGAGCTTGAGGGCGCGGATGGCAAAATCCTCTTCGGGATACCCGCTGACGACGAGCACCGCCGCCTTCGGAGATAGCCGTTTCGCTTCCGTGATCAGACCGAGCCCGCTGCGCCCGGGGAGGTTGATGTCCAAGAGCACCAGATCCCACGGTTGTGAGTGCAATTGCGCGATTGCTTCCGGCGCGCTCCGCGCTTCACCGCTCACGAGTTCGGGAAATTCCTCGGCCAGCACTTCCTTCAGCCCCCGGCTCACGGTTCCATGATCTTCAACGATCAGCACCCGCATCATCGCCTTCCTCCTTTCTCTCTGAAACCACCGGTACCTGCACGATCACCAGCGTGCCCGGATTCTCGTGCCGCCCGACGACGATGTCGCCATCAAGCGCGGCGATGCGCTCCTTCATGCCGAGCAGCCCCAGCGAACCCGGTGCGGCAATCTCCGCGGCCGTAATCCCGCGGCCGTTATCTTCGACCGTGAGGCGGATTTCCATCGCGCTGGCCGTCAGCCCAATCCTCACCCGCGTCGCGTTCGCGTGCCGGGCGATGTTCGCCAGGCATTCCTGAAGCACACGGAAAAGCGCGGTCGCGACCACGTCGGTCAACAGTGGCAGTTCGGCCGAGGTTTCCACCTCGCAGAACGTCCCGGTCCGCTCTTGGAAGCGCCGGCTTTCGTATTCCAACGCGCTCGCCAAGCCTAGCTTGTCCAGCACGCCGGGACGGAGCTCCGCGGCGATGCTTTGCACGCTGGCGATGATCGAGTCGGCCAGTTCTCCCGCAGCTACAATGCGCTCCAGCATCGCAGCCGCCGGCAAATCCGTGCCTTCGAGCCGTCGCTCCAGCCAGCGGAGGTCCATCTTCAACGCGGTGAGCGATTGCCCCAACTCGTCGTGAATCTCCCGGGAAATGCGCGTGCGATCCTCCTCGCGCAAGGTCTCCACGTGCTTGGTGAGCGCCCGGAACTGACTCTGGGACTGGCGGAGCGAATCCTCCGCGTGTTTCCTCGCGGTGATATCACGGGCGATGTTCAGAACGGAACGAATGCTGCCATCGGCCGCATGCTCGGGCACCAACCGGCTGTGGTAATAGCGGGTGCCGCTGGGAGTTTGAAACTCGAATTCCGTCTCCCCCTCCTCGCCGCTTTCGAAAACGTTTTCCAGAACCGCGCGCCATGCCGCTTGCAGATGGCGGGGCATACCCAGTTCTTCGTGGGTCTTGCCGATGAACGCCGACGCAGGCAGACCGGTAACGCGCTCGGCGACCCGGTTGATATAAAGGTGCCGGAACTGCCGGTCGAAGCGGGAGACGACGTCCGGGGAGTTTTCGACCAGTGCCTCGAATTCCTGCTCCCGTCGGAATCGAGCTTCCCTGGTCTTCCCGTAATCGGCGAGCGTCTTGTCGGTCCGCTCGTGATCGCGAATGGAGTTCAGCAACCTTTCCACCTCCTTTTCGGCGGGCAGCGCGGCGTAAAATTCCTCCAGCGGCACGTAGTAAGGATTCCTGCAAACCAACCCAGCCGAAAGGACGATTGGGTGAGTGCGAATCACATCTAGGAGAACCTCGGGAGCAAAACGCCTGCGATTGTATTGGCAGATGAACATCACCGGATGGTCGCAAACAAAGGCATTCAGCTTCGACTCATACTCGATCAGCCTCTCCGTTCCGGGATCTCCCCCCAGCGCCCATGTCATTTCAGCGACCACCCGCAAGCCGGAAAATCCGGCGGAGGTGGCCGCGCGGGCCGCCTCCCCCCAAAAGCGGATCATGTCGTCGGGGTCGAATCGTCCCTGACGGAGAAAGGTCTCCTGCCTGGTGGCGACCCACAGAATGCCGGAGGCGAGCGCGGATTCGACATCCATCCCTTCACCGCGCAATGCCTGGGAAAAATCCTCGACCAATTCGTCGCCGGCCACGTAGATGCACTTTTCGCCGCTCTCGATCCCTATCAGAATAGCGGAAACGGCTGCGGCGACCTGCTCTTCCCTTGTCTCGCGGATCGACGCGAGATGATCATGCGGTTTGATCTGCCGAAGCTCGTCAAGAAGTTCGGAAGCCTGTGAATCCGCGCGCGGACGACTTGCTCCGGGGATGGGTGTGGGACGATCCGGCATGAGTGGGGTGCCAACTGTTTGCAGCGGCAGTTCGAGGAAAATGGAGGCTCCTGTTGCGGCCGGGCAGTCTTCGCTGACTTCGAAAAAAGCGGACCTTCCGGTCCTTGATCGTTAAGACACTTCCGTCACTTGGACCCTTGCCATCGATCTGGACAAGTTATTTGTGCTTCGCTGCCTTCATGGCCGGGAGTAATCCCGATAATCATCGAAGCACTGTTGTGTTTGGAGTTTGCAGGGGAATTAGCGAGATGTTTTTACGTTTCCGCAAATTATGCGGCACGGGAAGCGAGGCCCCCTTGAAGCTGCGTTGAAATTTTATAATCGAAGATGATGATTATTGCTAGGAATTTGCTTTTGGCGAGAGGCCCCTGAAACAGCCGTTGGCCGGACCGGAGGGCGGGGAAATGGGGGTTATCATCCTGCAATCGCCGAACCACAGCCTCCGAACGATCACTCGCGACCCTCGCAAAATCACTGCGATTTTTTTCTTTCTGTTGCTGATTCAACTAGGTGAACAGCCAAACGGAAACAGCCGTCCCGATTGCAAAAACGAGAATCGGAAGAACAAAATTTCGGCGGCGCGTGGCAATCATGCAAAAAGAAGGGTATTCCATTCATCAGCAGGTCCCATGCGCGGGCGAGGAGGAGGGACGTGAAAGGTGAAAAGTGAAAGGTTCGCGCTTCACCTCTCACCTCTCACTTTTCACCTTTCACCTCTAACGTTTTCATCCCTACTGGACAAACGCAAAACCCTCGATCAACGCCAGCAGATGACCAATCTGGCGCGTCAAACTGCTTGGACAATTTTCTGCATTGATCCTAAAATATTTCCAATTTACCATATGCGTAAATTTACAAAGGTGAAAAATGATCTCCCCCTCACTTGAGTGTCCAACTTCGGAAAGTGTCGGCGTGGAAAGCTCCTGGCGAATGGTTTTTCTATTCGTCTTTGGGATGTTCGGCATTTTTTTTACGTCATCGGCGGACGCAAATACGTCTGGTGTCGGGCCTCGCACACTGGTCAATAACGGAAGTTTTGAAAGCGGGCTGACGAATTGGATCGTCTCCGATTTGACTTCACCTTTGGTTCCGATGCAGTCGCGTCCCAATGGGTTCAGCCCCGGTCCCGGATTTTTCACTTGCGTGGCGACAGATGGCCAGTTTTCTGCGACGCACGGCTTTGACGGAAATGGGCCGGGAGTCATTAGCATCGCGCAGGATTTTTTGATTCAGGCGAACCGACCTCATCTCGTGTTCGATTACCGTCTGGCTTGGGACATGCAGAGCTATTCTGGTTCCACCTTGCCCCGCATTTTTCGAGTGGTCATCAAAGCTGGCGGTGGTGGTTCCACGCTTCTCAGCACAACGGTATTCACCGCGACCGCCGGAACAAAAAACCTGGACAGCGGCCCCCTGACTGGAGTGATTGATCTTACCAACTTCGTAGGAAGCACGGTTCGCATCAGTTTCGAGACGGAAATACCCCAATCATCCACAGGACCCGGGTTTTTCGAGTTGGATAACGTCGGATTTTCAGCGACTGGCGCGCCGTTTATGCCCGTTGTGACAGGTGCAGCCAGTGGCGTTACAGGCACCACTGCGACCCTCAACGGAACGATGAATCCAATGGGGGTGACGACTACCGCGCAATTTGAATACGGACTGACGACGGCCTATGGAAACCCGGTCAGTGTAACACTTTCGCCTTCAAACGGCTCTACGGTGCAGAGCGTCAGCGCAACACTCAGTGGTTTGCAAGCGGGGAAAACCTATCATTACCGGCTTACCGCCACCAACAGCCAGGGCACAACGTTCGGAAATGATGTCACATTTGTTACGGGGACTTCTCGCACCTTAATCAGCAACGGCAGCTTTGAAAGCGGACTCACAAATTGGATCGTCTCCGAAATAGCCGGGCCATTCCTTCCGATCCAGGCGCGTTCCGACGGGTTCAGTCCGGGTTACGGATTATTTACTTCCGCGGCGACGCACGGCATCTTATCGGCGACGCACGGCTTTGACGGAAGTGGACCCGGTGTCATTGGAATTGCGCAGGATGTATTGATTTCACCGGGCATCCCCTACCTGGTCTTCGATTATCGAGTGGGATGGGACATGAATTCCGGGGCCACCTTGCCGCGCGTTTTTAAGGTTGTTATCAAAAGTGGCGGTGGTGGTGGAGTTCCACTCCTGAGCACCACGATGCTGTCGGCGCCCGCTGGAACAAAAAACCTGGATAGCGGTCCCTTGACTGGAGTGATCGATCTGACCAGTTTCGCGGGAAGCACGATTCGTATCAGTTTCGAGACGGAAGTGCCGGAATTTCACACGGGACCCGGCTTTTTCGAGTTGGACAATGTCGGACTTGCCGCCGGACCGTTTCCTCTTCCAGTGGTGACTACAGGCATGGCAAATGGAATCACCGCCACCTCCGCGACTCTCACCGGAACCGTGAATCCGAAGGGCTTGACGACGACTGCGAAGTTCGAATACGGACTGACGACCAACTATGGGCAGTATGCCAGTGTAGTTCTTTCACCCGGCAATGGATCGACGGTGCAGAATGTCGGAGTGAACCTCGGTAGTTTGCAGCCGGACCAGACGTATCATTACAGACTGTCTGCAACAAACAGCCAGGGCACAACGGTTGGGATTGATGCCACATTCACGACCAAAGCGAACACAAAGCCAGTGGTAACGCTCAACGACTCCGATCCTCTTACGGTCGAGGCCAGCGCCAGTTATACCGATCCCGGTGCGACGGCCAACGACCCCGAAGATGGACCACTCACACCGGTTATCAGCGCAAACTCGGTGGTGCCCAATCAGCCAGGTCTTTACACTGTCACCTGGACCGCCACCGATAGCTTCGGCGCAACCGGCAATGCGACCCGAACGGTGAACGTGGTCGATACCACCCCGCCATTCGTCACCGTGCCATCGAACATTACGGTCAATGCCACAACTGCCGCGGGTGCCGTGGGTGCCGTGGGTGCCGTGGGTGCCGTGGTCAATTTCGCAACTTCCGCATTGGATATAGTGGACGGCTCAGTTTCGACAACAAATATCCCGGCTTCGGGAACACTTTTTCTGATTGGCTCAACGACAGTGACTGCGACCGCCATGGATGCGGTTGGGAATTCGGCCAGCAAGACCTTCACGGTGAAAGTCGTTGTGCCGCCGATTGGAGCTGCGGAAATGGTATCACCGCTAATAACAATCGCGGAGAGTGTGGTAAACCTTACGGTGAAGAACTCAGTTCCAGGGCGCACCTACCAACTCCTGATTTGTGACGATCTATCGAGCGGGGTGTGGCAGGACTTTGGTTCAGCGCAAACTGGAAATGGCGACGACCTTCTTTTTACCGCCCCTTACACTCCCGATGAGCGTCGCAAATTTTATCGGCTCAAACTGAATTAACCTGAAACAGGAGGGAAGGCATCGCGCTTTGACTGTGGCAATCATGCAAAAAAGAGGGTATTCCATGCATCAGCAGGTCCTATGCGCGGGACGGATTTGTGAATAGTGAGAAGTGAATCGTGAATAGTTCGTACGCCGCGACCTAGGATTGGACAAAGCTGCTTCCATTCACTATTCACCATTCACTAGTGCCCCCCAATCCCTGAAGCTTGTCGGTAGAGAATGGATGAGGTAACGTCGATTCCTTTTCCAAAACTATGCCAGCCGACGAACGCAAAACCCTCGGACAACGCCATCAGATGACCGATCTGGAGCGTCTCCGCCATTCTGCCGCTCACGTTTTGGCCACCGCCGTTTTGAAATACTGGCCCGAGGCGCAGTTCGCCGCAGGACCTCCCGTCGAGAACGGCTTTTACTACGACGTGCAACTCGATCAC
>JBDTNJ010000095.1:0-9028 GCA_039933825.1 Luteolibacter sp.
GCTGCCGCTTTTCCGGAGCCAGCCTGCTGGCCCGGATGATTCGCAGCAGGCTGCGAATCCCAAAAGCGGCAGCAGGCTGCCGCAGTCCAAGTTTTTCAAGATCGACACCCGCTACCGAAGATCTATCATAAAAATGACCATGGACCCGGATCTTCCCACCGACGAGAGCTGCGCCAAGGGCACCCAACACTGGCCCCACGCACCGCCTCATCGTCTGAGCCAGGGCGGAGTCTATTTCCTCACTGCTCGCTGTGCCGACGGCCGTCACTTGCTAGACGCCGACGACATGAAGGACTGGTTTCAAAAAAGGCTTTTCACCGTTGCCAAGGAATCCGGATGGACGCTCGAAGCCTGGGCCGTCCTGTCGAACCACTATCACCTCATCGGCCACAGCCCGAGAGGCCCCGACGGAGCGGAATCCCTCCGCGACATGATCCGCAAGCTCCACAGCCTGACGACGAAGGAACTCAACCGCCGAGAAAACCAAGTAGGTCGCACTCGTCTCTGGCAGAACTTCAGGGAAACCTGCCTGACCCATCAGCACAGCTACCTCGCGCGGCTCCACTACGTCCATCAGAACTCCGTTCACCACAAGCTAGTGGCACTGGGATCGGACTGGAAATGGTGCAGTGCGGCGGCATTCAAGAAGGCCGTGACACCCGCTTGGCTCAGAACGATCACTAGCTTCAATTACGACGAGATCGCGGCAAAGGATTACGACACACCCTGAGAATGATCCGCACCTTCGCCCGCTGGCTCGGCTTCCGCCGCACCGGCTCCGTCATCGACGAAACCGCCCGCTCTTTGATCAAAGGCCTACTGCGCGAAGGAAGGTTGGAGAAAGACGGGGATTGCATCCGCCGGGTCTGAATTCCTAGGCGAGACAAGGAAGTTCAGAAATCCGGGGCCTGATACCACCTCCAACAAACAAAGTGACACTGGAAAATGAATGAACTGGAGCGCGGAATTTATTCCGCAAGTCGAATGGCTGCAACAAGTCTCCTGGCTTGCCACCCACCCATATTCCTGTATGGTGACCTTGTCATGAAAACCACACTGGATTTGCCGGACGAACTACTGATCGAGGCGAAGGCCGTGGCCGCACGCCGGCGGACGACGCTGAAGGCGATGGTCGAGCACGCGCTGCGTCGGGAAATCGCGCCGGCTGTCGAGATCGAAGCTGGCAGCCCTTTTGAAATGAACGAACTGGGAATGCTGGTGCTGAAGAGGCGAGAGGGCACTGGAATCACTCTCGAGCAGATTGAGGCGATTCAGGATGAAATCGACCGGGAGGACATGGAACGAGCACTCAACCCTACCGGCAGATGATCTATCTCGCTGACGTCAATCTACTGCTATTTCTTGCCGACCCCGCGAGTTCGTTTCACCCGGCGGCGAAATCGTTTTTCAAACAGGCCTGGGCCGGAGGTTGGGCCACCTGCCCGATCACGGAGAATGGATTTGTTCGAATCCTCGGAAATCCTCGATTTCCCGGCGGTCCTAGCAGCACCCAGACGGCTCGCGCGATCCTCCGGCAATGGCAATCGACCCCCGGCCACAAGTTCTGGCCGGATGATCTGAGTTTTTGCGATTCCAAGCATTTTCCCGATCTCCCTTCCGCAAAGCATCTCACGGACTGCTACCTGCTCGGCCTTGCAGTGAAGCACGGCGGAAAGCTGGTCACCTTCGACCAGGGCATCGATCCGGCATGGATCCCGGGCGGGAAAAAAGCGCTGCTGGTTCTGGATGCCGCAAACCCATGAAAATTCCGTTCAAACACCAAGAATACCAATCGGACGCGGTCGAGGGGGTAGTCGCTTGTTTCGCCGGGCAACCGAAAGTCGGGGGCGTGATCTATCGGCTCGATCCGGGGAAGCTCGCTGCGGCGTGTGGTGGAATAATCTAACTGAAATTACCCCCCAGCGCTGAATCGACTGCGGCCTTCACCGCTGCTACGTGGGCGGCGACTCGGGATTCGAGAGGGGCGTGGCTGGGAGTTTCAAAAGTGAATGACAGCGGGCAGCCTTGTTTCGCCAGATAGATCGCTTCGGGCCAGCCCTCGGGGAGGTCAGGCTCGGCGGCGTGATAGATCCAGCCGGGCTCGCGGGAATCATGGCCGTCAATTTCAGGACCCGGCTCCGGCAGGAACCACGGACCGGTCGCGGCGAGGATTTCGCGGGCGCGTTCCGGGTCGTCCTCTCCCAGATTGATTTCATAAAAATAGAAGCCCGAGCTTTCCCAATCCTCATGCAGCGAGATGAACAAATCCGGCGATCCCCGTGCATCCAGCCAGCCGCTGTGAGCCGCCACTTCGGCCGTGCTGCGGATCCAGTAATCGCGGTTCAGATCGATTTGCTGGGCATTTTCCCGGCACCTCGCAGCGAGCCCGGAAGGATTGAGCGCCGGGCAGATCATCCAATGGACCGGTGGTAGGAAAAACCCACTCCGCAACAGCTCCAGCAATGCCAATGGTCCAGCGGGCTCGTCGCCATGGATCCCAGCAGATAGATAAACCCGAGGCCCGTCCCCTGCTCGTTCCCACGCCATCAGCGGCCCGTCTTCCAACTCCGCCAGCAGTTGCGGGAGAAATCCCGCTGCCTCCGCCTCACGGGCGAAGGTGTGTGAAAATTCCGGCCATTGAAAATCGGCGCTCATCACTGGAAGCATGCGTGCCTCAATCACTCCAGGCAATTCCAAGATTATTGAAAAAGCTCTTTGAAAAATGCCTGCATCGCCGCCCACGAACGACGGTCGGCTGCTTCCTGATAGGCCGCTCCCTTGGTGACATCATCGCCCGCTTCCTTCTGGGAGAAACTGTGGACCGCGCCACTGTAGAGCACCACCTGCCAGTCCGCCTTGGCTTCCGTTAGTTCTGTTTCCAAACCCGCGACTTCCGCCGCAGGGGCGTAGGGATCTGCGGCACCGTGGAGGACGAGGATTTTTGCGGGGATTGCCCCTGCTTTGGCCTGCATGTCAGACGCCGCTGCAAGACCGCCGTGGAAGGAAACCACGCCTTTTACGTCCGCGCCGGAGCGGGCGAGCTCAAGCACGCCGGTGCCACCGAAGCAGTAGCCGATGGCAGCGATTTTTGCCGTATCCGTGTGTTCGTCGACTTTGAGGATCTTCAGCGCTGCATCAATCCGGGAGCGGAAAAGCGCGCGGTCTGCCTTGTATTTCCCAGCCTCCTTGCCCGCTTCCGGAGGCACCGGGCGGATCCCTTGGCCATAGATATCCGCCGCGAAAACATTGTATCCCAATTCCGCCAACATGCGGCTGCGGCGCTTTTCGTATTCCGTCAGGCCAGTCCATTGGTGGATCACGAGCACCGCCGGGCGCTTGCCGGAGACGGCGTCATCATAAACGTGAAAGCCCTCCAAGACCGCATCACCCTGTTTGTAGATCACGGATTTTTCCACCAGCGCGGCGTGAGTAGCGGTCGCAAGAAATGAGAGGGCGAGCAGACTTGTCAGGATTTTCATGTCCTCCATCAAAGCCCGAATCCACCTTGAGTCAAACCGGGATTGAGCTGTTTAACAGCGTTGACGCCTGAAACTTTTCCGTTCAGTTTGCCTTCGTTATCCGTTTCAGGAACCTCAACATATCATCCAATGACCCTCATTCGTCGTTTTTTCTCGGTCGCCCTCGCGGCTTCACTCGCCACCATGGCCTTTGCACAGGACGCCAAGCTCAACATCGCCACTGTGGATATGCAGGAGCTGTTCAAGCAATACTACCGCACCAACGAGGCGCAGAAGCAGATCAACATTGAACGCGCCCGCATCAACAAGGATAACAACGAGCGCCTTGCCCGCATCCGCGAACTGGAAGGAACTCTCGCCGCTCTTCGCAAACAACTCGAAGATCCATCCCTCGCCGATTCCAAGAAACAAACCCTCTTCAAGGACTGGCAAACCCAACAACAAGAAGGCATCGCCCTCGACCGCGAGCGCCGCGAATTCCTCCAACGCCGCAACCAGGCTCTCAACGAGAAAATGGTCCAACGCATGAAGGGCATCCTCGAAGAAATCCGCAAGATCGTTGAAGAAAAAGCCAAGAAGGACAATTTCGACTACGTTTTCGACAAATCCGGCCTCAGCACCTCGCAAGTCCCATTCCTCCTCTACACAAAGGACGCCACCGACATCACCGCCGGCATCCTCAAGGACCTTAACAAGGACGCTCCTGCCGAATCCCTGCCGACTCCTGGCGAACCCGCCCCGGAAATCCCCGGCTCCAATCCGATTCCTGCCTCTGAAGGCGCGGATGCACCGGCAGGCAAGTAATCCTCCCCTCACCTCCTTACTTCTCCTGAGTTGGCATTTGCCCTCACGCTTTCCGAGCTCGCCCAATGGATCGATGGTGACATCGTCCGGGGCGGGCTCGATTTGTCTCTGAATGGGATGGCCGCGCTCGATGCCGCGACACCGCACGATGTCAGTTTCCTCGGAAACGAAAAATATTACCCGCAGTTTCTCGCCACCAAGGCCGCCGCCGTCATCGTTCCGCGCGGCGTGACGACCGGCCCGGAAGGAACCGCGCTGATCGCTGTGGATAATCCATCGCTCGCTTTTGCTGTGGTCGTCCGTCACTTTGCCGCCGCTACACGGAAATTCCAGCCCGGAATCCATCCCCGCGCGTTTGTCGATCCATCGGCCACCCTTGATCCTGAAAAAGTCCGAGTCCAAGCCGGTGCCGTTGTCATGGCAGGGGCCAACATCGGCAATGGATCGGACATCGGGCCGAACAGCGTCATCGGCGACGATGTCATCATCGGCAATGACTGCCGCATCATGGCGAACGCTTCCATCCGCGAGCGCTGCGTGCTCGGCGACCGTGTCATTTTGCAACCCGGGGTGGTTATCGGCTCCGATGGCTATGGCTACGAATTTTCCGGCGGTCGCCACGTCAAGCTTGACCAGGTCGGCATCGTTGAAATCCACGACGACGTGGAAATCGGAGCAAACACGACCATCGACCGCGCCCGCTTTGGCAAAACCGTCATCGGCGAAGGAACAAAAATCGATAACCTCGTCCAAATCGGCCATAACGTCGTGATGGGTAAACACTGCCTGATCATCGCCCAAGTCGGCCTCTCCGGCAGCTCCCATTACGGCGATCACGTCACCATCGGCGGCCAAGCCGGCGTGGGTGGCCATGTGACCATCGGCTCCAATGCCATGCTCGCCGCCCGCAGCGGAGTGACCTCTAGCCTCCCCGGCGATTCGATTTACGCAGGCAAACCCGCCCAACCCTTCCGCGACGAGATGAAGCTCCAAGCGCTCGTCCGCCGCCTTCCCAAACTGGTCGCCCGAGTCAAAGCCCTCGAAGCCGCCCTCCGCAACGAAGAGTGAGGCCTGTCGGTAAGCTGCTGCTTTCCCAACGTTTCCCCTAGTCGGGAGTCAGGCTGGCAACCTCGTTGCAGGGAATATCACAACCGCATCAGGCGTGGAGAACGAACAAGGGGTGGAGAGTGATGACTCGGCACAAGCCTACTACCCATATGAACCTACGCCAAAGGATGCCTTTCTTAACTTCGGACTTCGGGTAACACCCCATTTTCGAGCATTTCAACAAATTCCGGGGATCCAGAATCTGCGCACAAAAAACCCTGTAACCTTTTGAGTTACAGGGTTTTGAGAGTGGTACACCCGAAGGGATTCGAACCCCTGGCCTTCTGATTCGTAGTCAGACGCTCTATCCAGCTGAGCTACGGGTGCCTTGCGCCTTGCGCGGGGCGGAAAGAAGCCGACTTTTCAAGCCGGTGTCAAGGTTTTCGGAAGAAAATTATGGAGAAATGACGGCCCTGTGCGGCTGTTTGAAACTAACACGGCCCTACATCCGCAGGGCCTTACCTAGTTTCGTGGGGATTCAGGGTACAACCACTTGCAGGCGGGTAAAGACTTTGCCGTTGCCCGTCGGCGTATAGACGATTGTATTCTGAGGAGTCGGCGTCGGGCGTGGCACAACGTTGGTCCACGTGACGAGATCGGGTGAGGTTTGCACCTCATAAGTGCCGCTGAAAGCGGGGTCCTTCGGCCAAGTGACAGTTCCGGCGACAAGGCTGGGATTGGCGGTGAAGGTGGAGCCGATTTGGCCCATGAAGTATTCGACGCCGTTTTTCACACCGTCGCCGTCGAAGTCTTGGCCCAACGTCTGGCCGTCCGCATTCGCAGGGGCCCATTCCGCGAAGGTCAGGGTGGATTGGTTGCTGAAATAAAGCGCGGTGTTATTCTGAGCCACGACGGCGGGTCCTAGATTGAAGGTGCGGTCGAAGCCGTATTCATAACCGCCGTTGGTGTTCTGGGGATCATTGGTGGTAAATTTATACGTGCCGAAGGAATCTCCGGAAAAGCCTTTCACACTGGTTAGGGTGCCTGTGTAGATGTAGTCACCATCGGGATCGGTGAGCGTCAGCTCGCTGAGTTCCGGCTGGGAACCGGAAAAAAATTGCGCTTTCACTGCGCTGGGAGGATCGAAATAACCTTTCGAGGCCTCCACTTTCATATTGACGCTGAAAGTGATGTCGCGCGTTTGGTCGGTGGGAAAGGGATCGGAGCTGTTTGGGAGGCCGTCGCCGTCCTCGTCGTCCGTAGGCACCAGCGCCGGACGATTGACGGGGATGGTTAGGGTCTGGGTGCCGGATTCCGCTTGAAAATTGAACGTTCTTACGTTTTCCGCCATCACTGCGTCCGTCCCCAAGGCTCCGAGTGATTGGTTTGAGCCGTAGGTGGAACTCGAGTTTACAAGGAGCGCCATGACTTTGACGTTCTGATTTCCCTCGGACACACCGAGGAGAGCCATATTCAGGCCGATTTCGACCCCGTTGACCGCGTTAGCATAGCTGGCGGCGGATCCCCCCACGTCCGTCCAAAGTGTGCGCAGCCCGGTGACCGGACCATGGGAAGCGGTGGCGTTATCTACCCGCCCGAGATCGACACGGATGCGTTTGGTGAGATCATAATAGCTGGCGTAAGCCTCCGCGCTGTTGCCGTAGATGCGAATCGCGCAGTCTGGCAAAAAACCGTTTTCAAAGGTCATCCCGGTGCCGCTGTCCGGAGCGAGATTGTTGATGTCGCTCTCGAAGCCGCCGCTGCGGATCAGATCCTTGGTGATGGAGGAAACGCCACCGGCCTTGGAATCGATGAAAACGATCATCGCGTTGTCGTTAGCCCTGCCACCGAGGAAGAGGTTGAGCAGTTTCCCGGTTTGCCCTGCATGAATGTTGGCAAGCGCGTTGCCGGACCCGAAGGCCGACGTAAATGGCTGGACCTCAAGGACGCTATACTCGGTCTCGGTGCCCGGCGTCCTCACGCCATCGACCGTGATTGTCGCAGGGCTGTTCTGAATGCAAACGGCGGCGAGGATGGCGGCGTAAATTCCGCCGGATCTCGGACGGGTCGCTTGGGAAGAGTTGGCTTTCATGGATTTGATAACGGGTTTAATGCGAATCTGTCTCAGGCTTCTCAGGGTTTCAACCAGACACTTTCGCTTTGTCCATTATCCTAATGTTCGGTTCCGCGCGAGGGTTTAGAAATTTTGTCGGCGATCTTCCGTCATGGACGCGGCAAAACACCTGAGATAGGGTCGCGCCATGGAACACCGGGTGGAAATGTGGCGCACGCTGCGCCGGATCGTAACAGCCGCCGCCATCATCGGCGGCGTTTATTTCCTCGTCGTCATGCCCATCGAGAAGGCGCTCTCCGGCACCAAAACCAGCATTGAACACGGCCTTAAGGAAGTGCTGGGCGCGATCACCAACCGGGACACCCGTATCGTCGAGGGCCGGGCCGAAATCGTTGAAACCGCAGAAATCGCCGAGCTCTCCCTCCTCGAAATGCGCATGAGCGCCACCCGCACGATCGAGAAATCCGAAAACTTTTCCGGCCTCCCGCTCGGTACCAAGAAACTCATCGTCCGCGGCCACTATCAGGTAAAAGGTGGCTACCGACTCAAGAACGGCATCTCTCTGCGGATGGAAAACAGCAAACCTATCGCACGTTTTCCCAAACCGGAAATCCTCTCCGTCGAGCTCATCGACTTCGACGTCCTGAGCGAGGACAGCGGCTGGCTGAACAAGATCCAACCGTCCGACCGTGCTCAAATTCTCCGCGAGCTGCGCGAGCAAATGCGCACCGAAGCCGAAAAAAGCGGCATGCTCGATACCGTTGAGGGCACCCTCCGCACCCGCCTCCGGGATCTGCTCGGCGCGGAATCCGTAAGCGTGGAACAGGTCCTGCCCTAGCCATCGGTATTCGCGGAATCGAGGCTTGCCGAACGGGGGGCTTGAAGCTCCCGGGTTTTCCGTCAGGCTCGCAGGGAAATGCCTGACGATGATGCCGGGAAAAAATTCGAAGATCGCACCGTGCCGTTGCACGAGCTTTCGCAGCGGAAGGCACCACGGGCCTTTGGCGGATACGAACTACGCGGTGAACTCGGGCGCGGCGGGATGGGCGTGGTCTATCGGGCGCAGCAACTGACGCTGAAACGCACGGTGGCCCTGAAGATGTTGACCGGGGATTACGCGCCGGATGACGTGCTCCGTTTCCGTGCGGAGGCGGAAATGGCGGCGGGATTGCAACACCCGAACATCGTGCACATCCACGAGGTGGGCGAGGAGGATGGCGTGCCGTTTTTCTCGATGGAATATGTGGAGGGCGGGACGTTGAGCGATTGGATGCTGAGGGGGCTGCCCCCACCGAAGGAGGTGGCGGAGATGATGGTGACGCTTTCACGGGCGGTGCATTATGCCCACCGGCAGGGCGTGGTCCATCGGGATTTGAAACCCGGAAATATCTTGTTAGGAGCGCAGGGTGAAATCAAGATCGCGGACTTCGGGATCGCAAAACGGCTGGATGGCGAGGGTTCGATGACTCTATCCGGAGCAGTGATGGGCACGCCCGTTTACATGGCCCCGGAGCAAGCTGGCGGACAAAGCCGCAAGGTGGGACCGGCGGCGGATGTTTACTCGCTGGGCGCGCTGCTCTATCATTTACTAACCGGAAGACCGCCGTTTCTGCCGGACGAGAGC
>JBDTNJ010000096.1:0-3553 GCA_039933825.1 Luteolibacter sp.
CTTTTTGCTCGGCAATTCATCCCGGCATAGCCGAAGGCGGCGACGGATGACCCGGGCCAAGGAACGGCTGTTGATCACGGCATCGGGAAAGAATGAGTTCACCGAAAAACTATCATCGATGACCAGCCCAGTCTGCGCCGTCGCCTAATAGACTCCTGCTGGACTTACCACCTCAAAATCCATGGCCCGCACCCAATACATCTTCATCGACTACGAAAACGTCAGCGAGTCGGATCTCTCCCGCGTCAGCGGCAAGACCGTGCGGGTTTTCATGATCATCGGCACCAAGCACAAAAAACTTCCGACCTCACTCTTCCTCTTCGCCCAGGATCATCCCGAGCAACTGCGGATTATTCAGACCCCAGTCGATGGCCGCAACGCGCTCGACTTCGTGCTCACCCTCGAACTCGGCCGCATGATCGCCGCTGATCCGAAGGGCTATTTCCACATCGTCTCCAAGGACACGGACTTCGATTCTGTCATCCGCCATCTTAAGGGCGAAACGAAACTCATTGCTCGCCACACATCCCTCACGGAAATCCGCGCGCTCCAGACTCCGGAAGAACGCCTCGCCAAGATCAAAACCGAGCTCGAAGACACCACGAAATCCCGGCCCTCCACCCGCAAGACGCTCGAAAACAAGATTCGATCCGCCTTCGAAAACAAAGCCGAACCGGAATTCATCGAGAAGAGCATCAAATCCTTGGTCCAATCCGGCATCCTCGAATTCACCGAGACCGACAAGGTTACCTACAAGGCAGCCTGAACTTCTCCCTCTGCGTCCGCCTTTCATTCGTTCCGAGGTGGAAAGCAGAAAAACTCCTAGGAGAATTTGGAATTGCGAGTCTCCCCGAATCGAGTGGGATCCCAAGGTATGATCCTGACCATGAACATTCCCGATGACCTGTCATCCGAGCTGAATGCGGGATTTAAGAATCTCAGCCGCACCGCTCTGGAAGCGTTGGCAGCAGAGGCCTACGAGAAGAACGTGCTCTCACTGGAACAAATCCGCAGGCTGCTGGAACTCGAATCGCGCTGGGAAGCCCAGGATGTCCTCGTCCGCCACGGCGTCTGGCCCGGACAATCTGCGGACGAGATCCTGCAAGACGCCGCGACCTCGTCCCATTTCCGCGCCGCCGTCCAGTGATCATCGTCAGTCTGGTCTTTCAACGTCTCGCGAAAACCCAATTCCGCCTCTCCGCCACCATCGTCGAAGAACTCAGGCAGCGCTATCAGGGTATCTCTAACTCGCCCCAAGATAGCCCGTAGGATCGACGCCCCGGTGCCCTGCGCCCACTGCTCACTGCTCACTGCTCACTGCTCCCCACGGAAGGGTCGGCTTGCCAAGAGCACTCGAATGTGGAATCAGATTCCTATGAACGCCACACTCAGTCTTGATGCAGCCGGCCGGTTGGTGTTGCCAAACAACGCCCTGCGGGTTCTTGGGATGAAGCCGGGCGATCAAGTTCGCGCTGATGTCAGTCCGAATCGTATTGAAATCTGTCCGGAGCCTCCCGTCTTAACCGAAGGCGTGATCGAAAATGGCGTTCTCGTGATGGCTCGACAAGGGATCCCGATGGACGCGGCAGCCGCCGTACGTGCCGACCGTGCCACTGCAATCCCATGAAGCTCCCGCTCGATAGTGATCATTGCCATGAAATTTGAACTCTATAAACACGCGGTGATTGCCATCGACCTCCCGGACCTCGGCTTGAAACGCGGGGATCTGGTGACCGTGGTGGAGGAACTGGAAGCTTCCGATGGCGAAACCGGCTATGCGGTGGAAGTTTTCAATGCGCTGGGTGAGACTCTCGATGTCCACATGCTGCCCGCCACCGCACTCGAACCTGCCAGCCAGGACGAAATCCTGTGCGTGCGCCGTGTCGTGTCGGCCGCGTGAGCGATTTGCTCGTCCTTAAATCATGCGATACCGAAACACCGGGCGCGCAGCGCAACCGCCCCCCGAAACACCGGCCCCCCACCACCAAATGGCGAACCGCACCGCCAAGCGGGCCGGTCCGCCCACTTCACCTTCTCCCGCCGTAGGCTCCTCTTCCACTGCTCACTGATCACTTCCCACTCGGCACTTCTTCCCAACATCCTCCCCGTGCAAAGCAGCAAGGGGCTCGAATTCCGCTCCGTGATCTTCATCGGCCTATCTTCCACTGATCACTGCTAACTGATCACTCGGCACTTTTCTACGTCGGCATGACCCGGGCCAAGGAGCGGCTGATGATCACGGCTTCGGGGAGGAATGAGTTTACGGAGAGGCTGGGAATGCTGACGGATAGAACCGATAGTGGATCAGTGATCCGCAGCCTTGAGGAGCTGGGTGTGCGGCAGGCGGGCGGCTGCTTTTTCAAAGGTGACGAGGGGCAGGCGGGCGGTGGTGGCCTCGGCGTGGATCAGCCGGTCGAGGAAACCGGGCTTGGCTGTGGCAAGTCCCTCGGTGGCGAGCAGTGTGAGCAATTGGGGATGCACGACGAACGTGGGCATGGAGAGGAGTCGTTGGAGGCCGGTGAGCACCGCGTCCTTGGGCATACCGTAGTGGTGCTGGCAGGCGAAGTAGGCTTCCAAAATGACGAGATTCGCCACGCAAACCTTGGCGCCGGCCTGCTCGGTCTCCGCCATGTAGCGGCGCGCGGCCGTGGCGAGGTCCAGAGGTTGGCCAGTGAGCAGCCGCATGATCACCGAGGTATCCAGTGACGAGCGGATTTCAGGGCTGCTCATTCCATTGGGAGGTAATGGATTTCCGCATAGCTTCTGTGCTGTGATCGGTCACTTGGTCCGGCATCAGGTGGAATAGGGGAGCCTGGAAGCTTTCCCAATCGATGGAACTGGCATGAGGCGCTGGCTGCTTTTTCTGCCGAAGCCATTGTTCGAAAAGGCTGATGGTCACCTCGCGCACGGTGCGGCCGTCCCTCGCTGTCTCGGCTTTCACTTCACGGTAGAGTTCGTCGGGAATCTGAAAGGTAGCTTTCATAAAGCCAGCTTGCTGTATTGCTGGGTGGAAAGCAAGGGGGAAGGTTGGAGATCACTGCACAGCAGGATGCCAAGCGGTGCTTGGTCGCCTTCCTTCGTCAGGTGCTGCGCAGCAATGCCCGCTACACCTCCAGTGCCACGGCCCGCTCGCAAGTGCTGAGTGCGCTGGTTCTGATGTTCAACGCCACCAGTGGCGTGGATCGAAAGAAAAAGAATCACCCCTCTCTCTTCCTCTCCCTATCAACAATTCACCCTCAACCATCAACCTCTTAAATGCCCGCCGGGGTGAGGCTCATTTACCTTACCTTGGATGCTCGATCCCTTTGCAGAATTTGTCACCGGGAGAAATACTTAAGAAGCTTAAAATAGTTGCCAAAAATGCACCATTAATCCGGATTTCGGGGGGCTAGGGCGGATTCCGGCGGAGGATGGGGTTTTCCGTCCGGAAACGAAAAAAGCCCTAGAAATTAGGGCTTTTGGCGGTTTTTAGGGGCGTGGAGCATAGGAGATTCGAACTCCTGACCTCTTCATTGCGAACGAAGCGCTCTACCAACTGAGCTAATGCCCCTCA
>JBDTNJ010000097.1:0-4192 GCA_039933825.1 Luteolibacter sp.
TTCCGCTCGAAGACATCGATCACCTTACCTAACACCGAGGGACTCACCGCCATGCGACGGTGTGGCCGATGCCGGCACATTCGGCAACATCGAAGTGCTCTCGATGATCAACTTCCGTTCCGGGTCCAGCGGCGTGGACGACCATTCCTCCACCAAACGGAACGCCACAGCCAGTAATGTGGGCCCAATGAAAACCCCTACCAACCCGAAAGCAATCGCCCCACCGATTACTCCGCAGAAAATCAGCACGAACGGCATCTTGCTGCCATGGCTGATCAGATAGGGCCGCAGGAAATTATCCACACTGCTGATTCCGAGCAGCCCCCAGAGCATCATGAAAATCCCCCACCCCGTCCCCTCTTGGGCGAAAAGCCACAGCGATGCCGGGATCCAGATCAGTGGCGGACCAAACGGAATCACCGCAAAGAAAAACGTCAGCACCGAGAGCAGCACCGCCCCCGGCACATCGGCGATCCAGAATCCCAGCGCGGCCACCAGCGCCTGCACGATAGCTGTTCCTAGGATTCCGTAAATCACCCCTTGCACCGTATCACCTGCCACTTTGATCAGATGCTTACCCCGGCTGCCCGCCAGACGATCCGCCGCCACCGCCAGTCGCTCCGAAAGCAGCGGTGCATCCCGTAGCAGGAAAAACGCGAGAAACGCGCTCACCAGAATCTGTGTCACCCCCTGCCCCACCGCCTTCGCCGCTCCCAGCAGCCACGCCTGAGCCCATGAGAGAAACTGCCCCAACAAAACCACCACGTGTGACGAGAGCAATTTCTTATCCTCCGCATCCGCCTTGTCATCCGCCAAGTCCTGCAGGGGTGGCGGCGCATCCTTCACCATCAGCTCGCTACCACCTTCTACTACGATCTTCGGCCGCGGTGCCACGATTTTCACCTCCTTGTCGAGCTGGTCCATCCAGCGGTTCCGATCCTCGGCGATCCCTGCCCAATAGGTTTTCAGTTCCGTTCCCACCAGTGGCATCTGTCCCACCCATTCCGGGGCCTGATCCGGCGCGGCCTTCACCCACTTGCGCGTGGCCGTCGCCAAATCCTTGCCGTCCTGCGCCAGACTGAAGCCCACCAACACAATCGGCCCCGAGAGCACGATCGTCAGCGTGAGCGTCACGAAACACGCCGCCAGCGTCCGCGATCCCCGGAACCACCGCGTGAACATCCGCTGCAATGGGTGCAGCGAGTAGGCCAGAATGATCGCCCACATCAGTGCTGTCATGAACGGCTTCAGCACGTAAAAACAACCGATTAGCAGCAATAACAACGCAATGCCCCCGAGAAAAGGCTCGATCCTGAAACGCTTGCGGTCTGTGTCCATTTCCATACGGCACCGCCACCCTAGCGGCTCATTTTCCAGATCGCCAGCTTCATTGAAGGGAAATGTGGGGGTGCGCGCAGGCGAGGAAATGATCTTCTGGGTCTTCAATAGCTCCACCAAACTTGGCAATACTGCCACGCATCAAGATTTGTGGATTGCGCGCGTGGGCCAGTGCGGAAGCAAAAGGGGAGCACACGCGCCCTCGCGTGTGGTTCTCGGCGCCCTCGCCGAGAACGGGCAGTCAACAGGACCCACGTGGTTCCACCCGCAAATCCGAGTGCGATGGCCACCCAAGCCCATTTCCGGCGAGGGCGCCAGAAATAGCAAGCGAGGGCGCTTGCGCTCCCCAACGCTCCGCGCTTCGCACCAGAAACCACAAATCCTAATGCACGGCAGTATAGTAACTCAGGAACCGCCACTGGCGGGGCGATCGCGTAGGCGGCCACTCTTCCGACCATTTTGTAACCAAAACGAATAGTGGACAGGGTGGGTTTTGATGCTACTTTCGCCGTTGTTCCTTCTGTATGAAAATCATCTCCCGGGCAAATATTTTCTCACTTTTGGCCTTAAGCTTGTGCCTCGTTTCCTGTGCAACTCTAAGTCAGGCCGGAAAAAGTTCGCTAGCAATGATCCAAAGGACCTCAGCAGCCACTACCGCCAAGGTCGCGGAGCTGTCGGAACTCTCGCTCGCCAAAATCAGTCCTGCCGGGGTAAAAGTGGTCGAAGTTCGTGAAAAGGACCTCAAAAAACTTCCCACGGGCCAGGAACGGGCCCTCGCCTTTGAAAGCAGCCGCAAACGCGGATTCTGGTTTTTCAACGGCCCTGTCGATTTCAAGGAACCCAGCCTGCCGCAGCCAGGTGCCGAAATGGATGGCAGCCTCTTACCACCTAGAACCCCTTGATCCAGTCTTGGAAATTCGCGCAATCCCGGCTTGATGATTGCCCCGTGATGCGAATGATGCCCGCCATGTCCCGCTTGTTCTGCGCCCGCTTCACCGCCCTTGCGTTCACCGCAGCTCTGATCACTTCCTGCGGTGGAAATCCGCCGCCGCCGCTGCCACCCCGCGCCAGCCAAGTGGACGAACAAGGTGGCGCTCCCGTTCGGATCGCAGCCATTCCGGCCACACCTCCACCCGCGATCGCAGGGGAGAGCGCCATTGTCATCGACGTCGTCAGCGGCCGAGTACTCTATGCGAAAAATGCCGACATCCCGCGCTCCGTTGCCAGCACTCAGAAAATCGTAACCGCCCTTTGCGTGCTCGACGCAGGCAACATCGACAAACCCGTGACAATCCAAGCCTCCGACGAAAATTGCGAACCCACGAAGCTCGGCGTGAAACCCGGCGAAGTTTATCCCCGCCGCGAACTGCTCAAGGTGATGATGGTGAAGAGCACCAATGACATCGCCCGTGCCCTTGCCCGCGATGTCGGCGGTAGTCTTGAATCCTTCGCCGGTCTCATGAATCAGAAGGCCGCCTCGCTCGGCATGAAAAACTCCAATTTCATCAACCCGAACGGACTCCCGATGGCCGGCCAGTATTCGACCGCCCGCGACATGGCCATCGCCGCCCGCGCTGCTTATCGTAGCCCGCTCATCCGCTCGTTCACTGCGACCAAATCATTCGTTTTCACTTTTAACAGCGGCCAGACCTGCGAGATTGAAAACACTAACAAACTACTCAAAACCGTACCCTACTGTGATGGTTTCAAGACTGGCTACACCAATAACTCAGGGAAATGCCTTGTTTCCAGCGGTTCACTCAACGGACGCTCAGCCATTGTCGTGATTCTTAAATCACACACGCCGGTCATTTGGACAGACTCCGCAAAGCTGCTCGCTTGGGCGCTCGAACGCCCGAATCCAGGGGCCTGATCGAGCTAACCGCAAAATGCCCAGCCCTGCCGAATCCCTGCACGCTCTCCACGTTGCCGGATTGCTGCGCCAACAACGCCCGCTAGACTCGCCCACAGGCACCCAAGTCACCCGCGACGGCCGCACTCTCTGGAACTTCGCTTCTAACGATTATCTCGGCCTCGCCCGCCACCCACAGATCGAAGCGGCGCTCATCGAGGGTGTGCAACGCTACGGCGCAGGCTCCGCCGCATCACGCTTGGTTTGCGGAACCCTGCCACCGCACCGCTTGCTGGAAGAAGCGCTCGCCGCCGCGAAACAAACCGAGGCAGCACTCACCTTCTCCTCCGGCTTTGCCACCGCAATCGGGGCGATTCCCGCGATCGTGGGGAAATCCGATTTCATCCTCCTCGATAAACTCTCGCACGCCTGCCTCGTCGATGCCGCCCGCCTATCAGGGGCCACGCTGCGAATTTTCCCTCACAACGATCTGGAAAAACTCGCTAGGTTGCTCGCTTCCACCCGCGCGAAATCGGCGGATGCCCGCATTCTTGTCGTTACCGAATCGGTCTTCAGCATGGACGGCGATGTTTGCCCGCTGCGCGAAATCGTCGGGCTTACGGAAGATTACGATGCACTCTTGTTAGTTGATGAAGCGCACGGCTTCGGGGTGCTGGGTGAAAACGGCATGGGCCTGGCCGAACAGGAAAGTTTACAGCAGCGCATCCCTTTTCAAATGGGCACACTCAGTAAAGCCGCCGGCCTATCAGGCGGTTATCTGGCAGCCTCTCGCGAGTTGATCGACCTGCTTACCAACCGTGCCCGGTCATTTATCTATTCCACCGCTCCCCCACCCGCCTTGGCGCACGCGGCGCTTGCTTCGCTGGACCTGATCCGCTCGGACGAAGGGAAAACGCTCCGCCAGCAACTCCGGCGGAACATTTCACTCATCTCTAACTCGCCCACCCCGATCATCCCCATCGTGCTCGGCTCGAACGAGGC
>JBDTNJ010000098.1:0-9980 GCA_039933825.1 Luteolibacter sp.
GACGTGAGTATCAAGACCCTTCAGAACTGGGAGCAAGGCAGGCGTGAACCAGAAGGCCCAGCCAAGGCATTGCTGCGGGTTGTAGAGAGGGAGCCACAGGCCGTTTTAAACGCTCTCCACGCATAAAACCCCGAGGCACAACAACAAGGGTTACTGCGAAGGCCGATGGATAGTGAAGAATTCGGCTGCGCCGTTTCTCTAGGATCGGTTCTCATTCACCCAGACTGGGCGATGGGCCTCAGCGGAAAAATCGTCACATCCACCGGTTCCGCAACCAACATCGATGGCGGGTCCTCTATCGGTTCATCGAAGCCAAGCAGGCGGAGCGGCTCGGTGGACCATTGGGTGCAGTTCGCCGGAGCGATTTGATAGGGCGTGTGATGGACTCGGCCGCAGTAAAGACTGCCATCACGTTTCACGGAAAATAACAGATATCGCTCGACGAGAAACCATTCCAATGACCCTTCAATAGCAGGATGTGCTGAGGATGCTGCCTCATAGTGATATTCCGCCAGATTTTCAGCCGCGTATTTCCGGCGGCAGCGGTAATCAATTTGATTTCCACGCTGGACGGCCTCCATCGCCGCGTGTTCATAGGGTAGATAGAAAAAACGTCGTGCGATTTCAACGGCGATCGGTTGATTGCAATCCAGCGAGAAGAACCAGACACCGGGCCGCCCTTCGGCATCATGCACATAGGTGCGGACGTTGAGTTCCAAAAACCATGAAAGCCCCGGCACCGGCGGCAGCATCACCGGGCGCACACGATCCATGAAAAACGGGACAACTCCCAGCCACGCCTTGTCATCGTAAGTATCCACAAATAATCCGCCCGGTAACCTTGACTGGATCAAGGCGGGATCGACCGGCCAGTGGAGAAAAAGTAATCCCGACCAACATTGTCGCATGACGGGGAAACCATTAGGTTTCTCGCGGGCTGCCAAACGCTGGGCGGGAGTGGGGGATTGAATCGGCACGGAGTCCGTGGCGGATCAGCTTGCGAAACTCACTTTATCATCGGCTTCGAGGAAGTCGAAGAGGGTGCTGGTCGCGGGATCTACCCCGGCTTCTGCGCAGACGCCGACGAACCATTCCTTTTTTTCTTCGACATCATACGGGCGGGCGGCCTCGACACTATCGGACCATTCGGCGACTTCCGCAGCGGTTTTCGGGGTGCCGTTGGCATCGAGCCATGCGGCGACATCGTCGTTACTGGCGCCGCCTTCGAGCAGTTTTTTCACATCCGCACCTGACACGCCTTTGAAACCGAACAGATAGTTGTCGAGCGGGCAGTCAAAGTGATAGTCGCCAACGTTTCCAGCGATATCGGCACGGCCTTTGTCGAGCGTGCGGGCAAGGATGGCATAGCCACCGGTGCGGACGCGTGGGCTGGTAGGCGCTTCTTTTGAAAGATCTTTGGCTGACATGATTTAAATGATAGTTGTTTGTTAGGTGATGCGGCAATTGCAATGGCTGCCGTCGTGCGGTTCATTCCGCGAGGAATCCATTCGGCGCAAATGAAAAGATTGAAAAATGTGGCGTGACGCTGCTGCTACGGTTCAGAGGGTGCTTTGGAGCCAGCCGTGGAAAATGGTGACGTCGAAGGGCAGGGAAACCGCCACTTTTTCGCGTTGGGCGAGAATCGCAAGGCGTTCGGGGACCCCGACACAGTTGGCTCCGAGTTCAGCATCCATCACGTCCGGGAACTTTGCAGGGTGCGCGGTTTCCAGGCTGACGGTGGCGGAACCTGGATGCGTGGCGCGCCATTGGCGGGCGGCCAGCCAGGCGATCGCGCCGTGGGGATCGATCTCGTAATCGTAAAGCGATTTCACCTCCCGAATGGCGGCCCGGGTTTGGTCATCGGAAAATGTCATCCCGATGATGCGTGACTTCATGGCTTCCCACGAGCCGCCGAAGAGTGCCTGCATGCGGACGAAGTTCGATGGCGCACCGACGTCCATGGCATTTGAAATTGTCGGGACGCTCGGACGCGGCGTGTAGGTGCCGACGCGCAGGTATTCCGGAACCACATCGTTGCGGTTCGTTGCGGCGATCATCTGATCGACTTGAAGTCCGAGCTGTATCGCGAGCAAGCCGGCGGTCAGGTTCCCGAAATTGCCGGATGGAATCACAAAGGTCGGCACCACGCCTTCCGGCAATTGGCGGGCGGCGTGGATGTAGTAGAAACTCTGCGGCACGAGCCGTGCGAGGTTGATCGAGTTCGCGGAGGTGAGGTTGAGGCGTTCGGATAGCTCGCGATCGAGAAAAGCAGATTTGACGAGCGCTTGGCAATCGTCGAACGAGCCATCGATCTCCAATGCGGTGATATTTCCGCCGAGCGCGGTGAGCTGCTTTTCCTGAAGTCCCGAGACTTTTCCTTTCGGATAGAGAATGACGACGCGGGTGCCGGCCACGTGATGGAATGCCGACGCGACTGCGCCACCGGTGTCTCCTGAAGTGGCCACGAGAACGGTCAGCATGCGCTCGTCATCGCGCGTGAGCCAAGCCATCAGCCGCGCCATGAACCGCGCACCGAAGTCCTTGAATGCGAGTGTGGGACCGTGGAAAAGTTCCAGAACATGATCGCCCGGTCCGAGTGTGACAAGCGGTGCATCAAAGGAAACGGTGCCCTCGACGATGTCCACCAGGGCTTGTGGAGGAACATCCTCGCCGAAGAAAGCATCCGCCACGGCGATACCGATTTCCTGGAAGGTGAGTTCACGCCAGATTTCCCAGAATGATTTGTCGAGCACGGGAAGCGTGTCCGGCATGTAGAGGCCATTGTCGGGAGGAAGTGAGCGGAGGATCGCTTCCTTGAGATCAACGCGATGGGCGGGATTGCTAGTAGAGTGATAGAGCACAGTGGAAAAATTTTGCTAGATTTCAATGTTCGGCCTTAAAGAAAGGAGGCTGGACTATCAGTCTTTCACCACATGAACCCCCGTTGGATTAATCCGCGACACGTAGGCTTGGTTCTCGATCGGGATAGCTGAGAAAACCTTGCTGATGGCATCGGCGACTTTACGGGCGATTTTCTCACCTTCGCAGAGCGCGAAGACCGAGGGACCCGCACCGGAGATCGAAAAGCCGAGCGCACCTGCGGAGAGGGCGGCGCGTTTTGCTTTGTAGAAATCCGGGATGAGCTTCTGGCGGCGGGGTTCGGCGATCACGTCGTGGATGGAGCGGGAAATCAGGCCGTAGTCCTCTTGAATCAGTCCGCACAGGAGGCCGCCGAGGTTGCCGATCTGTTGGGTGGCGTTTTCGAGGGGAATTTCCTTCGGCAGGATTTCGCGGGCGACTTTGGTGAGGATTTCGATGTCCGGGTGGACGACAGCGGCCCAGAGGTTTTTCGGGGCAGGGATTTGGGCAAAATCCAGTTCGACATTCGAGCGAATGAAAACGATGCCGCCGAAGAGGCAGGGTGCGACGTTGTCGGCATGCCAGGCACCGTCAGCTGAGGCTTCACCGGCCATGGCGAAGGGAAGGAGCTGTTTTTTGCTGAGCGGATTGCCAATGAGTTGGTTCACAGCGAAGGCCCCTGCGACGGATGAGGCCGAGGATGAGCCGAGTCCGGAACCGAATGGCATTTTTTTGTGGATCTCCATCTCGATGCCGCGGTCGGTCATGCCGAGGTGCTTGAGGAGATCAAGGGCGGCGACACCCGCGCAGTTTTGCGCGGGATTTTTCGGTAATTTGCCGTTGTCACCAGTGATCTTGGTAATGTGCAACCCGGGCTTATCACAGTTGCGGACGACAATTTCATCGCCCGGCGAGTCGATGGCAAAACCAAGGACATCATAACCGCAAGCGACGTTCGCCACAGTGGCAGGGGCGAAAACGCGGATTTCAGCAGAATTGGACATAAGGAAAGTGCTCGTGGCGAGCGCACGGAGTGTGTGGGCGGGCCTGCCGGTTGTTCAAGCCCGGAAACTCCTAGAAAAAGAACCAGTGGCGCTTCTTCTTTTTGTATGGGCCGTCGCCCACGGAAACCACTTCGACGTGGACGGTGGCGAGCCCGTCACCATAAAAGCCAAGCTGTTTGGCGGCTCTGGGCGAGACATCGAGGAAACGCCCTGGAATAAACGGACCACGATCGTTGATGCGGACTTTGGTGGACCTGCCGTTTTCGACATTGGTGACTTTGACGATGCAGGGCAGGGGAAGCGTTTTGTGAGCCCCGATCACGTCCCAAGGCATGACTTTTTCACCGATCGAAGTGTTACCGCGTTTGAGTCCGAAAAACGAGGATTCATTATACCACGAGCAGGTTCCTGTCTCCTCGTATTGGAGCGCCTGATCGACGCTCATCGGCTGATAGTGCTGGCCACGCTCTGAATAGCCCCGCGTCATGTAGCCATGATAGCCGCCGCAGGATGGGAGCACGAAAAGGAGTGCGCCACAGACGGGAGCGAAGTGGGAAAGTGGGTTTTTCCAGAATGAAATCACAGCAAACGTGCGGGGTCTATTTGCGCTCACGGATCATTTGAAGCGTAGTGGCGACTTTTTCCTTCATTTCCTTGCCGGGCTTGAATTTTACGGCTGCACGGGCGGGAATTGGAACGTCCTTGTCAGGATTTTTTGGATTGCGCCCGATCTTTGCCTTCATCTCGCGGACTTGGAACGCACCGAAGTTCCGCATGACCACCATGTCGCCTTGTGAGAGCGAATCCGTGATTTCATCAATCAGTGTCTGGACGACTTCGAGCACGTCCTGCTGGGTGATTTCCAATCCTCTCGCTCCCAAATTGTCAGTGATTTTGATTACGAGTTCGCGCTTGGTGATGGTAGCCATGGAAAAAGGGATGTTGAAAGTAGTTAGGAACGCAGAGGGATTTATAACGGTGCCATTGCTCTCGTCCCGCCAAAAATCTTTGATTTCGATGCGTTTTCTGTGCCATAGGTTAAACAATTGTCAGAAATTGTGAAGAAAATTCAGAAATGTAGTCGATTGAGCGTCAATGACTCGATTGTTCCACGGGAAATGTGGATTTCGTTAGCTAATCCGGATCCACCCGCTCCGGCGGAGTGGTTCCCAAGACAGCGTGAGTGGTCCGGAAATGGAGTTTTGCGAATTTCCCAAGGTCCGCCTCCCCATCGCGGGCGACCAAGGCACGGCCAGCTTGCACCACGGCGTCCGAGGCCCCCAGCGGTAGTTTGATGCCACAGGCGGCGGAGGCCTTGTCCATCCAGTCGATGAATCGCTCGCGGGCGAGAATGGAGGCTGCCGCAACGGCAGTGTCGGATTCGCCTTTGGTGCGTTGATCGAGCTCGATGGTGAGCCCTTTTTCCTTGAGAGCACGTTGCAACACCTCGGGCCTTGCGAATTGGTCGCTGAGCGTGCGAGGGCAGTCCGGCCGTGCGGCGGCGAGCGATTCGATCGCACGGGCATGGCCCCAAGCGAGCAAGCGGTTGAGATTCTTAAACGACGCAAACATCGAATTATACCGCTCCGGCCCGATGCAGATCACCGCAGTGGTGCAGCCAGGAGTTGCTTTGATGATCGCCGCAAGCGCGCGGATGCGGGCGGGGCTGGTGACGCGTTTGGAATCCATGATGCCTGCCTCTATCAGCCGCCGGGCGATCGCCGCATCCGTATAAGCCCCGGCGATGACGAGAGGCCCGAAAAAATCGCCCTTGCCACTCTCATCGATCCCGAAATGCGGCTCAAAGCGATCCGGTTCCAAAATTTCCTCATAGCCCAGCCGCGCCTCACCCAGAATTTCCGGCTCCAGGGTGAAGCGGATGAAATCTTCCGTGTCCTTCCCTTGAATCAGCACTTTAGGGCCCTTTTCATAAACTGTAACATTCAGCTTGCCCTTCCTTGCCGAGAAAAGTACGTAGGGTTTCGTTTCAAAATCATAGCCCATCAGCTCCAGCAACTCGCGGAGTTTTTGTGCTTGGACTGGCGTGAGCGGTGCGGTGTGGGTGGTCACTGGAATTATTCGACGACGACAAACATGGCTCCGAATAGATTGCTTGAAACAGGCATGTCTGGATTCACTACCGTTTGTGAAATTCCGCCATCAAGGAAAAGCGCATTCTTGCAGCCAAGTTTCAAAAACAAACCGGAGAGGTCCCAGAAATTCACCACTTCTCCTTTCTCCGTGATTGCGAAAACTAACTGTCCCTTCCGGTCGATTCCCACTCCATTGCGATGCAGTTTGCTCGCCGAGCCATCCTTAAATGCCGGATGACGCTGCCCGTCGATCAAAAGCATCGGGCCGGACTGCACGCCCCAATTTTCCGTTCCAAACGAACGCTTCCGCTTTGCGAGGTCGATCCGTGCCTGCCACGCCGCGCAGGTCCCGATGAATGGGCCTGCCATATTTCCAATCCCTAAGGTGCAGACCCCGTTCGGTTTGAAAAAGAAATTCCCCGGCGCGTCCGCGAGATTGAGCGGGCGGAGTGTTTTCCCACCCTCAATGTGCAATCCGCTAGGAATCCCGCCGGGCTCGAAAATTCCGGCGTTCATCAGGAATTTTACCGTCTTCTCTTGTTTCGCATATGCCGCCTGCACTTGGTCGAACGTCCGATAGAGTGCGCCGTTGGCATCTTTCCAAACGATCTCCACCTGCTGCGGATCAAGATGAACCACGCGGAATTTTGCTCCCGCGTGAGTCACGCTTTCCTCCACGATCTCCGCCGCGAGAACGGCTTTAATTAGGATGCAAAAGATTGCGAAAAAGCGCATCACTTCTGCGGAATCGAGTCGTAAACCTGCTCTAACGAAAGCACCGTGTAGGCTGTGACGAGAATCGGGTTGGATTCCATCCAGCGGCCGTTGTCATTCACCCACGAACCATTCTCACGCTGGGTGGTGAGAATTTTTTCTCCCAGATCCTTGCGCCAGTCGGCTTCCTTGCCGTTTTCGAGTTTGAGGGTATCGATGTTGGCGGCGGCGAGTGCCTTGGACATGGTCTGATAGTAGTAGTAGATTCCCTGTGAGCCCATACCCGGGTTTTCATCGAGCGTGTAATTTTTCCCAAGCCACTCCTTCACCGCGACCACGCGAGGATCATCCGGGCCGAGTTTTGCGTAGATGAAGGAAAGCAGCCCGGCGTAGGACATCGAGCCGTAGGAACGGAGCGCGGTGCGGCCATCCGGCAGCTTGTCCTCGCCGGCCTTGGACTCGCCAGGTGCGTAGATGAAGCCGCCTTTGTTTTTCGGATCGCTGGACGCCCAGGGCTGGTCGTTCGAGCCTTCGAGATTCTGGCAGCGTGAAAGGAATCTCACGGCCGCGCCCCAATCGAGGTCAGGTTGATCTCCGTGTTTACTGTCTTCGATGACTTTTTTGGAAAGTGCGAGTGCTTCGATGGCGAGGTAGGTGTTTGACATGTCAGTGTGGTCATTTTTCGAGCCATACCCCACGCCGCCATCATTGAGATTGTCGGTTTCTTTCTTCTGGCCGATGTCCCATTGGTTGTCGATGAGATGCTTGCGCGCCTTAATGATCGCCGGATCGTAATTTTCCCGCCCGGCGGAGACCAGCGCGGTCACCGCGGTGGCGGTGTTATAGACAGAAAGACCGCGGTTATAGATGCCACCGTCTTCCTTTTGCTGACCTAGCAGCCAGTTATAGCCTTTTTCGATATGCTCTGGAAAGGGAGCCTTGCGGTCGATGTTCGGGTCGCGGGTGGCGGCGGTCAGAACAAGTGCGGTGAACGCTGGCAGCCCCTCATCGTCCCATGTGCCATCGGGCTTCTGCTGAGATTTCAGCCATGCATTGCCGCGGGCGATGGACTGCCGCATTTCCTGTTTGAGGGACTCATAGCGGTTCGGGTTTTGCTCGGCGGCACATGAGATGGCAGTGCCGAGAATGGCAAGGGCGGATAGGATTTTCATGGTTTTGGCAGCGGTTTGTTGTTTGAAAATGGGCTGATGATGACAGTGACATCGGTGTCCTCAACGGGGATGCGCTTGGGATAGGGGATCCAGACGTCCTCGCCGGTGTTGTCCTCGCCGGGGTAGTTGATGAGAGCTGAATTCGTCACGAAAATGGCGATCATGTCACCGCTGACCTCAGGGGCGTATTTGCCGTCGTTGAACTCCGATGCACCGTAAACCCAGGGTCCGGCAGGCATGGCGGTGGTCTTGACGGTTTGTTGGATCAATTCGTTTGCGGCCAGTCGGCGCGTCTTGCCCCCGTCTTTCCATTCCACCTCGATCAGGACGCGGGCTGCGGATTTCATTTCGGTAGGAATTTTGGGGAATTCGTTTGAGCTGCCGCCGTGGTCGTTCGGCAGCGGATAGAGTTCGCGCGATGGCGGATAGCGGAGAAGGGTGAAGACTAGATTGAGCTGGGTGGGGGAGGCGTCCGTCTTGAGCAGGGATTCGTGGAGCTTGCCGTTCTCGTTAACCAGTAAGAATTCCAAGGGCATCGTTGAAGTATTCACCTTCGCCGGGAACCGGATCTCGCGGGTCTTTTGATCAAAAATGATTTTTCCGACCTGATAGCGTGTTTCATCGAGTTTTTCCACCGATGGCTTGACCGGGGCCACAGGCTGATCGGGGGCTGGCAGTGATGCCGGTTCCACGGGCGCACGATCCTGAGCGGGAGCAAACGCCAGGCTTGCAGTTAGGAAGATGATGGCGGAACGGAGAATCATGGGAAATAGACGGGCTGGGCAATCTGTAAAGTCTTCACTTGGACAACGTCACCGCTGCCCTGGATATTAGGGCTTCTTGACGGGCTTCTCTTCTTTTTTCGGCGGGAGATTGAGGGAGGTGGCGAACTCGTTCCAGCAAAGACGCGTGATGCGGAAATTGAGCGCATCCTGTGGGTTATCCTGATCGGCGAGGGCGATGGGGGGCGTATAGGATGTTGATTGGCCCAGGAAATTGCGGACGAGTTCAAAAATGGTTTTCATCATATCCTGGTGTGAGGAATCCGCAGCTTCGACGGTGAAGGACATGACTTCGGTCGAGATCGATTTTTTCAAGGGTCCCGCCAGCCAGAGAGCGACCGGTGTAGGTCCCTTGGCTGGCAGACTGCTTTTTCCGGCGGTGACTTCAGGAATGACCTTGACCATTCCTGCTGATGCTCTTTCCAAATCGCGGGCCGCTTGTTGGAGTACGGGGGTAAGTGCCTTGGCCATCTTGCTGCCAGTGCCCGCATGAAGAGTGATCGGAATGGCTTTCGCCGGATCGGTGTTCCAATCAGGTAACGTCGGGCGCAGGCGCTTGATCGCGGAAATCGCTGCGCTCGCCTGATTTGCGTCGGGTTTGGCTAGATCTAGGACCCGTTCCCAAGCGAGCAATGCCCGTTGAAACTGCCCTTTTGCCTCCAAGGCCGCTGCCAGCTCGATCAATTGCGGTGCTCCTTGGAACGCGCGCTCGCCATATTGTGCGAGTGTGGGAGTTGCCGCCAAATCTCCGAGATCGATCTCAGGTTTCGGCGGCTCAACTACCACCGGCTTTTCCGCGATGACCGGCTCGGAAATTGCATCAACCACCTTGTCAGTTTGCGGAAACGACGATTCCACCCTCGTGCGGACTTCCGCCAGCTTCTCCAGTGATGGAGGTGTGAGAAAATCCTTTTGCCGCGTGCCATGCCACCAAACGCCGCCCATGACGGAGATGATGAGAAAAATGACTACCGGAATCGGAACGCGCACGGCGGCAACTTGGCGCGGACTTCCCCTGGCGGAAAGAGGAAATCGCGCCTAACGCCAAAAACAAAACGCCTCACCCGATGGAGGTGAGGCGCTTTGCCTAGTAAAAACAAACGATATTTCGAAATCAGTTGGCGCTCTTCACGAGGAGAGCGCGCTTGCCCACGCGCTCGCGGAGGTAATGCAACTTGGCACGGCGGACCTTGCCCCGGTTGGTGACTTCAATCTTCGCGATCCGAGGAGTGTGAAGTGGGAAAACCCGCTCGACACCCTCGCCGTAGGAAATTTTGCGCACGGTGAACGCAGCGTTCACGCCGGAACCACCACGAGCCATCACGATGCCAGCGAAAATCTGGACGCGCTCTTTGC
>JBDTNJ010000099.1:0-6667 GCA_039933825.1 Luteolibacter sp.
CCGCCTTGCGGGAGGACGGTGAGTTTCGCGCCGCTGCTGACGACTTTCTGGGTTTCCAGGATCTCGAACATGGCTTCGGAAACCTCGCGGTCCAGGGAGATTTTCTGAAGCGACTCACCGACGATTTGCGGACGGATGGCGGCGGCTTTGGCGAACTCGACGGCGGCCTGGCGCTCGGCGGTGCTAGTGATGATGCTCACTTGGTTAGCACCGTCCTGTTTGATGGCGGAGGTGACCTGACGCAAACGGTTCACCACCTTGCTCTCGATCTGGCGGATCATGCCGATGTCGCGGAAGTGGACTTTCCGGATGTAGATGGAGCCGAGTTTGTAGCCCCATTCGTGGGATTTCGGCGAGACTTCGTTGCGCACGGTGTCGCTCATGGCGTGGCGGTTCACCATCATGGTGCTGAGCGGCATGTTGCTTAGGCAACGGACGGCGGAGTTGCTGACGTTGGCGGATAGAGAGCCGCGCGGGTCGGAGTTTTTGAACAGATAGGCGACGGGATCACTGATGAACATCTCGTGCCAGATACCGATGCCCATAGGCGCGCCTTCCTCGGAGTTGACGGGCTGGCTGCGGAGGTATTCCTGGTCCAGGCGCATGTCGAGCACATGACATTGACCGAGCCAATTCACGATGAAGGCGGCGGGGCCGAGTTTGAATAACAGGATGTGAAGGCCGGGCTCGTCAATGGTGGCTAACACTTTACCGAAGAGCACATAGACGTTGCACTGGCGCTCGTTGACGATGGCGTAGAGCCCTAGAAAACGGCAGATGCCGAGCAAAAGCGGGACGGCAATGGAGCAGCCGACGAAGGTGATGACGACAGAGTAGATGAAGTTCATTTTTTGGATTCTACGAAGACTTGATGGGCTTTGTCGAAAAGCGAGAGGCGGACGTTGCGGATGTAGGCGCGGAGGGCGTCGGGGCCGTGGCGTTTCAGGTCGGCGAGCTGGTCGGCGAGGCGGACGAGCGGCTCGACCTCGGCCTGCGCCTTGAGCGTTTCGATTTCCACGGCGCGCCGGGACTGGACGATTTTCTGGTCGGCAGAGGCTTGGGCGAGGGAAATGTCAGAGGAAACCTGGTTGTAAGCGGTATTGATCGCGGCGAGCGCGGACTCGACTTCTGGCGGCGGATCGATGCCGGTGATGAGAGTGGCATCGAGCACCATGCCGTAGCGGGCGGCGGACGAGAGGCATTCCTTGTCCATGTGCTCGTTGAGGTCGCGGAGGTTTTTCCGCAGGTCATTGATGGAAATGCCGATGACAGCGGCACTGTCCGGGGTGCCATCATCGTTGAGCGCGGCGGGGGCCTCGAAGTTGGCGATGCGCTCGCGGAGCACCGAAACGAAGTAGCCCATGACGTGGGCGAAGGGGTTTTTGATGCCGAAAATGAAAGCGTAGAGGTTACGCTCGGAAACGCGGTAACGGATCTGCCCGGTGAGGCCGGTGTTGAGCTGATCCTTGGTGACGGCTTCGAGCATGGTGCCGTTGTAGTTGGCGGAGGGGTCCTCGGGGTCCCAAGCCATATTCACCGTCTCGGTGGCGATGGAAATTTTATAAATGCGCTCCCACGGCCATTTGAAATACGGGCCACCGGGCTGAATCACGCGGACCTGCGGGTAAACGTAGCGGTTTTTCTGGTCGGGATTGAGCGGCTCGGAAATCGGGTCGTCCAGCGTGGTCAGGTCGCCGACACGCTCGGCCCGGCCGAAGCGGGTTTTCACCGCGCGTTCGTTTTGGGCAACGGTGTAGATGCCCGCGACGAGGTAGCGCATGGCAAACCAGAGAGCGAAACCGATGATGCAGCCAAGGATGATGGACATGGGGAAAAGATTTGAACTGTGCGCAAGCTCTCCGGTTGGTCGAAAAATAACAAGAAAGATCGTCGGATGGAACCACGGCGCAATGTGACGAATATTTCACACAGACCCGATTGCAAAACCGCGCCCCATGACGCAAACAACGTCCGTGCATTGCCTAAGTGGCCATTTCCCGATCTTCCCAATACGCTTTGTGACGTTTTTGTCACAATTGTCACCTTGGGGAATCAGGAATATGCCAATACCAAGCGTGCGTGCGGCGCAATTGTCACAATTCCGTCACACAAACCACTACCAACAATGCAATCCATGAACTACATCAAACGAGCCGTCCTCGTCAGCAGCGTGATTGGCTGCGTCTCCGCACAAGCCGGAACCGAGCCACCCACCGCCACAGATTCCACAACTTCCTCCAGCAGCGCCACCGGCCTATTGGTTGGAAAGTTCCCCGGTGATACGGCCTGGGACAAGGCTTGGTCCGCCTTCACCCTGTATAAGAACGACAACAATCAGGTCCTCCAAGAATTCTCACTCCAAGGACGTTTGCAGGTCCAATATGCTGATGGACACTCGGCAAACGGGCACTTCGACGTTGAGGACTACAAAGACGCTGGCAAAGACGGCGTTTGGGGCGACAAATTTGAAGCCCGCCGCGCTTATTTGGGTTTCAAATCGAAATGGTTCCAGAACTGGAAGCTGGAAGGCCAGATCGACGTGAATACCAACTCGCCAGTCGGATCGAAATTCCCCTACGCGCCAGTCGATGACTATCGCCTCTACAAGGACATCTACGACCTCTACCTCACCTATGTGTCATCGGACGCACTCAACATCTCGGTGGGTAAACAAGAAATCAAACTCTCTCGCGAACAGGAAATTTCTTCCAAAGAAATCGTTACCTTCGAGCGCAGCTTGGTCACCAACATGCTTCATGCCGGCAACCTAACGGGTCTATGGGTGAACGGGAAAGGCATTCAAGAACATTGGCTGTACGACATGGGTATTTACGCAAACAATCAGGTCCCAGAATTTTCGGAATTCGACGCCGGAGTGCTCTTCCTGGGCAAGGTCGGTTATGACTACTCTGCGGAATCCAAACTTGACTCAGCCATCGTTTCCTTCCGCTACGAGCACAATTCGGACCCTGGCTATCAGTCAGAAGTTGATAGTGTTTATTTTTCATATGGAAAAGCCCCTGCTTTCACTGATGCGATTTGTCTTTCCAACGACATCACCCAAGGTCGTTTCGGGCTGACGACGGACATCCTCTACGGTTTCGGATACTCCGGAAATGCCGATCAAAACGGTAAAAACACCCACATCAACCAAGCTGATGTGTTCGCCATCAACATCATCCCGACGTATTTCATCGCGGATGGTCTCCAGCTCGCAGGACGTGTCCAGTTTGCAACCAGTCCTGACGACGTCGACGGCCTCAAACTTGGCAACCGCTATGAAGGTGTTTCCCCTGATTACAAAACTTCGGGGTCCAGCAAAGGTCAGAGAAAGTCTGACGCCACCGGTGACGGCTACGTCTCGCTCTATCTCGGCCTGAACTACTACATCTACGGAAACAAGCTCAAGATCATGAACGGTCTCGAGTATTCCCATCTCACTGGCGGTGACTATGAGGGAACCACCTTCCTCACCGGCCTTCGCATGTCCTTCTAATCCATCCCTAGGAATCCCAAGCAATACAAAATAACATGAAAACCATCACCACACTATTCGCCACAGCCGCCATGCTTTCCATGGCCACTGCGCAAACGCTCAGTATCAAGGGCTCCGATACACTCGGTGCCAAGCTCGTCCCCCAACTCGCCGAAGGCTTCAAAGCCGCCGGAAACAGCGGAGTGAAATTCGAAATCGCCGCGGAAGGCTCCACCACCGCGTTCCCGGCTCTTGCCAACGCCACCGCGCAGATCGGCATGTCCTCCCGCAAGGTCAAGGACGACGAGCGCACCTTCTGCCGCACCAAGGGCGTTTATCTCAAGGAGCACGAAGTGGCCCACGACATGATCTGCGTCATCGTCAACAAGAACTCCCCGCTGTCTAAACTGACCAAGGACCAGGTCGCTAAGATCTTCACCGGTCAAATCAAGGATTGGTCGGAAATCGGCGGCGCTCCCGGCCCGATCTCGATTTACACCCGCAACACCTCCTCCGGCACCTACAAGGATTGGCAGAAGCTCGCCATGGGCGGTCGCGACTATCCATCCAGCTCCCTGAAAATGGCGGGTAACGAGCAGATCGCTCAGGAAGTGGCGAAGAACAAAAACGGTATCGGCTATGTCGGCCTCGCCTATTCCAAAACCTCCGGCACCAAGACCATCACCATCGATGGCGTCGAGCCTGTGGCGAAGAACGCGAAGGCCTACGCCTACGCCCGCCTGTGCTACTTCTACGCTCCTGACAAACCGAGCGCCGAAGCCGAGGCTTTCATGAAATACGTCGAGTCCGCCGCCGGACAAGACATCGTCCGCAAGGTCGGTTTCATCCCTGTGAAGGATCTCTAAGAAAGTTTGTTGTTTCCGGTTGCTATTCAATGAGCATCGCAGGCTCGCTTGCGATGCTCATTTTCTTGTCTATCCCGCCCAAGCAACGTACCACGGTTTCCACAACTCATGTCGCAGGAAGAAATTTCATCGGATCCCGCTCCCCATCGCTTCCAAAAGCGGGGATTCTCCTACGAGAGAGCGATCAAATACTTCTTCGCATCCAATGCCGGACTGACCATCGTCATCCTGGCCCTGATCATCATCTTCCTGCTCAAGGAAGGTCTCGGATTCTTCCCCGGCTACCAGCGCGAGCTTGAGATCTATCGGATCGCCGGGCTTGAGTTCGTCGATATTTCCCGGAAAAACCTCACCGCCCACGAGCAGCTCGGCAGTGTCCTGAACCGCGCTTACTATGCGGAAATCAACGGCCAGTGCGCCCGCCAGCTCCGCCGTTCGCAGGAAGCCAGCGCACTCTTCAACGCCTACACCGACCAGACCGGAGCCACCCGCGATCTCGTTCTGAACAACTCCCAGGCCGGCAGCGATCAGAACTCGGAAATGCTGGCCACGCTGAAAGCCAATTTCGCCAAGCAGAAAACCAAGGCGCTTTCAAAACTCCCGCCCACCCCGCATCTCACCGCCCGGGAGCGCGGCGATCTCGTCGAATCCATCCGCACCCGCCCTATCGATTCCACAGAGGATCCCGCGCTCGTCACCTCACTATCAGGAGAATTCGCCGCGGCCCAGCAGAAGCACGCGGAGCCCTTGCAAGGACTGCGCGAGACCATCGATTCATTTTCCGGTGCCGGCTCCGATCTCAGCTCGCTCGTTTCAGAAATGACCGAAACCGTCACCGCCACCAAGGACAAGATCCAGGGCGCGGACATTCTTGAAAAGGATCGCAAAACTCTGTTAGCCGCGGCGGCGAATGCGAAGGATCCCGTCGAACGCGGGAAACTCACCGCAGAAGCCGAAACGTCGCTGGCGGACAAACCGGATATTGAAGGCCCCATCCAATCCCTGATGGAACGCCGTCCGCAATGCATCAGCCTGCACAACGCTCTCAAGGAGACCGCTGCCGGCATTCTCGGCAAGCTCCCCGACCACCTCAGCCAGCCCGAAGCCTCGCGCCTGCTCAAGGTGGCTCGCCAAACATGGCCCATCTTCATCGCCGATCTCGAAAAAACACCCGCCTCCATCAACAGTTGGAAACACGACACGCCCGTCCCCCTCAGCGCGGCCATCAGCTCGTTTCTAACCGGCAAAGACTGGGTCACCGGTGGCGAATGGCAGGATTTCTACGGCATCCTCCCGCTGGCGGCCGGATCGCTGATGATCTCGATCGTGGCACTGATCATCGCCATCCCCTCCGGCATCGGCGCGGCGGTTTACGTGAACCAGTTTGCATCGCCGTGGGAGCAGGGCGTCATCAAGCCGGTCATCGAGTTCATCCAAGCGATTCCTTCCGTGGTGTTGGGTTTTATAGGCATCCTCGTCTTCGGCACCGTGCTGCGGGATCTTTCTCTGTGGGATTCGTTGCAATGGGTTCCGGGCTTCCCGATCGAGGAGCGGTTGAACATCTTCACCGCCGGCTGCCTGCTCGCGCTGATGAGCATCCCCACGATTTTCTCGCTGGCTGAAGACGCCATCAACAACGTGCCCGGTGCGTATGCAGAGGCTTCGGAAGCACTGGGCGCGTCCAAGTTGCAAACCACCTTCCGCGTTGTCATCCCCGCCGCGTTTTCCGGCATCCTCGCCGCCGTGCTGCTAGGCCTCGGCCGCGTGATCGGTGAAACGATGGTTGTTTTGTTAGTCGCGGGCAACCGCATCAAGATCCCGGATTTCAGTGCCGGCCTCGGCACGTTTTTCCAACCGGCGCACACGCTCACCGGCATCGTCGCCCAGGAGTTGGGCGAAGTCCCGCTCGGCAGCGTCCACTACCGCGCGCTGTTCGTCGTCGGCATTCTTCTGTTTGCCGTGGTTCTTGCGATCAACGCGACCGCCCATCGCTTCGTGAGCAAGATGAAGCACTGATTTTTCTGCCCCATGTTCGATCCCGAAAAACTGATCCGCAAAGGCCTTCCCAAAGGACACTTCCAGGATGTCGTCGTGCGTTCCCTGCTGGGAGGCCTCACCTATCTGGTCGTCCTGATCGCCGCGCTGTTATTCGGAAAAATCATCTTTGATGGCGCGCCAGTTCTATTCAAAGCAGAGGCTCCGTTCGTCGATTTTGAATTCCTCACCGCGAAAAACGAGACTTTGCATGTCTTCGATGACGCGCAGGGCAACCGCCTCCAGCTTCCCGCCGCCGCCTACGCGGAATACCTCGTGAAAAACGAGGGCA
>JBDTNJ010000100.1:0-3997 GCA_039933825.1 Luteolibacter sp.
AAACTTTCCGCGCGGAAGCGTTCGGGCGCGACATAGACGAGTTTGTATTTCCCGGCACGCATGCCATCGAGCCGCTCTTTTTGCTCCGGCCATGACAGTGTGGAATTGATGACTGTGGCGGCGATGCCCCGCGCAACAAGCGCATCCACCTGATCCTTCATCAGCGCAATGAGCGGAGAGATGACGAGCGTGACTC
The DNA here is from genome assembly GCA_039933825.1 of Luteolibacter sp. Classification (GTDB taxonomy): domain Bacteria; phylum Verrucomicrobiota; class Verrucomicrobiia; order Verrucomicrobiales; family Akkermansiaceae; genus Luteolibacter. Next base: position 197 of record JBDTNJ010000100.1, read on the forward strand.
CGCCAAAGCAGAGCGCGGGGATCTGGAAACAGAGGGACTTTCCTCCGCCGGTGGGCATCACGACCAAGCCATCGCGGCCGGAGGTGATTTCCGTAATGACCTCCTCCTGGCCTTCAAGAAAACCATTGAATCCGAAATACTGCTTGAGCGCCTGGTGGGGCGTCATGACAAGTGGTTTCGGAGTAGCGGGCGGGGCGGACATCGCAGAGCCGGAATGAACAACGGACGTGAACCGACGTCAATCCGGGAGCGCGTATGATGGCGTGGTTGCGGCGTCTCGTCCAACGCTCAGTCCGCCAATATCAACTTCAGGCGACGCTGGCTGCGGATGAGGTCCATTGCCACAGACGCACTGCGACGATTTCAGGCTTCCACTTCGACGATGAGGTTGATTTCCACCGCAACGTTGAGAGGCAGGGCGGCGGCGCCGAGGGCGGTCCGTGAGTGTTTTCCCTTGTCGCCGAAAATTTCCACGAGCAACTCGGACGCGCCATTTATCACTTGTGGGTGGCCGTAGAAATCCGGCTCGGAGTTTACAAAACCGGTGAGGGCGACGATTTGCCTCACTCGGTCAAGTGAGCCGATCTCATCCTGAATGACGGCGAGGCGGTTAAGAATGATTATGCGGGCACCTTCCTTGGCCTCGTCGATAGAGACATCCGTGGGGACTTTGCCGATGACTTTTTTATCGCCATCGATCGGCAAACCGCCTGATAGAAAAAGAAGGTTTCCGCTGCGCACGCAGTTCACATAGGCGGCGACTGGGGCGGGGACGGCAGGGAGAGTGAGTCCGAGGGAGGTGAGTTTATCGAGGATCGTGTTCGGCTGGAACTGGGGCATGGGAGGATGGGGTGGTGGGAAAAGTATCGGTGAGGAGCGCGACAAGCCGCAGACCGGATTGGGTGAGGACGGCTTGACTGCCCTCGCCGTTGACGAGACCTCGTGTGAGGTAGCGGTGGGGAACGGTGGATGGGCGGACCGAGGTCAGGGCTGGAGCAGCGAGTTCTCGTTTGCTAGGGGAGAAAGCGACGGGCATGCCTGTTGCACTGAAGCTGATTTCCCAAGAGGTGGCTCCCTCGCTAGTGCCATGGCTGATCCATGGGTGGCGTTTGACGAATTCCGGAGTCTCCTTCATCGGCACTGTTACTTTGAAATAGACCGGTGTGGAGGCGATGAACTCGCTGAACTGAAGATCGGGATTCGCTTTCTGTTCGATGAAAAACCTCGACACTTCGCAGCCGGTTAGATTCATACCATTGAAAATCCCCTGATAGTTTATGCCTCCGCCGCAGGACTTGTGCCATTCTTCGTATTTCAAGCTCATCAACATTCCTAACTCCAAATGGCAGTGCGCGCGTGTGCGATCGATCCCCGCCCCGGTGAAACCCATGCGGCCGAGCACCGAGCCGACTTTCACGGGATCGCCGGGATTACACGTGATTTCGGCGAGGTGGGCGTAGAGCGAATAGATCAGGGAGTTTTCCCACTGATGTTCGACGACAACATATTTGCCATAATTGCTGCGGCCGGCGAGCGGGCTGATGTGGACGACGCGGCCATCCGCAATGCTGGAAACCATGTCCAACGGGTTGCCTACCTGATCGCGTTTGACAGGTGCGATGTCGATGCCTTCATGAAATTTTATGCAGATTACCTGACCATTGATGCGGGTCTGATTGCGCACCAAGCCGAACGAGCCCGCTTCCCATGGCTTGGACACTTGGCCCTCGAAAGTGCGGTCCACATACATGAAAAATTGGTCCATTTCCCCGGTGAAGAGGTGCTGGTTTTCGGTGGGTAGCCGGAGATCGATGGGGCTGGCATGCACGGCAGCGACCAGCGACAGGATGAGGGCGAAAATTCGAATCATGCGTGATGGGTGAGGCTTATTTCTTTTTCTCGGCACCGGTGCGCGGGAGTGTTTTATCCAACAGAGTGAGATCGTCCAAAGTCACGCCTTTCCAGATTACGATGAAGCCATCATTGATCGTCTTATCGATGAGCACGCCATCCACCACCCGGCCGTTGACTTGGGCGATGAGCCATTTTCCCTGATTTGTGTTTGTGATGGCAGCCAAGCGGTTCACCGCATTGCTCTTGAGTTGGAAAACGAGCCCGTATTCCTCCCCGACATCCGAGGGAAAAGGGCGGAACGAAACCACATCCTTGATCGTGACTTCCGGCATCCGACGGAAGTAGCGGGTCTGCCCATTCGCCAATTGAGGGAAAATCATCTTTGGATTATCCGTGGCCTCAGTCTCGATGTGAAACGACACCGCCGTCTTGATTTCCGGCTTTCCACTGGCGAGCAGGTTGGGCGTAAGTGCAAGGACCAGCATCATGGAAAGTGCTGCAATGGGCGATTTCATGCGCGCAGTGAAGCAGAATCCGCCGATCCCGGAAGGAAAATCGGGCGGAAAACCCCCATGAAATCGCCCTCGCGCTCACCATTGCCGTTGACCATACCGGTTCGGGTGGCAACTGTGCGCCCATGTTTATCGACCACATACGGATTTTCGCCAAAGCGGGCGACGGCGGAAACGGCGTTGTTTCCTGGCGCCGGGAAAAATTTGTCCCGCGCGGCGGACCGGATGGCGGCGACGGCGGCGGCGGCGGTGACATTGTCCTCGTGGTGGACCCCTCCACCGACAATCTTCGCGCCTACCACTACGATCCGAAGCTCATCGCTGAGGACGGGAAAAATGGTGCGGGCGGCCGGAAGACCGGGAAAAGCGGCAAGCAAGTCATTGGGAAAGTCCCGCCCGGCACTGTGGTTTATCGCAGCAACGCCGTGACCGTGCAAGAAGCTGTCGAATACGAACGCGGCGACGAGGGCATCGATCTTGAACCTATCGCAGATCTTACGGAAAACGGCCAAGAGTTCGTGCTCTGCAAAGGCGGCGAACCCGGGCAAGGCAACTGGAATTTCAAAACAGCCACCAATCGCACGCCGGTCGAGCACACGCTTGGCACGCCGGGTGACCAAGCGGTATTCTACTTGGAGCTCCGCCGCATCGCCGATGCAGGATTCGTCGGTTTCCCGAATGCCGGAAAATCCACGCTGCTCGGAGCGCTGTCCCATGCGAAGCCGAAAGTTGCTTCTTACCCATTCACCACGCTTCAGCCGGTTGTCGGCGTCGTTGAGTTCCCCGGTTTCCGCCGCTGCACCATCGCCGATATCCCCGGCCTCATCGAAGGTGCGCATGAAAACCGCGGCCTCGGTCATGAATTCCTCCGCCACATCACCCGTTGCCGCGTGCTGCTTTTCGTCATCGATATGGCGGGCAGTGAGGGCCGCGATCCGATCTCTGATCTGGAAATCCTCCGCCGCGAGATCAAGGAATACGACGATGAACTCGCTCGTTTCCCCTGGAAGATCATCGCGAACAAAATGGATCTCGATGGGGCCGCGGAAAATCTTGAAATCTTCCGCGGGCGTTTTCCAAAGATCGACATCATCCCGATCTCCGCCGATCTGGGGACTGGCATCGAAGATCTTAAACAGATGCTCGACAACGAACTCGGCCACCGCTCGGACAAGTGAGAGGAAGTTGAGAGTTGATAGGCAAAAACTCTTCATCATCTTCTCTTCCATCTGGGTAAATCTGCGTCCATCTGCGGTTAAAAAATCTTCATTCGAAGCCTCATGATTCCTCCTCGCGAAATGGTTTTTGTCTATGGCACTCTCCGCCGTGGTGGCTCGAATCATTTCCGCATGGACGGCGCGGAGTTCATCACGGCAGGCCGGATTGCCGGGCGGATGTATAAGATCGATTGGTATCCCGGCCTTGTTCTGGATGA
>JBDTNJ010000101.1:0-6921 GCA_039933825.1 Luteolibacter sp.
TTCTCCTCGATCTTCATCGCTTCGCCGATTGCCCTCTGGTGGAGCAGCCGCAAGGGAGGCAGCATCCGCGAGGACGTTCTCGCAAGCACCGTCAAGGCAGAGACCGCAGCAGCGGCGCCCTGATCGGGATCCAGCCACGAATCAGCCTCACACCCTCCGGAGTGTGGGGCTTTTTCATTTTACCGCCCGGCACATGGTGGGAGGCTGTTGGAAAATGGAGGGGACATTCCAATTGGCCGTTCCATCACTCCTCGTTCAGATTCAAATATGTTTTGGGCGTGGTTCATTTTCATCGGTTTTGTTTTCCTGATGCTAGCGCTCGATCTCGGGGTCTTTCACAGGAAATCCCACATCGTCGGCTTCAAGGAGTCGCTTGGCTGGTCCGCTGTGTGGATTACGCTCGGGCTTTCATTTTCGGTTCTCGTCTATTTCGCCTATGAGCACCACTGGTTCGGCCTTGGTCTGGCGGTGGATGCGGTGGACAAGCTGATGAACACCGGCCAGCTCGCCGCCACCAAATACCTAACTGCCTACGTGGTGGAAAAATCCCTCAGCGTGGATAACATCTTTGTGATCTCCATGGTGTTCGGCTCGCTCGCCGTGCCCGCCCGCTATCAGCACCGCGTGCTGTTCTGGGGCATCCTCGGTGCGCTAGTAATGCGCGGGGGAATGATTGGTCTAGGAGCCGTTTTGGTGCAGAGCTTCCACTGGGTCCTCTATCTCTTCGGGGCCTTCCTGATGTTCACCGGAGTTAAAATGCTGGTCATGAAGCAAAAGGAGGAGCATCCGGAGAACAACCCAGTCGTCCGCTGGATCCGGAAATTTTTTCCCGTAACCCGGGAATTCCACGGCCAACACTTCATGGTTAAAGCCGGGAGCAAGTGGTCCCACGAAGCTGCCGAGCCGGGCCTGACGGCAAAACCCGACCCGGTTGTAGACTCCGCGGTGCCGGGCAAATGGTTGCTCACGCCGCTTGCGGTCGCACTAATTCTGGTGGAGGTGACCGATCTGATTTTCGCCGTGGACTCAATCCCGGCCGTGTTCGCAATCACGGCGGATCCATTCCTTGTCTTCACCAGCAACGTCTTTGCGATTCTCGGGCTCCGCTCACTGTATTTCGCCCTAGCAGGTTTGATCACCAATTTCATCTATCTCAAGCCCGCTCTATCACTCGTGCTGATCCTGGTGGGTGTGAAAATGCTCGCCGCCACGTGGCTCAAATTATGGCTGGGGGATTCGTTCAACCTCACGGTGCTGGCAGTCATTCTCGCCATCATTGCCACCGGGGTGATCACGTCATTGTTAGCTGGCTCCAAAGGAGAATCCAAAACTCCCGCAGCAGAGTAACCCGGTATGCTGCCCTCCCTGCAAATCAATCCGCCGGTGGCGGCGGAGGACCGTCGGGCTTCGGTAATGGCGGCGGAAAATCCTCGGGAGATATTTTCTGATCGTGGTTCCGGTCGAGAAGTTCGAAACGATCCTCCTGCTGATCCTCAGTGAGGTTTTTCACTGCGGGACCCGCACGGAATTCTTCGAATGAAAGTACTCCATCGCCATTGGTATCGAGTTTTTTATTAATGCGACCGGGCTCTTCCGGAGCACCGGTGCCCTCAGGTTTCCTGCCATCAGGCCCATTCGGGCCATGTTTGCCGTCCGGGCGCTTGAACGGCGGCTCAGGACGATCACTGGGTGAAATCACTCCGTCACCATTGGTGTCCAGGCGCTTGAAGACCGCCTGCTGTTTTTCGAGAGGTAGCCTTTTGAAAAACTCGCCCGCTTGGAATTCCTCGAAGCTGATGCCGCCACTTTTGTCGGTATCAAGTTCCCACAAGCGCTGCATCCGGTGACCGTCAGCTCCCTCACGATCTTTACCGATGCTTCCAATTTCCTCTCGGCTGAGTTTGCCATCCCCATCCTTATCCAAGCGTTTGAACAGATCCCCACGTTTTTCATCAGATAAATTTTGGATCCTTGGCACAGCGTCGAACTCCGCTCTGGAAATGAAGCCATCGCGATCGGCGTCCACCATCCTCCAAAGCTCCATCGCAGGCCCCGGAGGGCCGCGGTGTGGGCCTTTTTGATCTTTGGGTGGCCCGAACCCATCTTTTTCAGGCTCAGCAAGGCAGAGTGCTGGAAGCAGCAAACCGACAATCACTAGAGGGACAGGGATGGTTTTCATGGGCGGTTCGAGCATGTTTAACCCCATGCGAAGGGGCGACGGAGGTAGAAACTCCAGAGTCGGAAAAAAGTTTCGGCTTGCGATTCATAAACGTGTAGTTATTCCGAGCAATCACCCGTCATGCACATCCGAGATATCCTTGCCGACTCCAAGCCGTCACTTTCATTTGAGTTTTTCCCACCCCGCACGGCGGTGGCGTGGGAGGACTTGTATCAAGCCATTCGCGAGCTGGAGCCGCTGCATCCGTCGTTTGTCTCGGTGACGTATGGTGCGGGAGGCGGCACCCGTGAACTGACGCACGATTTGGTCGTTAGAATTACCGAAACCACCTCGATCCCGCCGGTCCCCCACCTGACTTGCGTGGGGCACTCGGAGAAGGAAGTGAGGGAAATCCTCGAGCGCTATGCCGCTGCCGGCGTTTCCAACATCCTTGCCCTGCGGGGTGACCCTCCGCGGGATCGACCTGACTATGATTGGTCGGAAAGTGGTTTCCGACATGCGGCGGATCTCGTGCGCTTTATCAAAAAATTCAACGAGTCCGGTGTCCACCCGGATCCCCGCGGATTTGGAATCGGGGTGGCCGGGTTCCCAGAGGGCCATCCAACCACCCCTAACCGGGTGGATGAACTCGACTTCCTCAAGGCCAAGGTGGACGAGGGCGCGGACTACATTTGCACGCAACTGTTCTTTGATAACCATGATTTCCTGGATTTCCGCGACCGTTGCGCGCTGGCTGGAATCCATGTGCCTATCATCGCCGGTGTGATGCCGGTGACCTCGCTGTCCGGCATGAAGCGGATGGCAGAACTCGCTGCCGGAGCAAGGTATCCGGCCAAGCTGATTCGCGCACTCGACCGCGCGAAGTCCAACCCGGAATCCGTCGAGCGGGTGGGAATCCATTACGCTGCGGAGCAATGTGCCGGGCTATTGAATGAGGGGGTGGACGGGATTCACTTCTACACTCTCAATAAGAGTCACGCGACACAGGAGATCTATCACAGCCTTGGTTTGGCGGTTGTCAGTTAACTCCTAACGGCGACCTTGCTGGTAAACGTCCTCCGCCTGTTTCAAGGTAATTTCGTAGAGACTTCCTGCGATCGGGACGGTTATCGGAATTCGGTGTGTTTCCGGGTCCACCGGGTATTGTTCGGCCAGCTTGGGCGTGCGTTCGAAGGCATCCCGGGGAACCGTGATTTTAAACGAGCCCTCGTAGCGCAACATCCGTGACAGACGCTCGGATGCCTGTTCTTCAATACGGCGCATTTCGAGACTCAGACCGAGGCGATCAAACAATGAAGCCGGAGCCTCACTCTGAGTGCCTTCTTTGAGCCGCTTCGCTTCGAGCGCGGCCCTCCTGAGTGTGAAATCCACAGTATCCCCCTTGGTCTCCTGATCATCCGTCTTTCCATCGTCTGCGATGAAAATGGGCGCTCCACTTTTGGACGTTTGATCAACAGCCAACTTGGTTTCTTCCGGTGTGGGCAATCTCACCTGCATGCCACCTTCGAGTGTGAATAGATCGTTCGCCTTCAGATTCACATCCGCTAGCAGCAGTTTGCCGCCGGTTGTTTTGATCTGGAACGAGCCTTCGCTGAAATCCACGCGGTGATAGTTTCTTGAGTAGTCAACAACGGAGAGCGCCTTGAGCAAATGGACTCGCTCCCGCAACGAGATGATGTCCTGACCATCGAGCACGACCTGTCCCTCGAAGCCGATTCCATCCGAGGCATTGGTTGAGCCGGTTAGTTTGAAGTCGCCGGAGAAGGTGCCCTCCACAAAACTTCGAAAGGCAGCGGGCAACGCGCTCTCCAGATTAAGATTCCGGATTTTCGCGAGACCTAGGACGGTGGGTCGCTCACCACCGGTCACTTTCAGACCGGTCAGATTGACAACGCTTGTGCCCTGCTTGAACTCGGCCTTTTCAAAAGTGAATCCCGTCCGATCACAAACCACCACCAGGTTTTCTATCGCCAGGTTCCTCAGCCAATTCTGGGAAAACGTGCCACCGCGGAATACCATTTTCATGCCTCCGTCGTAGCGCAAGATCTTGAGATCACTATCTTGGATCGCACCTTGGGTGGGCTCGGAGTATCCCCAGCGCAGGGTGGCATCCGCGACCTCGATGGTATGCACGACGACCTTGGGGAATTTCCTGAAAATCGCATCTGAGATCGCCTGAGCGGATTCCGCATCGTCGGTGCCGGCACGGAGTTCCATGTCGAGCTTGGAAATCAAGATGGTGCCTGGATCCCATTGCCCCCTCAGGCCGTCAAGCAAGCCCATCTGACAACGGATGTTCCTTGCCTCCATCGTGGTGAAGAAGGCGGTCTCTCCACCTTGGCAGGCGAAACGGCTGATCCCAAGCCGCCCTTGGATTTGCGAAAACCCCCGCAACTGGGATTCCGTGGCGGAAAGCCCGGATTGCAGCGAGAGTCGGATGCCGTTCTGAAACTTCGGACTGTCGGCCTGTTTCACCAAATAAACCCACGTCGCAGCCGTAGCTCGACATAGAATAGCGGATTTGAAACCAGAACCCTTGGTGCGCCACCCACTGGCTCAAACGTTCGTTGAAATTTTGCGATTGCTCAGGTTCCATATTTCCACTCGCCTTGCAGCGCGGAGAGTAAAACCCCGCCCTCTCGGCGAGGCGAGGGAAATTTGCCTCGCGCAGCCGCCGTTCACCTCATACGACCATCCCCCATGGAAGCCAACGACTATAAAGTCCGACTCGAAATTTTTGAAGGCCCGCTCGACCTGCTCCTGTACCTGATTAAAAAGGACGAAGTGGACATCCATTCGATTTCTATCGAGCGCATCACTCGCCAGTATCTCGACTATATCAATACCTTCAAGCTGCTCAACATCGACCTTGCATCGGAGTTCATTGTGATGGCGGCCAACCTGATGTACTTGAAAAGCCGGACGCTGCTTCCCCGCGTCGATCAACCACCGGAAGAAGATGCGGAGGAGGATGATCCCCGCTGGGAACTGATCCGCCAACTCATCGAATACAAAAAATTCAAGGACGCAGCTGGATTTCTCTGCCTGCGCGAGATGGAGCAGGAAGGCCGCTTCGCCCACCAACCGGATGCGGACGACAAGCCTGAGGTCGAGCCCGCAGCGCTGGCGGATGTGTCGATCTTCGATCTGATCCGCGCTTTCCAGAATGTATTGAAGCGCTTTGAGGAATCGCACGACTTCGGCGATATCATCGATGATCGTTACACGGTGTCGGATAAGATCGAACTTTTCCTCAGTCATTTCGCGCCCGGCGAATCAAGGCGCTTTGAAGAGCTTTTCGAAAGCGCGACCACCAAAGCAGAGGTCATTGTCACCTTTCTGGCGTTGTTGGAATTGATGAAGCTCAATCAGTTTGTCGTCCGCCAGCGTGAGCTGCTCGGTGACATCGTGATCGAAAGGCGCGGCAACGCTTCCATTGCCGCAATCGAAGCTGCTGAAGCCGGTGCGGACTACGAATGAATCAGCTCAACCGGAAGACAATCCGCGCTTTCGTCAAATCATACGGAGACATTTCCATCTTCACCTTGTCACCGACGACGAGGCGGATGAAGCGCTTGCGCATTTTCCCGGAAATATGGGCTAGGACTTCGTGCCCGCTTTCCAGTTTCACGCGGAACATGGTTCCCGCGAGAACTTGTGAAATTTCGCCATCTACCTCTACCGCCTTTTCCTCTTCGTCCTTGGTGGACCGCTTCGGTGGGCCGTAACGGTTACGGTTTCGGCTGGGACGACGTCCGGACTTCTGTGGGCGAGGAGGCATATTGGCTTTGGATCGGGTGCAAGGCAGAAAGAAATTTCCAGCCCCGCTGCGCTTGGGTAACCTATCCGTTCCAGCCCATCAACTCCAAAAACCGCAGCAATCACCCAATCTTCCGCTTTTCCTTGTCACCCCATGCTTGCCAAGCCGTCACTGAAGCTTCAACTTTCCGCCCGATGTCATCCACAAATGGCATTTTAAAAAAACCGCACTATTTTCACAGCCATGTCAGAGATCACCGAAAAAGAACTCCCGCCGAATCTGAAACCCCTTTGGCTCAAAGCTCTCAGCGCCGTTCAAACCTCCAATCTGACCTACGGGATCAGCCTTCTCCAAGCAGTACTCAAGGACAGCCCCGGTTTCTTGGAAGGGCGCAAAATGCTGCGCAAGTGCGAGCTTCAGATTGCCGGCGGTGCCAAAAAAAAATCGGGGCTCTTCGGCATGCAGACTGGTGGCATGGGCGTCATGAAACTCGCAGGGCACGCGAAAAAAGACCCCGCAGGTACGCTTCCTCTGATCGAGAAGGAACTGGAAAAGGATCCCCTCAGTGATTCCGCAAACGAGCTGCTTTTTGATACCTGCCTCAAACTCGAACTCTTCGAGACCGCTGCCTTCGCCCTCGAAACCGTGCGCAAGGGAAGCCCGGAAAATGCCAAACTGCTTCACCGGCTTGCCGAGTTTTACATCACCCGCGACCAACCGATGCTGGCATCGGAAGTTTACAACGACATCATCAAGCATCATCCAACGGATGGCGTGGCCATCAAGGGATCCAAGGATGCCTCCGCCCGTGCCTCCATGCAAAAGGGCAAGTGGGATGAAAATGCCGACATGCGCTCGCTGATGAAAAGCTCCGCGGAGTTCGAGGAACTCGAAAAAGCATCCCGCACCGGCCTCACCCGCGAGCAACTCGAAGAACGCCGCGACAAGGTCATCGAGAAATACAACCTCGATCCGAACCATC
>JBDTNJ010000102.1:0-2832 GCA_039933825.1 Luteolibacter sp.
TCGTGGAAGTGAATCCCGAAGTCGAAAACGATCCATCACTCGTCAACACCGACCCCTATGGCAAAGGCTGGATTTTCAAACTCAAGGTGAAAGACGCAGCACATGTTTCCAAGCTGATGGATGCGGCGGCCTACGAGGATCTGATCAGCTGATTGGCACCGGGAGCGCGGACTTCAGTCCGCCATTTGCTTGCATCATTGGACACTGGCGGACTGATGTCCGCGCTCCAATTTATTCCAGCCCTTTTAAAATCTGCCGCCGGAGATCCACCACATCGACCTCGTCGGTATGCCGCCAGATGATCTTACCGCCGGGAGCGATTAGCACCGTGTGGGGCAGCGCGCCTGTCCACTCGGGATCGATGGCGCGGGCCATCGCGTCAGGGTTTCCCCCGCTCCAGTGATAGTTGTTCGAGCTGCGCCCTTCTTCTATCAACGAGGGCGCGGTCTCATCCGAAAGCGCGGCATGACGTGATTCGAGAAATTTTAAAACTGCGGGCCGCTGTGCAACGTCATCGACACTGATAGAAATAAACTCCATCGGACGATTCTGGAAGCGCCGATAGGTATCGATCAGAGCGGGAAATTCCTTCACGCAGGGGCCGCAAGTGGTGGACCAGAAATTGATAAGGCGGAGCTTCTTGGTCCCGTTTGCAGCAAGCTTCCCGCACAGCGCGGCATCGAGATCGGCCACGGTCACGGGTTTCTTCTCCCAAGCCGCCTGATCCTTGGCGACGTTGGGTTTCTTGAAGAGCCACTTCGTCGAGCAGCCGAAGGAGCGCGTGACGGGCTCCTTCACATCGGTTCCAGCGAGCAGCGCATCGAGGGCGTCCCGCAGATAGCTTTTGCCGACCGCCCCGGGATTGCGGCCGCCATCGTCCATGCGGCCGGTGTAGCGAAGTTTGCGAGCGGCATCAAAAAGGAAAACGTGCGGGGTCGATTGTGCACCACAGGCAGTGGTGAACGTCTGGGTCTCACCATCGTAGAGGTAGGGAAACGTCCAGCCGTAATCCTTGGCGAAGGGCACCATTTCTTCCAGTGAATCGCCAAAAGGTGAGTAGCCGAGTTCGTCCGGCGTGAGGCTGCCCGCATTGTTTCCGTTCACCGCGATCAAGGTGACGCTCCGATTCTGATAATCCTGATGGACCGCCTGCATCCGCGCCGCCGCCGCAACAGAATCCGGGCAATGATTGCAGGTAAAAATCACGCATAATACCTTGGCCGCCGCGTATTCGGAAAGCGTATGAGTTTTGCCATCGATCCCCGGCAACGAAAATTCCGGTGCCGCAGCCCCGATCTGCAAAGCTTTGGGGATTTCCTGGCCCAGTAAAGGAAGCAGCAAGGAAGCCCCAAATCCGATGACGAAGTTCCATTTGATCATGTGCCCGATACAAGCGTGTTTCACGATTTCCTTCAAAAAATCCACATCCCGGCGAGACCCTCAGGCAAGCGCTTACAGATCTTAGGATCACTCAATACCGACTTGGCACGGACCTCGGCATTCCCCACAGCTGTATCACTGCCATTTTCAAAGGACGCCAAGGCGTCAGCACGGGAGGGGCAGGATGCGGCGCTGGCTCAAATCCGTCCGCTCGTTTCCTGAAGCCGAATTTTGTCGCCCATCAAGCGGATCGAAGCGCCTCACGAACGGAATGGGGATTGGTGGCGGCGATTTTCAGGAGAGTCTTGGCGGCTCCGCTCGGGCTGCTTGTGTGTTGCTCCCATTTGTGAAGGGTGCGGACGCTGACGCCGATAAGTTGGGCGAACTTGGTCTGGCTGAGGCCCATTGCCGTGCGGATGGCAGCGGGATCGGGATTGCTGGAATTGATCGGCGGCTCGGGCAACAACTGGCCTTTCCCGGTAAGAAAGCTCACCAAGTCTTCGGCGATGTCCTTGAGTTGGGGAATGACTTCCTCCGGCGTATCGCCATGGCAGCATTCACCGACAAGACCGGGAATGGAACCGATGAAAACCTGATCCTCGTCACTCCAGCGCACGCTGAGGGGATAGTTCCGGGCAAGGCGGGTGGATTCCTTGGCGGAGATCTTTTTCATGACTTGGACTCGTTGATTTTTTCGGCAATGTGGCGTTCCAGATAAGCCTTGGCGTCGTCACCGTCGCGTCCCGGAATGATGGCCGGAATCTTGACGGCGGGGTGTTCATATTTCCGGTGGCTCTCCTTGCCGCCCGGAGTGAGCGTGAAGCCCGCTTTCCGAAGGTCTTTGAGAAGGTCGCGGATTTTCCGAGGCACACGTGGAACTATACCCGCATTGGGCAGGGCATCAACCGCAATTTCACACCATGACCTTCCGTGAGGGATCCAACGTCTTTAATTTTCCAGAACCGCAACGGCCCGCCCCGCATCGCCTGCTGTCAGCCCAAGGGTTGGATTCCAGCGAATTTTTTTTCAATTCACGAACTCAAACGTTTCAAAATAAGTGAGTTACAAAAAGTGGTCCCGAGTGGAATCGAACCACTACCTACGGCTTCGGAGGCCATCGTCCTATCCATTGGACCACGGGACCAGTGCGTTTGCGCTGAGGCGGGAATGCGTAACGGGCCTTGCCGGACTTGGCAAGGGAAGGATTTCAATTTCTCACGGCTGCATTCGGTCCCACGCCGCCCAGAAGGCGGTGGTTTGGGCGGCGTCGGGGACGATTTCCATGAGCAGGGTTTTCTCGCCGGATTCGAATTGGTCGAAGTCGTCCACGGTGCGGATGCGGAGATGGTTCATGCCCCAGAGCGTGGCAAATCCGGATAGGTCGGCGGCTTGCGGGTTGGTCATCCACTCGACGGCGCGGGGGCTCATCGACTGGAGGCGCGGGAGGCGTTC
>JBDTNJ010000103.1:0-9611 GCA_039933825.1 Luteolibacter sp.
CAATGCCGGAAAGGTTCAGGCACTGGCCACTTTTATTTTTCGAGAGGCCTGAAGTCAAGCCGCCATAACGAAATGGACGTTACGTGATGACGTAGGTTCCGGCTTGCCTTGAGATAGCATTTTCAGCCTCCACAAGCGGGTTGCCTGCCCGCACAAGGCATCCCTGAGGAAGGGGGGCATGAACGAGGAATCAGATCGTGCAGATTTCCACTGCCCGTTTGAGACTTGATAGAGGATCGCTGGCGGTGGGGATGAACTCCTGTCCGACAAAACCCTGGTAGCCGGTGGCGGCAATGGCGCGCATGATGGCGGGGTAGAAAATCTCCTGAGTCCCGTCGATTTCGTTCCGGCCGGGGCAGCCTCCGGTGTGATAGTGGCTGATGAATTCGTGATTCTCCCGGATGGTGCGGATGATGTCACCTTCCATGATCTGCATATGATAGATATCGTAAAGCAGGCCGAAGTTTTTGCTGCCGATGCGTTTGCAAAGCTCGACGCCCCAAGCGGTGTGGTCGCACTGATAGTCCGGGTGGTCGATCTTGCTATTGAGTAGTTCCATTACGAGGGAAACGCCCCATTTTTCGGCGAGAGGCAAAATCCGCCGGATGCCGATGGCGCAGTTCTCAAGGCCCTCGTCATCGCTCAGTCCCTCGCGGTTGCCGGAGAAACAGATGATGTTTTTCGCGCCCGCCGCAGCGGAGGCGATGAGATGTGGTTCGTAAATTTCGACGAGGGTGTCGTGGTGCTCGAGGCGGTTGAACGCTTTTTCGATCGTGCCGACGGTGATGCCTGTTGGCGTTTTCCCGGTCGGGAAGCTCACCATGGCGCAGCTGAGTCCGTGCTTTTTGAGCATGGCAAAATCCATAGGCATCAGCAGCTCGATGGACTTGATGCCAAGTTCCTTCACTGCGATGCAGAGTTCTTCCAATGGGACTCCATCGTGGCACCATCTGCAGACGGAATGACGGATGCGTGTCATTTTAAAAATTCAATAACTGAGGCGTTCGCGCAGCTCGGCGGTCCAAAGCGTGGCAACGATGGTTTCCTGCGCGGCTTCCATGGTCGCACGTTCCTCGGGCTCGGTGTCCTCATGACCTGCCAGATGAAGGAGCCCGTGAACGAGGTAACGCAGGATCTCGCGGGCCAGGGGCTCGGCGTATTCAGTGGCCTGGCGTTCGGCGACTTCCGCACCAATGACGATTTCCCCGTGGTGGAAGGTGATGACGTCGGTAGGTCCGTCGATGCCCATGAAGTCGCGGTGCACCTGGTCGCTGGTGAGGTCATCCACGAGGGCGACTTCGAGGGTGCCAAGGTGGGAAAGCGGCGAATCGTGGCCAGCGGCATTTTCCAATGCGAGAGCCGCCGCTTCGTGGGCGACGATTTCGAGAGCGGTAAGCCAGCTTTCCGGGATTTCCGTCGCTTCCTGGTTGTTGCCGATGATGACTTCGAGCGACATGGGTCTCTTGGGGTTGTTTGAAAAATAGGTTAGGCCCGCTTCGGCATTGGGATCACCCGTCCGCCCTTGGTCGCATCGCGATCGATGTTGGAAATCCTTTTGGTGGCGGTAGCGGCATTGTCGTCCTTCGGGTAATCGATCCGACTGTGAAGCATACTGCGGAGGGTGATGGAGAAGCTTTCCTTTACGATGGCAAGTTCGCGCAGCGTGAGCGGGCAATCGTCAAGCTGACCGTCGTTGATCTTCGTGCGGACAATGTCATCGACGAGCGCGCGGATCTTGGCTGGGGTGGGCTTTTGCAGGGAACGCGAGGCGCTTTCGATGCTGTCGGCGAGGGCGATAATTCCGCTTTCCCGTGAGCTCGGACGTGGACCGGGGTAGCGGAAATTTTTCTCCTCGATCATCGGCAGATCCTCGGGATTTTCCAAGCGGCGATCGACTTTTTCCAGCTCGGTGCGTTTTTGGTCCTGAGCCCGGCGGTAAAAGAAATAGACGAGGGAATCGCCGTGATGTTCCTGGATGATATCGATGATGCGGGGATTGAGATTGTGTTTCACCGCGAGATCGACACCGTCTTTCACGTGGGCGATGATGACGAGCGAGCTCATCGTCGGCGTGAGGGAGTCATGGGGGTTGGTGCTTCCGTCGTGTTGGTTTTCGATGAAATAACCGGGTTTTTTCAATTTTCCGACATCGTGGAAATACGAACAAACGCGACACATCGGGGCGTTCGCCTGGATTTTTTCCGCTGCCGCTTCGGAAAGTGCGGCGACGACGAGGCTGTGGTGGAAGGTGCCCGGTGCCTCCAGCTGCATCTGACGCAGCAGTTTGTGATTCAGGTCGCTGAGTTCCAGCCAGCTGATGTCAGTGGTGAGGTTGAACATCCCTTCGAAAATCGGCAACAGCCCGCTGATCATCAGGGCGGTGATCACGGCCGTGCCAAATGCGGCAGTGCTGCCGGTGCCGAGGAGTTGCAGGTGATCCATCGAATTCGGCCCGAAAACCGAAGCGACATCCAAGCGCCCGAGCATCAGTCCGAGGACCAGAATCACTGCCCCGACATAGATCCCGGCTTGGAGGAGTTGCAGGCGTTTGCGGACTTCGTTGGCAAGCAAAACGCAGGTGATTCCGCCGACGAGGCTAAGAATCATGAAACCCAGCACGTCACTCTGAGGTACTAACAGGCAGCCGATCAGAGTCACATACGTCGCCGAGAAAGCTCCAACAGCCCGCCCCAATAGGACGCCATGCAACATTGGGGCTAAGGCGAAGGGCACGAAGAAAAACCGGAAAACCTCGGGAATCGTACCTAAATCAGTTAAGCTCATCACCACCCGCAGGACCAGCAAGTGGCTGATCAAGCCGCCCAAAACCAGAACGACCCGGCTATTGCGCCTGCATGAGGTTTGCAGGCTGACCTGAAACATCACGATCGCAGTGACTGCGATGACCAATCCATAAAGCGCGCCTTTGAGGGGATCATTTGCGAAAGCCGTCCCGGCCGAGGCTTTGAGAACCAGCACTCCGGTGCCGACCGCGAAGGTGGCATAGAGCGTCAACTTCACCCAGAGACTGTCTTCCAACGCCTGAACGACCGGATTTTCGCTGTGAACCCGGCGTTTTTTTCCAGACGAAAGCCCCAATCGGGCCAACCGCCAGCGTTTGATGGTATCCAAAAATCCCACAGCGGTAGTTGAACTGTTCTATCAAGGCAGGCACCGGACTTCCGAAACTCGCCGGGCGGGAAAGTAGTTGCGTTTCACGCCCGTGGCAACCCGCAAATCAGGCGGTTATCCGGCTGGTTTGCGGGCGCTGGGGTTCAGAAGTGAATCGCGTGACCTTCGGCGGCGAGGGTGGCCTCGTGGATGACCTCGCTCATCGTCGGATGGGCGTGGATAGTGGCGTGAATCTCTTCGGCGGTGAGCTCCTGGTCGAGGGCGAGGCCCATCTCGGCGATGAGTTCGGTAGCGTTTTCGCCAATGATATGGGCACCGAGCAGTTCGCCGTGTTTCTTGCCGAAGAGCAGTTTTGCAAATCCATCGGGTTCACCGGAGGCGATTGCCTTTCCAATGGCGACGAATGGGATTTTCCCGACTTTGTATTCGACCCCTGCCTCCTTGAGCGCCCGTTCGGTTTTCCCGACTGAGGCGACCTGCGGATGGCAGTAGGTGCAGCCGGGAAAGTTCGTGACCTTGCGCGGCTTGTGGCCTTCCACATAGAGACCTTCCACTGCCTGCACGGCCTCGAACGAAGCGACGTGGGCGAGCCAGGGTGGGCCGGTGATATCGCCTGCGGCATAGACGCCGGGGATGGAGGTCTCATAACGATCACCTACTTTGATAAAGCCGCGATCCAGCTCGAGCTCTAGGCCACCCGGAAGCACGGGCTGGATGCCGATGGCGACGAGGCAGACTTCGGCGCTGACCGTGCCGTTTTCCTTCGGCCCTTCGAGCGTGAGTTCCACGTGTGTGCCGTGATCCACCATGGCGGTGATTTTCGTGTTGGTAAGGCAGCGGATACCTTGTTTGATGAGGGATTTTTCGAGCGCATCGCCCACTTCATCGTCCTCTACCGGGAGAATGCGCGGCGCCATCTCGATCAGGGTGACTTTGGTGCCGAATGCGTTGTAAATATAGGCGAACTCGACGCCGATCGCACCTGCGCCGATGATGAGCATTTCCTTCGGCTGAGTGGGCAGATTCATCGCCTCCTTGGAGCCGATGACCGATTTTCCGTTGAAGGGGAGGGGAGGCAGGCCGCGGGATTTACAACCGGTGGCGATGAGGATATCCTTCGTTTCGAGAAGCGTGCGGCTGCCGTCATTGCCGATGACGCCGACCTTGCCGGTGCCCTCGACGGAACCGAAGCCGCGCACGTAGTCGATGCCGTTTTTCTTCAAAAGATACTCGATGCCACCAGCGAGGCGGTCGGATACCTTGCGCGAACGGCCAACAACTGCGGACCAATCGTAGGAAAGTCCCTCGATTTTTAAGCCAAACTCAGCTGCTTTGTGAGTCAGAGTGTGATAGAGTTCCGCATTTTTCAGGAGTGCCTTGGTCGGGATGCAACCCCAGTTGAGGCAGGTGCCGCCAGCGCGGTCCGCTTCGACGCAGGCGACTTTTTTTCCAAGTTGGGCAGCACGGATGGCGGCGACGTAGCCGGCAGGGCCGCCACCGATGACAATAAGATCGTAGGCCATAAGATTGAAGATTGCAGGATTGCGGCGCGAAACTGCCGCCATGATGCGGGATTGTCAAAGATGGAAAGCCAAGAAACGAGGGTCTTGAATGTTTCCCGGCGCATTCACAGTATTTGCGCCGTGCATAACCCGTCGCGGAAAGTCCTTTCATTCTTGGTTCTCGCGCTGGCGGGGATCGGTGGCGTCGTGATTTTACAAAAATCCAAATCACGGAGTTTTCAAGATGCGGACGTCCCCCTATCAATGCCGGAAAAAGGTGAGGTGGACCAGCGGTTCCAATTCCTCTCTGCATGGCAAACGGGGCAAATCCCGCGCGCCCAACGCTTTGACCCGCCGCTTGGCACGGAGCATCTGGGATTGGTCTATAACGCCCAAAAATTCTGGGACATGAACGAAACGCGCGGCGGCCACCACACCGGGGACGACCTGAACGGCATCGGCGGGATGAACACGGACTTGGGGGATCCGGTTTTCGCGACGGCAGATGGCCTCGTGCTTTATGCGGGAGAGCCGTCGCCAGGGTGGGGAAAATTGGTGGTGGTTGCCCATAAATCCCTAGATGGGCGGACCCTGCACTCGATGTATGCGCACTTGAATCGCATGGATGTTAAGATCGGATCGCTCGTGGCGCGGGGTGGAAAAATCGGCACCGTCGGCACGGCTAACGGTTATTACCCGGCCCACCTGCACTTCGAAATGCGCGCCAGTGATGGCGTGGACATCGGTGCTGGCTACGCAAGCAAGCCTCTCAACCGTCTCGATCCCATGGGAACGGTGAACGCCTTGAGAAACGCGGGAGCGGATGAGCTTTCGCCATCGGCACTGGCCCAGGCACTGAAACCTTCAGGGAAATAGCGGGATGCGTGAAATCCTCATTCTCTCGATTTCACAAGTGACCCCCAGCACGCATCGCGCTAGAAACCCCGCGCAGGCCGCCTGTTTCATGGTCTGCAACTCTTGATTTCATCCCCATGGCCAACATCCAAGAAACCATCCACCAAATGGGCAGCCAAGCCCGCGCGGCTGCTTACAAGCTCGCCCAGCTAACAAGCGATGAGAAAAACGCAATCCTTCGCGCCATGGCCGCCGCCATCCGCGAGCGCTTGCCAGCATTGCTAGAAGCGAATGCCACGGACATCGCAGCGGGACGTGAAAAAGGCCTCTCCGCCGCGATGCTCGACCGTCTTCTGTTAAACGAAGCGCGCATCGAAGCGATGGCGGCTGGCATTGACCAGGTCGCCACGCTGCCTGATCCAGTCGGCCTGATTCTCGATGTCTGGGAACGTCCTAACGGAATTAAGATCGAGCAGGTCCGCGTGCCCATCGGCACCATCGGCATCATTTATGAAAGCCGCCCGAACGTCACCGCGGATGCCGCCGTGCTGTGCTTTAAAACCGGAAATGCCACCATTCTTCGCGGTGGCAGCGAGGCGCTTCACTCGAATCTCGCCATCGCCGAGGCTCTCGCCGCAGCTGGCGCACCGGAACACGCCATCCAGCTCATCCCCTTCACCGACCGCGAGAGCGTTGCGGTCCTCGCCGGTATGGACCAGTGGCTGGACCTTATCATTCCACGCGGTGGCAAGGGTTTGATAGAAACGGTCGTTTCGCTCGCCCGCATGCCCGTGATCAAACACTACGATGGCATCTGCCACCTCTTCGCGGACAAGCAGGCCGATCAGGAAATGGCCGTTTCTCTAACGGTTAACTCGAAGACTCACAAATGCGGCGTTTGTAACGCGCTGGAAACCCTGCTCGTCCATCGGGACATCGCTGCGGATTTCCTGCCTGAAGCCGCCACCGCCCTTCGCGCGAAAAACGTCGAGCTGCGCGGCTGTGAGCGCACCCTTGCGATCCTAACGGACATTTCCGCTGCCGCCGAAGAAGACTGGAGCACCGAATACCTTGATCTGATTCTCTCGATCAAAATCGTCGATTCACTCGAAGATGCCGTCGCCCATATCAATCAATACGGCTCGCATCATACCGATGTCATCGTCACCCGCGATGAAGCGGCGGCAGAGCGCTTCCTGCGTGAAGTGGATTCCGCATGCGTTTTTCACAACGTCTCCACACGTTTTGCCGATGGCGGCGAGTTCGGCTTCGGCGCGGAAATCGGCATTTCCACGGACAAGCTCCACGCCCGCGGTCCGATGGGCTTGCGGGAGCTGACCAGCTATCAATACCGGGTGCGTGGAAACGGCCAGACGAGATCGTGATCGTCGCTTCCCCCGCACCCGGCGAATCAATCGTCAATTCCGCCTGTGGGACGAGCTGGGATCGGTTTCTTCGTCAGTGCTTTTTTTAGAACCGCTCGGTGCCTTTTCCGCCTTTGGCTGTTGTGGTGCGGGAGCTTGGCGCTGTGGCTCAGGTTGGGCTCGATGTTGTCTCCGTTCCGGCTCGGGGCTGCGCTGGGGTTGAACTTGTCGCTGCGGCTCGGGCTGGGCTTTCGGTTGTTGCCGCTGCGGCTCGGGCGCACGTTGGACCCTTGGTTGAGGTTGCGGTTGGACTTGGCGTTGCGGCTCCGGCTGGGCTTTCGGTTGATGCCTTTCAGTCGCTCCTTTCTGCTCGGGTCTTGGCTCAGGCTCTGCCATCTTTGGAGTCGGCACCCGGTGCTTCGATTCTGTTGGATTCACCTGCTTCGGCGGCTGGATCGGATCAGCGCTTGTCCGCTTCGGGCTGGCATCGGGCTGGCTGCCTTTCCCTTCGGTGGTTTTTGGCTCGGCTTGGGTTCTATCCATGCTGTGACGCTTGGTGCCAGACTCGGTTCTCGGGCTTGGTGTGGTGTCCGACTTCGTGCTAGGCCGGGCGTCTCTTTTTCCATCGGGCTGCGTCGCAGGCTCGGTCATTTTTCCGGCCTCTCCGGCGGGTTTTCCATCCTTCCCTTGATCCGTTGCGGCATTGTGGGAGCGGTGGTCTTTGGTTGCTGGAATCGCATTTTTAGTGGCATCAGTCGTGTTGGGGGGCACTCCATCAGGGCTAGCGGTTTTACCGGTCGGGAGATCGGCACCTTTCATTCCACGCCGTTTCGGCGGTGCGTCTTTGCCTGACAATTGTTCGGCGGGTTTCGCTATCACCGGAGATTTTACAAATTGCTCGCGTTTCGCCTCGATCTGTTTGCCCTTGCCTACGGCAGCTGGCGCATCCGCGTGGGTTTCCATTTGCTGGCGGTCTCTGCCGAATTTGCGCACCTCCTTGTTTTGTTCCACCATCTTCGTGCGGGTCTCGGCGCTCACGGCTTGGAAACGTTGACCGCCGGTGGGGCGCTCGGCGTATTGTTTGAGTGGCATGGCGAGTTGCTCGTCATCGCGTTGGCCCCTGCGCTTGCCTTCAGGCCGGGCTTCCAGCGCCGCCCAAGTGCGTGGTGGGCGGGCATCCTTGTTGTCACGATAGTAATCAAAGTCTTCACGCCTGCTGCGTTCCCAATTGCGATCATCACGGTGTTCCCAGCGGTCCTGCGCGTAGATCGGATCATAGCCATTGCGGCCGGAACGATACGAATAGGAGGCGTAAAATCCCTCGTTGCGATACCTCGGCTCGTAGTAATCTCCGAAGTAGTAGTGACCGTAGCTCGGCCGTACGAACAAGTGGTTCACAAACACATTCAGGCTGATCACCATCAGCGGCGTGTAGATGTAATCCGGCCGATTATAATAGGAATGCTCGAAACGCACCGGCGCGAAAACGACTCCACGGCGGGCGACGTCATAGTCCCAATAACCGTCGATAAATACATATCCACGCGGCGTCCATTGGTAGTGTGAAGGGCTCCAAGTCCAGTTTTCCTGCCCGGGCTCCCAATACCCCGGTCTCCACGCATAACGGTCCTCACGGTTCACCCACGTCCCGGAAACCCAAATGTGATTCCTTGAAGGTGCCTCCACGTTCGGCCCGGATTCGATCGATTTCGGAGGCTTCGGCAGGTAGGCGACTTCTTTTGCCGCCTCATCCGCCCAGTAGCCGGACGTCCACTGCCACTGGTTTCCTGCTTCCGCCCAGTATCCAGGCACCCATTGGCGGCCCGGCGGCAGATTCCGCCACACTCCGCTGATCCAGATGAAATCGGTCGTTTCCTCATCCCAGCCCCAGTAGCCAGGGATCCATGTCACATTATTCCCCTCCAATTGTTGTTCGGGCGGAACCTCCTCGATCAAGCTCGGTGGCGCGGTTTTCACAAACATCCCTGGCTCGGGGTCGAAGCTCACCGTCGCCGCAAACGCCTCGTGGACCGGCCCTCGGGTCAGTTCCTCCACTCCTTGTTCCGATGCCCTTAGCTGTGTGGGAGCCAGCACCGCCCCTCCGGCCGCCAGCGCTGCCAGCGTGCCCATGAGCGTGTATTTGCGTAAATTCATTGGTTTTGGTTGTTTGGTTTTTCGTTCAATAGAGAGACGGAAGGCACGCTGGATTGATTCGGTTTCTTTTTCCATCCCGGTAAAAAATTCTACCGCACCCAATCTAAGTCTCCCTGCGAGGATGGCAAACTGTTTCAGCTGATAGTAGGGTAACTACCCATAAAGGGCCGGGAAATTCACTCCGCCACTTCGTGGCCACAGGCAATCGACCTTCTCCAAAAAAGGTAGGGGGCGTCCGCCATGGCGCACCGACTTTATATTCTTCTGCCGAAGGCTGAATCTCCATCTTTTCTGCTCACTGCTCACTGCTCACTGCTCACTCGGCACTTTCTCCCCCCGTCACCCCATCTCAAAAATTCGCGCCCCATCATGTCGATTCGCGGTAAAACCCTTCCTCCGTCACCCTAGCGCATGACCCGGATTTGCACCATGTGGCGCGTGTCATGAGTCCTGCTCATCCGCAATTCCGCACCTACTAGCGATCCTCATCGCTTTCCCTAGCGGATCATTGTTATTTGCATGAAATTGGCAACCCCTTTGCATCTCCATTAACGTTGATATGGCTGAAGATATGTCAAGTGGATATAGTGGTTTTGTCCTATCA
>JBDTNJ010000104.1:0-4601 GCA_039933825.1 Luteolibacter sp.
CAAGCTGGAAATCGAAGGCTACGGCCGGGAGCTATCCCGTGTGATTCCGTTGCGTTGTTAGCTGGTCGTGCGCTTCCTTTTTGGCATCGCCCGCTGATATCAACTCATGTCCTCGGTTTACATCAAACTGTGTTTTTGGTTGATTTGTCTGGCTGGGCTCGCATGTCAGACAGGCATGAAGTTTGATGCAACCCTCTCCCTGAGACTGCCGCTGGCAGCAGGTAATCTTACTGCAGGAACACTCGCCGCCGCGCCTGATAAGTCAGCCTTCAATCTCTTCAACCCGGTGCCTACGGATCTCCTGCGCGACCTCGACACCGACCGGCCCGATAAAACCAACAGCCCGCACACGCTAGATGCCGGCCACGTTCAGTTGAAAATGAACGGCTTTACAGTGGGAAACGCCTTTCATAAAGCTGCAAAAATGGGAGACGCCGCGCCATTGGAAATGAAAGCATAGCACTGGCATTTCGCACCGAATTGGCAGGATCCTCACGACGCCGGAAATTATTTGTCACAATCTGCCTGTCTCGCGTCAATCAAGGGTGTAAGCCATGCAAACGCTCATCCAGCTCCCTCACAATCCCAGCATCATGACCCGCGAAAGTTTCTCCGCCCTGGTCCACGAAAACCACGGCACGCTCACTGCCTACGCCCGCATGATCACCGGCGACGCGGTGAAGGCGGGCGACATCGTGCAGGACAGCTTCGTCGTCGCCTGGCAGAACATCGGGAAGTTCGATGTCACCCGCGATGTGGCCTGCTGGCTGCGCGGCATCGTCCGCAACAAATGGCGCGAAACCTGCCGACGCACCGGGCGGGAAATTTCGATGGATGAGGAAACGCTCGCCGCCGTTGAGGAAACCCTCACCGATTGGCAGGCGGACCGGCCGGAAATTTTCGACCGCCTCGCCCACTGCCGCGAGCAACTACCGCCGCCATTTGCTGAAAGTATCAGCGCCTGTTACGACGAAAAACTCAGCACCGACGAAGCCGCCACCCGTCTCGGCATCAGCGGTGCCACCCTCAGGAAACGCCTCGAACGCGCCCGCGCCGCCCTCCGCCTTTGCCTGCAACAAAAAACTTCAAACAACTAAGTAGATGAAACCTAACCAAGACCAACTTGAGGATCAATTGCTCGACGCTCTCCTCCACGAACAAAGCCGCAGCGACCGGGAAGACGCGCTCCGGAAAATTGAAGACGCGCTCGATACCGGGCCAGCTCCCATCAGTTTGCCAATCCGCTCGCCGTGGCCGAGGCGCTTGGCCACCATAGCGGCCTGTGGGGTTGTTGGTGGTCTGTTAGCTTTTGGGGTCGGTGAGATTCAAAAATCCCGGAGAATTTCCCAACAGGTAGCACAAACTTCAGCCCTCGCAGCGAGCGCAAAAGCCCGCGTGAAAGAACGTGCCGACCTCGACAAGGCCATCCGCGATCAGGAAGCAAAGGTCGAACAAAACCGCAAGGCTCTTGCCACCATCGTCCGAACCAAAGGAATTATCTATCAAGGACAGGATTCGTTTTACGGCCAGTCCGGAGTAAAGAAGGACACGGTAGCTGATGCGAATGAAGAAACTATCAGGAAAAACGTGGCTGACTCGGCAGGCGCGGAATTCCCAGAAGTTGCTAGTGAAGTGAATAACAATGGCGGATCATTCAGAGGCAGTGGTGCCGGTCACGGAACCGGAACTGGTTTAGGTGGTGGCTCCGGCATCGGTAGTGGAAAGGGCCTCACTGCCCCACTTGCAGCGCCTCCGACCCGAGGAATGATTACCGATTCACGTGACGTAGCCCGCGTCGAAAGTGAGTCTAGGCGCGACTTCCGCCCTCACGGCAACCATTTCGAAAACGGCTCCGTCCCAGGCGAAGAAGCCGCTCAAGAAAGACCCAACACCGAGCGCTACGGTTCACTCGTCGATCCCGTCTGGCAGCGCCCTACCGAATACCCGCTCTCGACTTTTTCCATCGACGTCGATAACGCCTCTTACAGCAACATCCGCCGCATGATTCGAGATGGTCAGAGCATCCCGGCTGATGCCGTGCGCATCGAGGAGTGCGTAAATGCCTTCGATTACAACTACGCGAAACCTACCGGCGACAATGCTTTTGCCGTTCACACCACTCTCGCCACCTGCCCGTGGAACGAGCAGCACCTACTCATGAAAGTGGGCATCAAGGGCCGTGAGATCTCCGCCCAACAGCGCCCGGTTTCCAACCTCGTTTTCCTCATCGACGTTTCCGGCTCCATGCAGGATGCCAACAAGCTACCGCTTGTAAAAGAGTCGATCAAACTACTCCTCCATCAGCTCGATGAACGGGACAGCGTTTCCTACGTCGTCTATGCCGGTAGCGAGGGCGTGGTTTTGCCACCCACCAAGATGACTGAATCCGGTCGTACCCGCGCATTGGATGCTCTCGCGAAACTAGAGGCAGGCGGCTCCACCAACGGCGGGTCGGGTATCAAGCGTGCCTACCAGATTGCGAAGGAGAATTTCATCAAGGACGGCGTCAACCGCGTCATCCTCGCCACCGACGGTGATTTCAACGTCGGTGTCACGGACAGCAAGCAGCTCGTTGAGCTGGTGAAGAAACGCGCCAAGGACAACATCTATCTGAGCGTTCTCGCTTTCGGCACCGGCAATTTGAATGACGAGATGTTGGAATCCATCAGCAAGGATGGAAATGGAATTCATTACTACATCGACAGCATCCGCGAGGGCCGCAAGGTTTTCCTCCAGCGTCTTTCCGGCACTCTGATCACCATCGCCAAGGACGTGAAGATCCAGGTTGAGTTCAATCCCGGCAAGGTCGGCTCCTATCGTCTCATTGGCTATGCGAACCGCGTGCTGAAAGACGAGGATTTCAACAACGACAAGGTGGACGCCGGAGACATCGGCGCAGGCCACACCGTCACTGCATTTTATGAAATCGTCCCCACGGACATGCCCCAGCCGAATGCTCGTGGCACCGATCCCCTCAAGTATCAGAAGCCTGCGGAAAACTCGCAACCTGCCGCCGAATCAAAGGAACCCAGCGACGAATGGCTTACGCTCAAGCTCCGCCATAAGAGCCCCGAGGGCGAAATCAGCTCCTTGCAAGAAACGATTGTCAAAGGCCCCGCCGTCCGTTGGCAGGAAAGTGATGGGGATTTCTCCTTCGCCTCCGCTGTCGCCCTCTTCGGCATGAAACTGCGTGGTATGGATGAAGCGCGGAACTTCGATTGGACCAAGATCCGCGAACTCGCCACCCCCGGCCTTAAGGACGATCACAACGAGAACCGTGCTGAATTCATCGGCCTGCTCAATGCTCTACAAAAGCGTGGTGAGTAACAATGTCAGGTGATATAGTGAGTCGTGAGAGGAGCAGCGGGATCACTTCCAATAGGCAAGCTGGGGAGGCCGTCGTTTCGAGTCGCGACTTGACGGGAACCACACGGCTTGTTGTTATGGGTCATGAGATTGAAGACCGCCTTTTGTTATCTCGCGTTGGTTTCGTGTTTGCGAGCTCAGACGACGACTGGAGATAAATTGCTGGATAACGTGATTTCGCATCCGGGTTCGTATTGGCAGGTGTGCGACATCATGACCGCGCCTTCGGATATTCCCTATCGGGCGTTCGAGCTCAGTGATTTTTCCGGGGGAGCATTTTCAAAAGCGAATGAAGCACTGATAGGCAAGAACCGTGAGCCACTGGTCAACGCATTGCGGGCCCGGCTTCTGCGGATCGATTTTACCCGCAAGCCGGTGCTGCCCGGAGAGGACAAAAAGCCTGAGGAAAACAGCGATGGCGAGGCCTACGGCTGCGATCCGAAATCCCTGAATCCACTGCTGCTCGATCTCATCCAAAAGCTCCACGCGATTGAAACTCTGCCAGAACTGTTGGCCGTCGAGGAGAAGCTGGTGAAGGGAATCGCAGTGGCGAAGGATGATGCCGACGCGGCACCCCCGAACGTGGCTGGCTGGTGTGTGGCGGAGATACGAGGAAGTAGCGATACCGAGGACGAAGCGAAGCGGGACCGCAGGAATGCGCTTTTCCAAGCTCGTGTTGCGCAACGGGATTTGGTTATGTCGATGGCCCTCCTGATGCGGGAGAAATCCTATGAGCCGTTTTTAAAAACCTCTCTCGAAGCAGACTATCAGAAGGGTCTCAGAGCTCAGGCCGGGAAGTGGAAGCTGCCGGTAGTCAAGGAGAGTGATCCGGTGCCGAAGGAAGTCGATGGCGCGGAAGTCACATTGGATCCGGTGACCCATCTGTTGCGCCGTGACCACTCTCCGGTTGAAATTTCCTACAGCCGTGAATCGCGCGATGAAGTCCGCGCGGTGGCTAACCGGTGGATCGAAGAGCATCCGTGATGAAATGGGTTTTCATCAGCCTGTTCTGTTTTGCGCCCGTTCAGGGTGCCAGGACGAAGGACGGTGCCAACGGTCACATACTGGTGCGGATCGCTCCCGGTTTCTATCAGCTCGGAGATCCGGACCACAAGCTCAACAAGTCCCACAAATTTAAAACAGCCGGCTTTTCCATCTCGGACGCGGAAACGACGAACGCGCAGTTCGCCGCATTTGTCGCGGATACGGGATACCGGACGTTCGCGGAAAAGAAC
>JBDTNJ010000105.1:0-10499 GCA_039933825.1 Luteolibacter sp.
GCGGGACCACCAAATGGACCGCCCAGACTTTCACCTTCGTTGCTAACAGCGCAACCAGCACCCTGAGCTTTACCGATATCTCCTCCACCGGCAGCGGGCTCGATCTCGTTCTGGACAACGTGCGCGTCACCGGCCCACAAATCCAGCGCACGCTCACGGTGGATTCCACGCCCGCTGCTGGCATTAATGTGACCATCAGCCCGAACGATCTCGCTGCAAGCGGCAACGGCACCACCCAGCTCACTCGCAGCTACTATGATGGGACGGTGGTGAACCTCACCGCCCCTGGCACCTCCGGCGCGACCTCCTTCCAAAAGTGGCAGAAGAACGGCGTGGACTTCAGCAATAGCGCTGCCACCAGCGTCACGATCGACTCGAGCTTCACCATGACAGCGGTTTATGTGACGACACCGGTCGCTTCAGGACCATTTGCCAATGGTAGCTTCGAAGATGGGGAAAATGCGTGGACCATGACCGGCAACCGGCTCAACTACACCTCGGATGCCAACTACGTCGCCACCAATGGCACCAAGTTGATGATCCTCAATGCCGGAAACAGTAATCCTAACGCAGTACTTTCCCAAGCATTCCTAACCACACCTGGACAAACCTACGGATTTTCCCTTGATGTCGGTGTGCTGGGCGGTAACAACATCCAACAGCGCCTGCAAGTCGCTGTAAACGGCGGTGCTTCCCTGGTTTCACAAACCGTCGCGGTGCTCGGCACCGGTGCCAGCACGCCTGCCTGGACCCCCAAGGGCTACACCTTTGTAGCGGATAGTACCACTACAATCCTGACTCTCACCGATGTTTCCACTACTCCTACCAACGCCGACCTGCTTGTTGACAACGTGAAGATCGGGTTGCTCCGGACCCTCACGGTGAGTTCCTCGCCTGCCACCGGAATCAGTGTGACCGTGACACCCAACGATCTTGATAACAATGGGAACGGAACCACCCAGTTCGTCCGCACTTACGTGGATGGCACCGTGGTCAATCTCACCGCTCCTGCTGCTTCGGGTGCAAGTGCCTTCGTAAAATGGCAGAAGAACGGCAATGACTTCAGCAACACCGCCGCCACCAGTGTGACAATGGATGGAAGCTTCACTCTCAACGCGGTTTACGTCACCAACACGGCTCCGGTCGCGGGTGCGGATTCATACTCGGCGACTCAGGACACCCCCCTCGTGGTGACCGTCCCCGGGGTTCTCACCAACGACACCGATGCAGAGTCGAGCCCGCTCACCGCAGTTCTCAGCGCCGGCCCCGCCACCGGAAATCTCGTCCTCAACCCGGACGGCGGTTTCACTTACACTCCTGTTACCGGTTTTACCGGACCGGTCTCCTTCACTTACCGCGCTTCCGATGGTGCCTTGAACTCGAATGTCGTAACGGTTTCCATCAATGTGGTCCCGCCAAGCTTGCTGGTGAATGGCAGCTTTGAAGATGGCGAAAACGGCTGGACGATGAGCGGCAACCGCATCGTTGCTCCAACCGGTGGGGGCTACAGTGCGACGGATGGCACCAATCTTTTGGTCATGAATGGCGGAGGTAGCACTGCCAACGCGGTGATTTCCCAAAGCTTCACCACTGCCCCCGGCCAGTCATACACCTTGTCATGTGACATCGGTGTGCTCTCGGTGAACAGTGCCCAACAAAGCCTATTAGTTGCTCTCACCGGAAATGCATCGCTCGTCTCTCAAGTCGAAACCTTGTCTGGAAATGGAGTGGGCACCTCACTGTCGGCTCCCAAGACCTACACCTTTGTGGCTGATAGCACAACAACGACTCTGACATTCAGTGATCTATCCTCCACCACCGGCGGCATTGACCTACTGCTGGACAACGTCCGCGCCATCAGTGCACCTGTCGTTCCGTCCGTGATCCTCACCAATGGCAGCTTTGAATCCGATTTCACCGGCTGGACACCTTCGGGCAACGTGGTGATCCAATCCGCCGCTCCTTACCTGATGACCGACGGAACGAAGCTCGCTTCCTTCAATGCGGGGAACACCACACCTAACGGTCTCCTGTCACAATCCTTCGCGACGATTTCGGGAACCACCTACACCCTAGCTTTTGACGCCGGTGTGTTTGCCTACAATACCACGCAGCAAAAGATGCAAGTGAATGCAGTTGGAGCGAGCAGCCTGCTCTCCCAAGTCATCACGATCAGCGGCATCGGCGGAGGTAACACCAAATGGGTCCCACAAAGCTTCACCTTCGTCGCGAATAGTGCGACCACAACAGTGACATTTGCTGACATTTCGGCTGGCACCAGCGGTCTCGACCTGGTCCTCGACAACGTGCGGGTCACAGCGGGTTCAGGTTCAGCCGCCACCCGCACCCTCACGGTGGACTCCACACCCGCCACCGGCGTCAGCGTGACCGTCAGCCCGAACGATCTCAGCTCAAACGGCAATGGAACCACCCAATTCACCCGCACTTACAATAATGGCGCAGTCGTCAGCCTTACCGCTCCGGCCACTTCCGGGACCGCCACCTTTGTGAAATGGCAGAAGAACGGCACAGACTTCAGCAATACCGCCGCCACCAGCGTGACGATGGATGCTGCCTACACGATGACCGCAGTCTATACTCCGATCGCTGCCGTGGCACTTGTCAATGGCAGCTTCGAGTCTGACTTCACGGGTTGGACCGTCACCGGCAACGCCTTCATCCAGTCGGCCGCTCCCTACGTGATGACCGACGGCACGAAACTCGCGTCCTTCAATGCAGGCAACACCTCCCCTAACGGAGTTGTATCGCAAGCTTTCGCGACCACATCGGGCGTCAGCTACACCCTGGCATTCGACGCAGGGGTGCTAGCTTATAACACCAGCCAGCAGAAAATGTTGGTGAAAGTGGACGGCACCAGCAATCTGCTATCACAAACCATCACCATCACGGGCATCAGCGGGACCACCAAATGGACCGCCCAGACTTTCACCTTCGTTGCTAACAGCGCAACAAGCACCGTGAGCTTTACCGATA
Source organism: Luteolibacter sp. (assembly GCA_039933825.1). Lineage (GTDB taxonomy): Bacteria > Verrucomicrobiota > Verrucomicrobiia > Verrucomicrobiales > Akkermansiaceae > Luteolibacter. The sequence goes on from JBDTNJ010000105.1 coordinate 2,995, forward strand.
TCTCCACCACCGGCAGTGGACTCGACCTCGTTCTGGACAACGTGCGCGTGACCAACCCACAAATCCAGCGCACACTCACGGTGGATTCTACGCCGGCCGCTGGTGTCAACGTCATCGTCAGCCCCAGCGATCTAAGCTCAAACGGCAACGGGACCACCCAATTCACGCGCACCTACAATGATGGCGCTGTCGTCAGCCTCACTGCTCCAGCTACATTCGGGACCGGCACCTTCCAAAAGTGGCAGAAGGGCGGTGTGGACTTCAGCAATAGCGCTGCCACCAGCGTCACGATCGACTCGAGTTATACCATGACGGCAGTTTATGCAACCGCCCCGGTGCCTTCCGGCACGAATCTCATCGTTAACGGTAGCTTTGAATCCGACTTCACCGGCTGGACCCCTAGCGGCAGCACCCGAATTGAAAACCCCGGCGCGTCCTTCTCGACCGATGGCACCAAGATTCTATCCTATAGCGTCGGAAATGCCCCGATTACCGGATCTATCTTTCAAAGCTTCACCACCGTTCCGGGAACAACCTATCAACTCAACTTCGACCTCGGAGCTTACGGCGCAATTTACCTGGACCAGACAATCCGCGCGAAAGTCGACGGTTTGGCCACCCTTCTTAACCAGACCACCTCTGTCAGCGGCGTGCCCAGCGTCATGATCTGGTCCCCCAAGGTCTATACCTTCACCGCCGACAGCACCTTGACCACACTCACGCTCACCGATGTCTCGGCCTCCGGCAATTCCATCGACATGTTTGTGGACAGAGTCAGCATCGTCGCCACTGGCGGCGGTGGAGGCGGTGGGAGCACCAGCGTGCTCACTGTGAATTCCACCCCCAACACGGGTGCCGCTGTCACCGTCAGTCCGGCAGATAACAGTGCACAAGCCAACGGCACTACCAACTTCACCCGCACTTATAACAACGGCACCGTTGTCACCCTCGTCGCCCCCTACGCCAACTTCGTCAAGTGGCTCAAGGACGGTGCTTGGTATGCCACCAACCCAACCACTCCGGTTACGGTTGATGCAGCCCACACCCTGACGGCGGTTTACACCAGCACTCCTGTACTAGGCCCCTTCACCAACGGCAGCTTCGAACAGGAATTCACCGGCTGGACCTGGTCCGGCAGTCAACAATCCGTCAAAGTCAAAACCGGCCTCCCTGCCACCGACGGAGCCACTGTCATCGAGTTCAACAGCAACAACTCGGCTAACGACGGATCACTTTCCCAGACCTTCACTACTACTGCGGGAACGACCTACAATGTCGCCTTCGATATGGGTGTGCTGGCTTTCAACACGGTTCAACAAAGCCTCAAAATCTCGGCGGTTGGTTCCAGTGCCCTCGGCTCACAAACATTTGCGATGAATGGCATCGGCGGAGGCAGTGTTGTATGGTCCGCTAGGACCTTCAGCTTCACCGCCAACAGCGCCGCCACCACGCTGACCTTCAGTGACCAATCCTCCACTGGCAACAGTCTCGATCTGCTGCTCGACAACGTGAGGGTCAACGCCGTGGCAGTGCCAAACCCTGGCCCGGTCGCGGAAACCGTCGTCCCCGCCCCACCGGCGAAAACCCCGGTTCCGCAGCTATCGACACCACCCGTCAACGATCTCGGAAGCCCATCCCTGAGCACCACTCCTTCGGCACGCAGTATCGGTCTGAACGCCACCGTCCCCGGCACCTACTCGCTGGAATGCTCGGAAGACCTCAAGACCTGGCACTTCCACAGTAAAATCGACGTCACCAATCCCGGCCCGATCAATTTTACCGATTCCTCTGCTGCGGCACCTTGCATGTTCTATCGCATCGGCTTCCAAGCGGCTGGTAGCAACTGATCCCACAGATCAAGTAACGCGGATTCACAACAAGCCCCGCCCTAACCGGGCAGGGCTTGTTCACGTTAGATGGATTCTGGAAGCAACGGTTCCAGAGGCATCGGAGCGCCGCCGGGTTCCCATGAATCCAAAATTGCGAATTTGTCCGTTGCCATCGCAGTTGAGCGCCGTAATCATGAGCTTGCCGATGGCTGATCAAACCCCTGCTGTAGAAATCCGAAATCTGGTGAAGGATTTCAAAACGTCCTTCCGCCGCCAAATGCTGCGCGCCGTGGACGATGTCACGATCCGGATCATGCCTGGCGAGGTTTACGGGCTGATCGGGCCGAACGGCTCTGGAAAATCGACGACGATGAAGGCGCTGCTGGGACTGGTCGCGCCGACGTCAGGGACCTGCGCGATTTTTGGCAAGGACTCGTTGAAGGTGGATTCGCGCAATGACGTAGGCTTTCTTCCGGAGAATCCCTATTTTTACAAACATCTGAGCGGTGCCGAAACACTGCGATTTTACGGCAAACTCTGCGGACTGAGCGGTAAGCTGCTGGAGAGCCGGGTGAGTGAGCTGCTTGCTTTGGTGGATCTAGAGGGCGCACGCGATCGCCGGATCGGCGGCTATTCCAAAGGCATGTTGCAGCGAATCGGACTGGCACAGGCACTGGTTCAGGAACCGCGGCTGGTCATTTTGGACGAGCCGACTGCCGGAGTGGATCCGATCGGGTCGCGGCAGATCCGGGATCTCATCATGAAACTTCGCGAGCGAGGCATCACGGTTTTCCTCTGCTCGCACTTGCTTGAGCAGGTGCAGGAGGTGTGCGATCATGTCGGAATTATTTTCCGAGGGAAAATGGTGAAGGAAGGGCGCTTGGAAGATCTAATCGCCATCGAGGATCAGACCGAAATCATTTTGAAAGACGCAAGCCCGGAACTCATCTCACAGATCAAATCGCTGGTCGGCAGCTCGGCGGGAGCGTCGATCGTCCGCACTGGCAAGCCGAGAACCACGCTGGAGCGGCTTTTCCTCCGCGAAACGACGAAAGGAGACGACCAATGAGCAACACCACCGCCAAGGGCTCGCATCTGGGCCGCATCTTGGTGATCGCCATGCACGCTTTCACCCAACTGGTGAGAATGAAGGTGTTCTATTTTCTCGCGGTTTTCGCTGTGATCGCCATCGCCAGCAACTTTTTTGATCTTCCCCAGCACGAAGGGCCTGAATCCGTAGGCATCAACGTGCTGCGCTCGATCAAAAGCTGGTCGCTTGGCACGATGACCTTGTTTTCCGTGGTCCTATCCATCGTGGCGACCGCGCTGCTGCTGCCGAAGGACGTGGAAGACCGGACGCTCTACACCATTCTTGCCAAGCCGGTGCCACGCATCGATTATCTAGCGGGGAAATTGCTGGGGGTGCTCCTGCTGGTTTTTGTCTCGCTCGCGCTGATGGACGGGCTGATGACCATCGTGCTCCACATCCGCACTGGAATCGTGTTGAACCAGCAGATCGCGATGGCACAAGGCATGGGCTGGCCGCAGGATGCGATCAACTCGTTGAAGGCGGAAACGATGGCGCATGCGCCTAACTGGTCACTGCAAGGCGCTGTGTTCGCAGTCTTTCTACGGGCCTCTATCATGGCTTCACTGGCGCTGCTGATCTCGACGTTTTCGACGAGCACGCTGTTCACGACTATCATCAGTTTCCTGATCTATTTTATCGGTCACTTTCAAGCGGATGCGCGGGATGCCTACCTTCAATCGGGTGCCGCCGGTGAGGGAGTTTTCGCCAGACTGGCGTCGCTGGCGATGTCGCTGGTGCTGCCAGATTTCCAGCTCTTCAATGTGATCGATGCCGTGATCGAGGGCCAGGCATTCCCCTTGTTGATCTTGGCTAAACTGACGTTGATCGGGCTTTTTTACGCGGTATTTTTCACCCTAGCTTCTTGGTTCATCTTTGCGGAAAAGGAATTCTAAATACGTGAAAGCCTGGCGGAAAAACGGAATTCTAATCATCGCGCTGCTTGCCTTTGGTGGCGCAAGGATGCCCTTCGAGGCAGCCCTGAGCCACGACCTCCGCAAAGCGGGCCTGACGCCACCACCGCTGGAGATCGGGACGCGGGATAAAATCGGGCAGACCAGCTCGGCAGTGGCGCTTGGCGGACTCCGCACGCTGGTGGCGACGTTCCTCAATTTACGGGCGTTCGGCTTTTTCCAAGAACAGCGATGGGATGACGTGGCGGAGACATTCGACACGATCGTCGATCTAGCACCGCGAACCCGCTACTATTGGGAAACCGGATCGTGGCACCTTGCCTACAACGCCGCTTCTTTCTATCTGAATGATTCCAAAATGCCCGCCCTGCGCCGCCGCGAGGCATGGCGCTCGTCAATCCTCAAAGGTCGTGCCTTCCTTGAACGCGGCATCCGCAACAATCCGGATGATTGGAGCATCGAGGCGAATCTCGGATTCCTGCTATCGGACGCCAACAAGTTTCCCGCTTTCCGCGATGCGAACGAAACGTTTGCCGCTGCTGCGGAAGCCTATCGAAAATCCGCTGACACAGGCAAGGCCCTGGGTTATGTCCGCCGCGCCGAATTTTATGCGCTTGCCCGCGTCACAGGCAAAGAAGCTGAGGCGCTTGCCATGGCCCGCTCGCTTTATGCCGAGCAAAAAAACCGCACTCCCACGCTGCTGGTTCTGTTGTTGGTTCTTGAGGCGCATGAAAACCCTTCGTTGAATGTGGCCCAGCGCGCCATCGAACTCTTTGGAACGCCTGAAAAGGCTTACGAATCCCTGGGGGACCACTGGCAGCGGACCCGCGAGCGTTTTCCAGTTTATGGAGGGGCTGCCGGACTGGAATCTTTGGAAAGATCGCTTTCCGTGCCTCCTGAAAAAAGCATTTTCAACAGGCCCTTGCAAACACCCGCCAACCCCGACGATTGGTTCAGCAAATAGTAGCTCAGGTTTCGTCTCGACAGAATCGATTCAAGCAACAAATCTTGTCCCCCACTCCCTGCCCAATCCATGCGGATCGCTCTTTTCGGTGACATTCATGCCAATTTAGAAGCCCTCGAGGCCGTCCTCGAAGACGCTTCGCAACAGGGCGTCACAGACTACGTTTGCATGGGTGACGTGGTCGGTTACAACGCGGATCCTGCCGCCTGTCTGGAAATTGTCCGCGCCATGGATTGCCCCACCGTGAAGGGAAATCACGACGAAGACGCGTCTGGAACCCACTCGCTGGACTGCATGAACCCAGTGGCCGCAGCCGCCTTGGAATGGACCCGCCTCCAGCTTTCCGGCGAACAACGCCTGTGGCTCAGCCGTCTCCGGATGGTCCGGCAGGTCTCGGATTTCACCGTCGTTCATAGCACGCTCGATCAACCGGCGCATTGGAACTACGTAACCAACCGCTTCGATGCGATGTCGAATTTCTCCTATCAGTTCACCCAAGTCTGCTTTCATGGCCACACCCACGTCCCGCGGGTCTATATGAAATCGGACCGGGTGAGCGAAGTGCCAGCCGAGTCGGTGACAATCGAGGATGGCGCGAAATATTTCATCAATGTTGGCTCCGTCGGCCAGCCCCGCGATGGCGATTGGCGTGCTTGCTACGCTATTTTCGATCTCGATCAGAAGTTGATCGTCTTCCGGCGTATCGAATACGACATCGCCAAAACGCAGGCGAAAATCATCGCCGCAGGCCTGCCCGAGATGCTGGCGGAACGGATTCGTGAAGGCCGCTGACGGTTTTTTCACCGGAAATTCATCCGCTTTTCACAAAGCTTGTCCACGTTACCTGCTGTGAAGCTTCCAATCGCTGCCATGCCGCCGCTCAAACCAAGCGGCCTCAACCGTCGCAACGCCTTGCGCTTGCTCAGCGCGGGCCTTGCGGGATCTCTCGTCGATGCCTTCTGGATCGAGCCTAAACAATTGTCCGTCACCCGCCAAGCCATCCGATGCGAATCTCTTCCCCCGGCGCTGGACGGGCTGCGCATCGGTCTTCTCGCGGATTTTCACTACCGTCCGGACGATGATCAAGAGCTGCTGGAGAAAGTGATTGCGTCCGTCCGGGACGAGCGACTCGACCTCATCGCGCTCCCTGGCGATTTCATGAGCGGCGATCCCACGGTGATCCAGCCGATGCTCGACCAGCTTGGAAAAATGAAAGCGACGCACGGAATTTTCGCAGTGATGGGAAACCACGATGGCTGGAACGGCAACCCTGTCACGATCCGGCGGCAATTTGAAAGAGCAGGGATCTCGTTTCTCATCAATCAGCACAGCCTGCTCTCTATCCGCAACGAGTCGCTGGCAATCGCCGGCACGGATTTCATCTGGAAAGGCAAGCCTGAGCCTGAAAAAACATTGAAGGGAATCTCCGCCAAAACACCGGTCATCGCCCTCGTCCATGAGCCGGATTATTTCGAAACGATGACCGCACACCGCGAAATCCTTCTGCAGCTTTCCGGCCACACTCACGGCGGACAATGCCGGGTGCCGCTCGTCGGATACGCCCCCCGCACGGTGGAATACGGGAGAAATTTCAATTACGGCACTTACTCCAGCGGGAATTCCAAGCTCTTCGTGACCCGCGGCGTAGGCACCTCGGGGCCTCGTGTCCGCTTTGCATGTCCTCCCGAACTGGCGATTTTAACTTTGAGAACTCAGGGTCCTCAAATGGATCAGACGACAAGTCGCCGGACCAACTGCTGAAGGGGAGTGGTTTTTGTGATCAATCCGGCGCAAGGTGTGCTGCATTGAAGGATTGCCAATAGGCTGGTTCGCCAAAAACGTTCACATCAGCACTTTACGTGGAAAACAAGCAGACTAGTTTGTCGGCGCTTCAACTTTCAACCATGGCCCTCCAAGTTTACCAATTTTTCCGTTCACCCCGGCGCTTGTCATTCATTTTCATGACGGGTCTCCTAGGTGCTTGCTCGTGGACCAAGCCGGAAGCCCAAACTTCGCCAACGTTAGCCCAAAGCCGCACACCCGTGCCAGACGTCATGGCAGATCCCATCGAACCCGTAAACCGCGCGATGTGGGCGGCGAACAAGGGCTTTCTAATTGGTGTGATGCAACCCACCGGCCGCGCCTACCGGGCCATGGTCCCCAAGCCCGTCCGCAACTCCATCAACGATTTCACCCGCAACATCATCTACCCAGGCCGCGCCCTCAACCACGTGCTCCAAGGCCGCTGGTCCGGCGCTGGAGACGAGACGCTCCGATTTATAACAAACACCACGGTGGGCGGCCTCGGATTTTTCGACGTGGCCAGCAAATGGAACATGCCGAAATCCGAAGCGGATTTCAGCGAGACGTTCGGCAAATGGGGGTGGAAACCACAGACTTACGTTGTGATGCCGTTTTTCGGCCCGAGCGATGATCGCCACGCCACCGGCTTCGTGGCAGACGAGGTGGTCAAACCATGGAACTACAAATATCCCTATACCCTCGGTTCTTACGGCACCACTTATAACACGGCAACGGACAAAACCGAGGAGGCCCGGCGCCTCACCCAAGCCGAGTCCGATTCCTATGAGCTGGTCAAATACGCGTGGACTTATGCCACCAAGGACCAACAACCGGATTGGAGAGTCAAAGGCCCAATCGACAAATCCACCTTGCAAACCCTCGGCGCGGTCCGGGTCACCTATCAGGAT
>JBDTNJ010000106.1:0-4757 GCA_039933825.1 Luteolibacter sp.
CCCCCACCCCCCGTATATGAAATCGCTCAAATTGCTCCTTCGTGCCTGTGGCATGTTCCTGTTTGCAACTATTGGCACTACGATTTGTAGCGCCCAAGCCACTGTGAGGATCATGCCCTTGGGCGACTCACTCACCAAGGGATTAGGCGGTGTTGGTTTCACTACCGATGGGGGCTACCGCAACAGGCTTTACTCGCTGCTGACAAGCGCCGGTTACAATGTGGATTTCGTGGGGACCCAGACGGATTCAAACAACCCGGGAGTACTGCCGGATAAAAATCATGAAGGCCACGGCGGCTACCGCATCAACGACATCCGCAATGAATTCCCGAGTTGGTTTAGCCAGGTTGAGGATCCGGATGTGATCCTGCTGATGATCGGAACCAATGATTTCTCGTTGAGCACGTCGCTTTCCGTCTGCCAGGATCGGATAAAGAATCTGCTGGCGGAACTCTCGGTATCCCGTCCCTATTCAAAGATTGTGCTGGGGACACTCCTTTTCCGGTCCGACAATGCGACCATGGAAGCCAATCAAAACGCTTTCAATCTATCACTTCCAGCGCTGGTCAGCGAGCAGGTTTCGCTAGGGAGACAGGTATCGCTGATCGATCTGCACGGCGCCCTTACGGCCAGTGATCTCAACGAAGGAGTCCACCCGAATCTAGCCGGCTATGACAAGGTTGCAGCTGCTTGGCTGCCTGGCATCACCACCGTGATCTCTCCACAAGGAACGGCAAATCCACCTGCGATCGCTCGCGCAACTCCACAAGCCGACCTGACGCATGTCGTCCTGACCTTCAGCAAACCGGTGGAGGATGCCGCCGCGTCTTTGGGAAATTACAGCGCGAACAACGGCCTGTCGATTTCCGCAGCGGTGCTGGATTCCACCAAGCGGAATGTGACCCTTACTACCGGCACCCAGGTGGTTGGCACGGTTTACACGGTATCAGTCAGCGGAGTGCGTGACCGGACGGCAGCCCAAAACACAATTGCTCCAGGCACCACCGCCTTATTCGCCATCTACGCGCAAACAAACGGTAGTTTCGAGTCCGACTTCAGCGGTTGGACCACTGTCGGCAACATGGAAATCAAAACCTCCCCGTCCTATCTTCCCACCGACGGCGCGAAACTGGTTGCATTCAACACCGGACAATCCCCACCCAACGGCATTCTATCCCAAACTTTCTCGACCACGGTCGGCCAGACCTATCAACTGACGTTCGACGCAGGTGTCTTCGGATTTAGCACCAGCGACCAGCGACTCAATGTCTCGGTCGCCGGTTCCGGTAATTTGCTCTCTCAAATCGTTACGGTGACCGGCTTGGGCGGTGGAGCCACGCGCTGGGTGCCGCAAAACTTCGCGTTCGTTGCAAACAGTGCGGCGACAACGCTCACCTTCACCGATGTCTCCACCACCAGCAACAATCTCGATCTGGTCCTGGACAACGTGCGTTTAACTCCGCAGTTGCTCCGCACTTTCACTCTGACTTCTTCTCCAGCCAGCGGCGCAAGCATCACCATGTCACCGGTCGACGTCGGTGGAAACAGCACGGGAACCACCAATTTCACCCGTTCCTACGCAAACGGCACGACGGTGCTCCTGACAGCTCCAGCCACCGCAGGAGCCAACAGTTTCCTCAAATGGCAGAAAAATGGCGCTGATTTCAGCTCAAGTCTCAATATCAGTGTGTTAGCCGATGGGAACCATACATTCAACGCGGTTTATGGTGCCGCAGGACCGACCACAAACGCCTTGGTCAACGGCAGTTTTGAAGCGGGAGCCCCGCCGTGGACCACCGCGGGCAACCTCAGAATTTTCTCGTCCAGCGCAGCGACCCAAGGAACCGCCCTAGCCGAGTTCAATGGCAGCAACTCGACACCTAACGGAGTCTTGACGCAGACTTTCTCAACCGTCCCCGGTTCGGCATATACCCTGGCCTTCGACGTCGGGGTCTATTCGTTCAACTCAAGTTCACAAAGACTTCAGGTAAACGTCACCGGTTCAGGCAGCCTGCTTTCCCAACTCATCACCGCTACGGGCAACGGCAACGGAGTCCCCAAATGGAGCGCCCAAAGTTTCCCTTTCATCGCGAATAGCTCGACGACGACGCTTAGCTTCACCGACACTTCCACATCAACCGTCGCTCTCGATCTCTACCTCGACAACGTGCGCGTCAACGGGCCGCCCACCAGCCAGCGCATCCTTACGGTGAATTCCTCGCCTGCCACCGGTGTGAGCGTTGCGGTCACCCCTAACGATTTGAATGGTGACTCCGGCGGATCGACCCAGTTCACCCGCTCCTATGCCGATGGTGCCATCGTCAACCTAACCGCACCTGCCACATCCGGTGCTACGGTTTTCTCGAAATGGCAGAAAGACGGACTGGACTTCAGTGCGACAGCCGCCACCAGCGTGACGATGAATGGCAGCTTCACCATGACAGCGGTCTATGTCACGCCGGTCGTCCTTCCGGGGCTACTGGTTAATGGCAGTTTCGAAGACGGGGAAAACGGTTGGACCATGTCCGGCAACCGCCTCAACTACCTAGCGGATGCCAACTACGTCCCCTACGATGGCAGCAAGTTGATGATTCTCAACCCCGGATCCAGCACCCCTAACGCCATCCTTTCCCAATCGTTTGCGACAGTTAGCGGGCAAAGCTACACGCTCTCCCTCGCTGTCGGGGTTCTCGGAGGGAACAACGTCCAGCAGCGTTTGCAAGTCGCTGTGGACGGAGCCAGTTCCTTGGTTGCGCAAACTGTCTCCTTACTCGGAACAGGGGCCAGCACCCCCGCCTGGACACCCGTTAGCTTCACCTTCGTGGCAAATAGCGCATCCACCATTCTCACGCTCACCGATGTTTCCACCACTCCGGTCAATGCGGACCTCCTGCTCGACAAGGTCTCGGTCACCACAAGTGCCGCGGCCGTCAACCGCACTCTCACGGTTGTCTCCACCCCTGCTACCGGAGTGAGCATCACGGTCAGCCCGAACGATCTCGGATCGAACGGCAATGGCACCACCCAATTCACCCGTTCTTACGCGGATGGTGCGGTCGTCAGCCTCACCGCCCCGGCCACTTCCGGCGCTGCGAATTTCTCGAAATGGCAAAAGGACGGCGCGGACTTCAGTAATACGGCCGCCACCAGCGTGACAATGAATGCCAGCTTTACCATGACTGCGGTTTATGTGACCCCGGTCGTTGCCCCAGGAACTCTCGTCAATGGGAGCTTTGAATCCGGTGAAACTGGCTGGATCATGACCGGCAACCGGATCCCCTACACGGCCGACACATTTTATCTGGCCAGCGACTTGGCAAATCTGATGGTGCTCCACGGTGGAAACTTCGCTCCGGATGCGGTTATTTCCCAAGACTTCGCCACGACCCCGGGACAAACCTATCAGCTTTCCTTCGACCTTGGTGTGTTTGCGATCAATTCAAACGCACAAAGCTTGAAAGTGGACGTAATCGGCAGCTCCTCGCTGCTCTCGCTAACCGAGACAATCAACGGCAACGGTGCCGGAACCTCGTTCTATGTCCCCAAGACCTACAATTTTGTCGCCAACAGCGCGACGACCACGCTGAAGTTCACCGACACTTCCGCGTCCACCACCGGTATCGATCTCCTGCTGGATAACGTGAAAATCGGTCTCCCTGGTGCTGTCGTCACCCGCACGCTCACCGTGGCGTCCACCCCTGCCAATGGCGTGAGCATTACCGTCAGCCCGAACGATCTCGGTGCGAACGGCAATGGCAGCACTCAGTTCACCCGCTCCTACAACAATGGCACCGTGGTCAGCCTCACCGCTCCAGCCACTTCCGGAGCGACCAACTTCGTCAAATGGCAGAAAAACGGCGTCGACTTCAGCAACACCGCCGCCACCAGCGTGACGATGGATGCGGCCTACACGATGACGGCAGTCTATTCCAGTGGCGCTCCCTCCACCGAGCTTGTGGTCAATGGCAGCTTCGAATCCAACTTCACCGGCTGGAACACCACTGGCAACACCATCATCCAGTCCGCCCTCCCCTATTTGCCGACTGACGGATCCAAGCTCGCATCCTTCAACGCATCTAACACCGCACCGAATGGAGTGCTTTCACAATCGTTCGCGACCGTCTCTGGAGCCACCTACACCCTTAAATTCGATGCCGGTGCCCTAGCATATAACACCTCACAGCAAAAGATCAGCGTCAACGTGACGGGTTCCAACAGCCTGCTCACACAAACTGTCACTGTGGGCGGAACCGCCGGTGGGAATAACAACTTTGCGGCTCAGAGCTTCACCTTCGTGGCAGATAGTCTTTTGACGACACTGAGCTTTACCGACATCTCCGCGACCACCAACGCCATCGACCTCCTGCTCGATAAGGTCAGCGTTACCGGCGCACCAAGCGGCGCCATCACCCGCACCCTCACGGTGGACTCCACACCCGCCACGGGCGTCAGCGTGACCGTGAGCCCGAACGATCTCAGTTCGAATGGCAACGGGACCACCCTGTTCACCCGCACCTACAGTGATGGCGCTGTCGTCAGCCTTACTGCTCCGGCCAATTCCGGGGCCAACACCTTCGTGAAATGGCAGAAGAACGGCGTCGACTTCAGCAACACCGCCGCCACCAGCGTGACGATGGATGCTGCCTACACAATGACCGCAGTCTATACCCCTGCTCCGATCGCGGCCGTGGCACTGGTCAATGGCAGTTTCGAGTCCGATTTCACCGGTTGGAACGTCACTGGAAACGCCTTCATCC
>JBDTNJ010000107.1:0-5284 GCA_039933825.1 Luteolibacter sp.
GATACTTTGTTGAGTCATATGGGTTGTGCCCTGATAGCGCTGGCAGCAGTCATCATTGCACCACAGGTAGGGCTGGCCGGGGTGCGGAGCAACGGGCTGACCCAGGAGCCAACTGCGCGCGGCGATCGCCTGCGCCTTCATGAATTCGATCGGACAATCGCCGCTCATTTCGCCGGTGATGACTCCCGTCAGGTAGGTCTCGATGGGAATCTCGTTCACCATGACAATGGAATCGCCCTGGCTGAAGAATTCCAAAACGTCCGTGAGCGTTTGATCGATGTTCTTTTGCCAATGGAAGCCGCGGCCTGCGACGATCTTCTTAACGTGCGTTCCATCGCCAGCCTTCGTGGGCTTCGTTCCCGCGGGTGGAGACACGCGCAGTGACGCGTGAACCCCGGCGATCACGGAAGGCTCCACGGCGATGCCCTCGCCAAGCGCTCTCACTGTATAGACAGTTCCCTTTTCCAGCGGCGCATCCCCGCCGCCCTCCACCGCGATGCGGTAGCCGTCCGATGGAACGGAAAATTGCATTTCGCGTTTCGCATCCTGCGCGAGCACGATGCCGATGCGAACCACAGGTTCTGCCTTCATCTTGTACTGACTATTGACAATCGGGAAGGGGGGCTGCTTCGAGTCCATCAGTTGAATCCCTGGCCGGGATAGGAGACGACCCCACCAGCGGGGCTTGGTTTCCGGGCGATGGGCTTCGCGAGCACTTCGTCAAAGAAAACCTTCATCGCCTTCCAGGAACGCTCGTCAGCCTCCTTGTTGTACTTCGCGCCCGGATTCTGCTTTCCGTCCGCGCCCTTTTCCGTAAAGGAGTGCACGGCGTTTCCGTAATAGACCATCTGCCAGTCCACTTTGTTGTCGCGCATTTCTGCCTGGAAGGCGTCCACGTCTTCGCGCTTGTTGAAGGGATCGTCCGCCCCGTGGCAGATCAGTACCTTCGCATTGATATTCTTCCCGTCGGCGGGAGTGGGCGAATCGAGTCCGCCGTGGAAGCTAACGATTCCCTGGATGTCCGCGCCGGAGCGCGCCAGTTCGATGGCGCCGGTGCCGCCGAAGCAGTAGCCGATCGCGGCGAGGCGCGTGGGATCGACGGCGGCCTGCTTCTTCAATTCCTCCAGGCCCGCGTTCAGGCGCTGGCGAAAGAGCTTCCGGTCGTTCTTGTATTTGCCTGCCTCCTTGCCGGAGGCATCGGGGGCCGGAGGGCGGACGCCCTGCCCGTAGATGTCGCACGCGAAGGCGACATATCCCATCTTCGCGAGTTCCGTCGCACGCCCCTTTTCGTAATCAGTGAGGCCGGTCCACTGGTGGATGATCAAGATGCCGGGTTGGCTCTTTGGTGCCGCGGCGTCGTCGTAGGAGACAAAGCCTTCAAGCGTTGTGTCGCCATCCTTGTAGATGACCGGTTCGCTTTTGATCGCGGCAGTAGCCGCACCTGCGAACATGGTCATGAAAAGGAGGAGTAAAATTTTTCGCATGATGTATTCTTCCCGTGAAATGAAAACCACGGGAGCATCATGCCACTTCGGCGTTAGGGGTCTAGCAATTAAATGTCTGCGAGGAGTGCTACGCCACCACCAGGTTGGGGTTTGAGTCGCGCAATTCGCGCTCTTCCTGCTCCGTCAGGTCCACGAATTCCAGATCAAGAAGCATGGGCGCCTGCGACTTTACGAAGTTCATGGCAAGACAGACGAGCGCACCGTGAGCCTTCACCATTCCGCGCGCGCCTGGCATCCGCAGCGCGATTTCCACCGCTCGGTTCAGAGCGTAAAGTTGCGACACCGTGGTAAGAATTGTCGTGGTCAGCGCGAGCCGAATGCCGCTCGGCGTGATGCGCGTGACGAAGCAATCGAAGCCGACGGGCTTTTCGTGCTCCGAGATGCGCAAATAAACGATGCCCGTCTGGCTGCTGTTACGAGCATTCGGTGAAACCTTGCCAAAAGAAAACATAGGCGTTAAAGACCCCCTTGTTTGTACAAGGTTCCAGCATTATGAAAACGATTACGCGAATCAACAGGCTTCCGTAAAAGCAGGAAGTCCCCAAGGCTACGGATCGCTAAGTCAGGCGTTTGGAACAGTCAAATGCCGGGCCGCTCAGGAGATGCACTGTGAAAACCTCAGGGTCCACCCGCTCGACAGGGGACAATAACAACACCCGCCGGACCAAATCCGGCGGGTGTTATAGAAAGTAGGCAATGGGACATTGCGCGAATAAGTGGAACGTGGGGTCCACTCCTACTGGGATGTCTGGCAATGTGCGTGCCTTGCCTGCAACAACGTGAGCAGTTTGCTTAAGGTGAGTGTTCTGAGGCAGACGTCTCGAAAAACTTTTTCTTCAAAGCAGGAGGAGGGTAAAGTTTTACACGGGAAAGATGCAATTCCGTGCCCACACTCGGAAAGGCATAGGATGAATTTGAATCTCTGACTGACATTACGGTGGCGAGTCAGTACACCAAATTCGCCGTGGGGTTTGTCCCTGCCTCCGTGTTCGTCCCGAGGTCCGAGACCGCGGTCCTCACGTGGTTCCCCGCAGCGTAGCCTCCCGTAGTCGTTGAAAGGAAGACGATGCTGCCGCCCGTATGGGTACCGCAGTTGTTTAAAAGCACCAGGCAGTTATTTCCGAAAACGTGGATCCCTACGCTGGTCGAGGAGACCCCGTTGCTTGTGTCAGTGCTGTTCCCGATAATCCGGCATCCGAGCCCGCCGACAATGTTAACCACGCTGCCGGTGCCCGTGCCCGTGCATGTTGTGACGACATTGTCCTGAACTGTCGCGTTCTGTCCGCCGTCGATTCCCCGAGCCTGGGCATTGGTGCCGGTCGCCGAGATATTTAGGACACTGTTGCTCGTCACGGTGGCGGAGGTATTTGTTTCGATGCCAGCCGCGATGGTTCCAGTCGTGCTCACGTCTTGAATTGAATTGTTGCGCACCGTGGTGCCGCCAGAAATCCCCGTGGTACGACCACCGCCTGTTCCGCCATGGATGTTTTTAACCTGACAGTTCTCTACGACCGATCCGCCGCCCACGCTAATTCCATCCGCACTACTCACGGCCCCGCCGGCGACTCCCAGGATGAAGTTGTTGGCGCAGTGGGACGCACCGTTTCCACTGATTCCTCTGGCAAGGGATCCCGTCGACGTCGAGATACCCTCGATATGGTTCCCCGTATAATTGACACCATCAAATCCAGCGGAAACCGATTTGATTCCATAGGCGAGCCCGCTCCCGCTCGAGACCGATATCAACGTGTTGTCGGAGATTGTGGCAATCGTGCTCACAACAAGGTCTATCCCACTGGCTGCGCCGCTGCCCACGGTGGTGACGGATTGGATTGTATTTCGGCGGATCGATCGCCCCTGCGAAATACCTGTGACGGCCCCGGACTTGGTGCCGCTGGTGATGGTGGCCGTTATCCCGCTCGCGCTTGAAATATCGAACGACACACAACCGGTGATTGAGTTGCCGATGATGGAACTGCCGGTACCGCCATTGACGCCGATGGCGTTGCCGGCAGAAATTCCCCCGGTGACAGTCACAATGGTGTTATCCTGCACAGTGCAATCCGCACCGGCGTTAATTCCCGTCGCGAGGACCGAACCGGTTGCGATGGTATTCTTTACAACATTGCCCGACACCAGGCAGGAGGCTCCCGTACCGATTCCAATAGCACCGTCACCGTTGCCGGTTCCTTCAACGATGCAATTCCTGACGATGCCATTTGATCCTGCTGTAATTCCGACGACGCCATTCGAGACGCTGGTGATATCCTGAATGCGCGAATCCGTAAAAGTTCCCAGGGCGACGCCAACACTCCGGAATCCCCTGGCTCCTCCGTTCACGACAACCACGTGGGAATGCGCGCCTGATCCGAAGACCGCAGTGCCTGTTGCGCCAGCGGTCTTTCCCGGACCCGTCACCGTGAAGCCCTTGAAATCAAGTTCGACGTCATCCGCTGCGATGGTGATCGCGTTCGCGTTGAGGGTCGTGAACGTCAAATTCTCCACGATGAAGTAATGGCCGGGCGTGCTGATGGTAAAGGGCAGGTCCGATTGATGGATCGGTTTTCCGGGATCGGTCTCCGCCAACGTCTTCATGGTGGAGGCCGGCGCGCCGGGCGGCGTGAGGCTGCCAGCGTGCACCACGCACGTCGCTGCCAGAAATACGGAAATTGTTACGACTCCTGCATTCTGAGTTATTTTTAACGCAGCTTTGTACATGATCGGTTTCCCGTTCGGAATGGAGTTTCCCAGTCGTGAATCTTTGCCCTCCGGTCATAGAAACCGAACGGCGTATCGCGGTAGAAATTAAACTGCGATCCATCGGCGAAAAAGTGTCAAATGATAGTTACCCCTGAGTGCGGCTTTCTCCGTACGGAAAAGGCTGCTGATTAGCGACCGTTAGCGGACTTTACAACATCAGCCGAATCTATGTGCCCGTCGCCGTTTGCATCCACCTCTGCTGATGATGCCGTATATCCAAGAATCGCATCCACGACATGAATTCGCATGATCGCGTGTGTTGGTGAAGCTGAAGCGCTTGGGGTCGCTGAGTCCGTGGGAGATTCCGACGGCGTGAAGGATGCGGTGGCAGAAACGGTGGGAGTGTAGGAGGCGGTGGGAGTCGCAGAGACCGTCGGCGAGGGGGTAACAAAGCTCTGAATCGCGCAGGCGAGGTACGGAAAGCTGCTGCACATACTGCAGGGCGTGCCGGGAAAGCGGCACTTTTCGTAGCCCGGAACTCTCTGCTGTGCAGCAAGTTGAGATGGGTCCTTTACGGGAACGCTCACAATTTCATATTCGTTATACTTTCCCGAAAGATCAAAGTAATATGCCTTCTTGCTCCCAAGAATCAGCGCCGTGGATTCATCAGTCGCGACATCCATGCGATAATATTCCCCACCCAGCAGTGTGGGAATCGCCGGCCATTTTTTCACAACGATATTTTCGCGCGTCAGGATTAGCGTGATCGTGTCATCATCGTTGATCATCAGGGCGGCATCGCCACCGCGCAATATTTGAAACATTCCTTTGGATGGAATGCGAAGCAGTTCCTCCCCTGTTGTGGCGTCAAACGCGCAGAAAAATCCGTCTGCCGCGCTTGCATATGATGGGCCGACGAAGATTATTTTTCCGTCTGTGCTAAAGCGAACCTGGCCGTAATGATCAATCGCGGATGTTATCATGGAAACGATGTCTCCATTCATTTCATCAATGATTGTTATCACGCCGGACCCATTTGTCTGCGCGATCAGAGGAGCGGCCTGCGAGCAATCAATCCA
>JBDTNJ010000108.1:0-2084 GCA_039933825.1 Luteolibacter sp.
CGAGTGCCGTGTTCTATATGGGGCCGCGGAGCACCGACGGCCCTACCGGCGGCGAAGCCCGCCCTGCGTAACCAGAGATAGGGTAGGGATGACCGTCTCCGGTCACCCCTCCCTCCAAACCGGACGAGCAGATTTCCCGCATCCGGCTTTCCAGTCAGTGGGGTCTACTGTGAGGCTAGCCGTATTCGCAAGAACCATGTTCCAGACTGAACAAGCCCTGCTTGGCAAACCAGCGGTTCCGCCATTGATGGTGATCTTTCAGTGTCCGTCCCGATCCGGGACGTTTGGCACGTTTGCGTAACAGCGCGCGCAATCGACGACGGATAATCTCATCTTCTCGGCGCAGCCGACTTTTCGGACTCGCGCCAAAATATGCCCACCATCCCCGTAGACTCCGATTCAGGCTTTCAATGGCCGTGGCCAGACTCACTCCCAAATTGCGGGGCGTCTTTTCACGCACCGTATCCCGGAGCTTCTTCTGGCTTTTGGTTCGCGGCCATTTGTGACCCACTTCGAAATGCCACCCCAGAAAATCAAAACCCTCACCTTGGCCGTAATCCACCACCCGCGTCTTGGTCGGATGCAGCGTTAACCCCGCCGCCTCGGTCCATTGCCGCAGATAATTTAATACCGCCTCGGCTTGTGCCTTGTCTGGGCAGAGCACCACGAAATCATCCGCATATCTCACCATTTGCCATCCTCGGGCTGCCACCGCGTGGTCCAGTTCGTTGAGGTAAATATTTGAGAGCAACGGACTGATCACCGAACCCTGGGGCGTACCGCTTTCCGTCGGCTGCCAGTCTCGAAGTTCATCCAGCACGCCTGCTTTGAGATATTGCCGGATCAACTCCAGCACTTTCCCATCGGCCACACGCTCTTGGATTTTCTTCATTAACCGTTCGTGAGGAATGGTATCGAAGTAACTTTTCAGATCGACATCCACCACCACGGTATGACCCTGGCGTAGCAACTCTTCCACCCTTTTCACCGCCTCTGGACAGCCCCGCCCCGGGCGAAACCCATAGCTCTGCTGCGCAAAATCATGCTCGAAAATCGGTTCGAGCACGTGCTTCAATGCGGCTTGGACGGTTCGGTCGCGTACCACCGGGATACCCAATGGCCGCTTCTCCACCGTCCCCGGCTTCGGAATCCACTTCCGCCG
The DNA here is from genome assembly GCA_039933825.1 of Luteolibacter sp. GTDB lineage: Bacteria > Verrucomicrobiota > Verrucomicrobiia > Verrucomicrobiales > Akkermansiaceae > Luteolibacter. The sequence continues at coordinate 1,163 of JBDTNJ010000108.1, forward strand.
CGCCGGTGCCGCCTCATACCTCCCCAGGCACAGTTCCTGGCTCAACTGTCGGATATGCTCCGGCCATTGGGCTTCAAAACCGGCCACGGTTTGTCCATCAACCCCAGGAGCTCCGTCCTTGCGCCACACGCTCCAGAAGCCTGCCTCCAGATTGCGTAACGCCGTGACTTTGTCCCAGAGACTAAACCACTTGGTTCCCGGCCCACTCTGCCTGAGCCGCGCTAGCATTGGGTCAGTCCAAACTGTCGGTTCCACCCAATCCCAGTGGGATCGGGTGTCTTCAGCTTGTTTAGCCGGTGTTGCCACCGTCACTGACGCTGATTTTGTGTCCTTAGTTTGTCCCATACCCAATCCACTTTCCTGCCTCCCTTGGCTCCTCGATCATTACTCGAATCATCGCTACTACAGAGGCTCTGACTCCCTCCCGGCCGGCTCTTGGTACCTAAGGCACTGAACACCGTGTCTCCCGGGTAGGGTTTCCCTGTTTATTGTGCAGACGCTTCTCATCATTCCGTCTCCAACTACCGCCGAGTTCATACAATGAACATTTCACCTGATTGCGTGTTTTGTCTGTTCACCTCGCACACCGTTGCGGCCAATCTTCCTTGCGGAAGTTCCAGGAAATCCTGGCGTGGGCCACGGTGCGGACTTCGCCGTCCCTACGGGGGCTCGCCAACTCATTCGGCCGAATCGAGTTCACGGATCGCTTCATTTCATAAGTGACCTTTCTGTTACGGACTGATGATTCACCTCCGACGGCTCCCCACATCTTGTTTCCAAAACGCAGTAGTCTTCGGTCACAGGCGGGCAAACCCACCGCCTGACGGGGACTTGCACCCCGCTATGTCTGCACCTTCACAGGCGCACGTAGGGCCGTCGGTGCTCCGCGGCCCCATATAGAACACGGCGCACGTCGAATATT
>JBDTNJ010000109.1:0-18298 GCA_039933825.1 Luteolibacter sp.
GCGTCACCTCGAATTTCTCATACTCCTGTCACAAGTATTATCCACCCAACGCGCCCGGTGGTTGGCGCTACACGGATCCAACCGGTGGTGGCCCACTGCTCGACGTCGGCATCTATCTAGCATTTGGAATCCGCGAAATTCTCGGCGAACGCATCGCACAAGTTTTACCGCTCAACAAAAACACCTTCTCCCCACCGGGGTCTCAGATTGCAGACTCCACCGCGTCCTGCTTCATCACCGACAAGGGGACACCCGGCACCTTCGTCACCAGCTTCGCGCACGATGCGCAATATGTGAATTTCTACGGCACCAAGGGAAATCTGACCGTCAAGGACCTCTTCTATCAAACCCCCGGTGCCATCCTCGAATGTAACAGCGAGGAAGGAGGCCAATACATCCTCAATACCAAGGACGACGCCGGCCTCGCGCACTACGACAACTACCGCCGCGAGTTCGAGCACTTTTCCCAGTGCCTGCTTAACAAAACACAGCACAGCCCTTCGGAAGACGAATGCCTAACGGACGCACTGCTTCTCGATGCCCTGAAACAGAATGCCAGCACCTTGGCAGTCCCCACACCTGCCGATTTTTTGAAATAATTCCATGAAACTCGCGATCAACTGCCAACAACTCTCCGGCACCCATTCCCTATCACAAATCCTCGACGTGCTTGACAGCCACAGTGTTAAAGCGATCGAACTCTGGCCATGGAACATCCCCGGCGGCGGCACGCCTGAGGAAGACGAACGCTTTGAAAAACGCGACGTCGCTGGCACGGCGAAACTCGTGCGCGAGCGTGGATTCGAAGTCGTCTGTGTCACCCTCGGTTTCTGGGCAGCCCCCCTATGTTTCGCCGCTGGCGGAGGCGCACGCTACACCGAGGCGCTCAAAGGCGCGGTGGATGCAGCCGAGATGTTAGGTGCAAAACTCGTGAACACCTACAACGTCGGCATCCCTCTCTCGATCTGGGGCGATGCCGCAAAACCCGCAGCGGAATACGCGGCATCGAAGGGCATCGTGATCACCCTCGAAAACGAAGCTCACGACGATTCCGCAATCCCCGCTAACGTCGCAGGGGTCTGTGAACGCGTGAACTCACCCGGCCTCGGCACTCAGTATGATCCATGCAACTACTATCATGCGGGCCTCGAACCATTTCCCCATGCTTATGAAGTGATCAAGAAGCACATCCGCTACGTCCACCTCAAAGGCGGATGCCTCTACAACAGCGCGATTGCGGGCGTTCATCAAGGCTCCACCATGCGTGAAAGCACTAGGGATTTCATCGGTTATGTGCCCCTACCGGACGCCGCCTTCAACGTGGATGCCATCGTTCGCGCCTTGAAGCGTGACGGCTATCAGGGTTGGGTCTCGCTGGAGCCGCATGTTTCCGAAGAAGACGTGCTCGAGTTTTACAAACAAGAAATTCCCTACCTTCAGAATCTCATTTCCGCCTAAAATCGTTTCATTCAATCAATCAACAAAATCCCGTGAAATTCCAATCCCTTTATTCATTCGCTGCCGTTTGCATGCTAGCAGCTCTAGCACCTTGCAACGGTGCGGAAACTGCCACCCCACCGCCCGCCACGGCCAAGGTCAAGGCAACCCCTGAACCGGGATCCGAATTCACCGGCGAACAACCTGCGGTATTGCCCAAGGCTGAAGAAGCAAAACCAGGCCCGATGATGCCTGAAGCATTTGCCGAGCCACCCGCGTCACTAGCCATTCCAGTCATCACACGGGTGATCTACGTGGCTCCCACAAGCGACAAGAAGGCCAAGGGACTCACTCCGGAAACACCCGTCTCGCCGCAACGGGCGGCCTACCTCAGCCTGCCGGGCGATGTGATCCTCTTCGCGGAGGGCGAATATGAAGCCCCGAACGGGAAAACACCGCTAACCATCGAACGCTCCGGTGAACCGGGAAAGCCCATCATCTACGCGCCGGCTCCTGGCGCAAAGGTCACGCTTCACAACAACGGAGCATGGGAAGCCATCAAGATCGCCGGAGCCAGCTACATTGAGATCCGCAACTTCCGGGTCATCGGCAATGCCAAGAACGTCACCATGGAGGAAGCCATGCGCGAGATGAGCAACTTGAAGAATCCGCGCACCTGCGGCAATGGTATCGGCATTGATCTGAAGTCACAAACCAAGTCCAACCCACACCACATCACGGTCCGCGATTGCGTGGTTAGCGATTGCAGCGGTGGAGGAATTTTCGCCAACCATGTGGACTACCTCACCTTTGAAAACAATGTGGTCTATCGATGCGGATTCTGGTCGCCCTATGCGAATAGCGGAATATCAGTCTATCAGCCAACCGCCTGCGATGAATCAACCGACTACAAGATCATCGTCCGCAACAACATTTCCTTCGGTAACTATGAAAATGTTCCCTTCTTCCACTCCAACCGCAAGGACCCGTCGAAGAGGAAGTTCACCGATGGCAATGGCATCATTCTCGATGATTTCATGAATTCGCAAGCCTTTGGCGGAGGCGGCGGCAAGCCCTATGGTGGTCGCTCACTTGTGGCGAACAACGTGGTGTTTGCCAATGGCGGCTCCGGCATCCATTCCTTCAAATCCAACAACGTCGATGTGGTTCATAACCTTGCTTATGATAACAACAAGCACCCGTTCCTGAAAGATGGCCAGATTTTCGGTAATAATGCCAGGAACATGCGGATTCTCAACAATATCATGGTCGCCCCTCCCGGAAAACCCGTCACTTCGATCAACAAGAATGAAGGGCTTGTGCAGGATCACAACGTCTATGCCTGTCTCGATGGCAGCGTTCCCAAGTTTGCGGGGGAACAAGCGAGCAATATCCTCGCTTCTCCGGGTCTCGAGCTCAAGGACTGGATTCTGGGAAAACGCGGCTTCACGGTCACTTCTGACAGCCCGCTTCGTGCGGCTGGGTTGGCAATTCCCGACATCGGGGCGGACTACTTCGGCAAGACACGCAGTAAAGACAAGCCGGACATCGGGCCTTTCGTATTGGAAACAAATCTTCCCGCCAAACCATGAAATCCCAAGTCAAGGAGCTCGCCCGCTTCACCTTTTCCGACATCACAGCGATCTATCATATTCATTCCGAATCCGGACGCGTGCAGCTACAGCTCGTCCCGAAGGCGCTCTCCAAGAAAATCCCGAAACATCGCGCCTTCCTCGATGATCCCGAAGATCCGGCACTGCGGGTACATGATTCGAAACCGGCTTGGGAACTTGACTCGCTTGTCCAAGTGCGTCTCGCCGATGACTCGATGATCGGTGCGTTTGGCAACGCCCGCACGATGCGCAACAGCGAGGCGACGCTTGGCTTGAAGTTTCTCCGACAGGATGTGACGAAAAATAAGGTCGTCACCGTGATGGAGAGCCCGCAGGGTTTTCATTGCGAACACGTGATTGCTTGGGTGGATGGCGAACGGGCCGTGCGCATGAGCACGAAGTTTGTAAACCAATCGGGCGCTCCGCTCACTCTTGAAATGCTCGCGAGTTTTTCGTTAGGCGGAATCACTCCGTTCGCAGCGGATGAGGCACCTGACAGACTTGTGATGCACCGTGCCCGAAGTTATTGGTCGGGTGAAGGGAAAATCGAATCGGTTCCTTTGGAACAAATGCACCTAGAACCGTCTTGGACTGCTTACGGCGTCAGGTCCGAACGATTTGGTCAGGTAGGGTCCATGCCAACCCGCGGATATTTTCCATTTGCCGCTATCGAAGACACTGAAATCGGTGTCACCTGGGCTGCACAGATCGCGTGGCTCGGCTCTTGGCAGATGGAAGTCTATCGTCAGGATGATTTCGTCCAACTCTCCGGAGGCCTAGCAGATCGCGAGTTCGGGCATTGGTGGAAATCGGTTCTTAACGGTGAATCGTTCACCACTCCGGAAGCGATTGTTACCGTCGTCGAAGGTCCACTCGATGAAGCATGCGAACGACTCACCGCCAGCCACCGTTTCGACGCACCCGCGATCGAAGATCAATTACCAATCATTTTCAACGAGTGGTGCACCACCTGGGGCCATCCGGACCACGACAACGTCATTGCTCTGGCAGACCGTCTCGCTGGCTCTGCGGTGAAATACCTGGTCATCGACGACGGATGGGCGGAGCGCCCGACCGAACGCATGCAGGAAAACGGTGACTGGATCGTCGCTTCAACAAAATTCCCACACGGACTGCGTGCGACCTGCGACGCCATCCGCGAGCGCGGCTTGATCCCCGGGATCTGGTTTGAATTCGAAGTCGCTAACAAAGGATCAAAAGCTTGGGAGGAAGCTTCCCACCATCTCCACCGCGATGGCCGCGTGATTAACGTCGGCAGCCGCCGGTTCTGGGATTTCCGCGACCCGTGGGTGCATGATTTCCTCGCAGAGCGCGTGATCGGCCTGCTCCGCGATGCTGGCATGGGCTATATGAAAGTGGATTACAACGAAACGATCGGCCTTGGTGCCGACGGCGCTGAATCACTGGGAGAAGGACTTCGCCAGCACCTGATAGGCGTGCGCGAGTTCTTCCAAAGAATCCGCCGCGAGCTGCCGGATCTCGTCATCGAGATCTGTTCGTCTGGCGGAATGAGGCTTGAGCCATCGATGCTCGAACTCGCGTCGATGTATTCGTTTTCCGACGCCCACGAAACCCGAGATATCCCAATTCTCGCCTACAATGTGCAGCGCCTCGTGCCTGCGCGCGCGAATCAGATCTGGGCGGTGTTGCGCCCGGACGACGATGATAAACGGCTCGTTTACTCGCTTACCTGCACATTTCTCGGACGCATGTGCATTTCGGGTGATGTTTACAATCTCAGCAAATCCCAGTGGGCCATCGCTCTGGATGCGCAAACCCTCTACCGCCAAGTCGCGCCGATCATTGCTGATGGCGTATCGCATCGCAGCGGCCCCGAACAAACCAGTTATCGCCGCCCACTCGGCTGGCAATCGGTTCTGCGAGTCGCGCGCAACGGGCGCGAGGCTCTCGCAATCGTCCACACCTTCGCGGACGCACCTAGGAAAAAACTCACGATCCCATTGCCAAAGGGCGATTGGACGATCATCGGCGCCCTACACGCCGGCAAGAAAGCCCCGGTCATCCGAGATGGCGAACTGGTCCTACCGAAAATGGGCGACTACGAAGGCTGCGCCGTGCATCTCGTAAAATCCGCTAAATCATCTCGCAAATAACTGACTCATGAAAATTGGAACTGAAACATTCGCAGCCCGGGCAGCGCGCCTCCGTGCCGCTCACAAAACTCTCACCGAACGCCCTAACGCGATCGATCCTGGATACGATAGCGGATTCCTCAACCGCTACAAAAACACCGTGCTCACGGCCCAACACGTACCTTTGGACTGGCGCATCGACTTCGACGAAAAGAGCAATCCCTATTGCATGGAGCGCTTGGGCGTCAACGCGCTGCTGAACTCCGGTGCCATCGAACATGAAGGAAAGATTTTGTTAGTTACCCGCATCGAAGGTTACGACCGCAAGTCATTTTTTGCCATCGCAGAGTCCATAGGCGGCACCGACAATTTCGTATTCCGCGATGAGCCACTGGTTTTCGCCGAGAACGACGACCGGGAAACCAACTGGTACGACATGCGCCTCACCCGCCACGAAGACGGCTGGATTTACGGCACTTTCTGTGTGGAGAAAAAGGACCCATCATCATCGGAATCCGACACCTCCGCCGCTCTCGCCTCCTGCGGTATCGTCCGCACCAAGGACTTCGTCAAATGGGACCGCCTGCCGGACCTCGTGACTCCTTCGGCCCAACAACGCAACGTCGTGCTGCATCCTGAATTCGTGGATGGCAAGTATCTGCTCTACACCCGCCCGATGGAATTTTTCATGCACGCAGGGGGCAAAGGTGGCATCGGCTATGGCTTCGCAGACACCATGGATGGTGCTGTAATCGCCAAGGAAGTCGTGATGGAAGAACGCGTCTATCACACGATCAAAGAAGCCAAGGTCGGCCCAGGTGCCACTCCGATCAAAACAAAAGCCGGTTGGCTCCACCTCGCCCACGCCGTGCGTGAAAACGCCGATGGCATGCGCTACGTGCTATACGCCTTCCTCTGCGATCTCAAGGAGCCATGGAAAGTCATCGCCCGCCCGGGTGGTTACCTCCTGGCACCAGAAGGAGACGAACGCGTTGGCGATGTTTCAGACGTGCTCTTTGCCAATGGCGCGGTGGTGAAAGAAAACGGAGACTTGCTCTTCTACTATGCCTCATCGGATACCCGTCTGCACGTAGCCACCTCCACCATCAACGTGCTGGTGGACTACGCGCTCAACACGCCAGAGGACGCACTCCGCACCGCAAAATGTGTGGAACAACGCATTGCACTTATCCGAAAAAACCGCCACATTGCCTGATTGATGAAACTCAAACCCGCAGGCGATTCGCTCCGGTTCCCGAAGAAATTCACCTGGGGAGTCGCCACCGCAGCTGCGCAGATCGAAGGTGCAGCGTTCGAGGATGGTAAGGGCTGGTCGGTGTGGGACACGTTTGCTCGCGTGCCGGGGAACGTGGCGAACGGTGACACTCTGGATGTCGCCTGTGATCATTATCACCGTTACGAGAATGACCTCGCTTTGATGGCAGAGTTAGGCGTAAAGAACTATCGGTTTTCCATCGCGTGGCCGCGTATCTATCCAGTTGGCCGAGGGAAAATTAATCCGAAGGGAGTCGATTTCTATAACCGGCTCATCGACGCGATGCTGGCCAAGAACATCACACCGTGGGCAACAATGTTTCACTGGGACCTGCCTCAAACGCTGGAGGATGAAGGCGGCTGGCGCGTGCGGGGAGTCGTTGAGGCGTTCGGGACTTACGCAGATACCATCGTGAAGGCATACGGAGATCGGGTGAAACGCTGGATCACGCTCAACGAGATTGACTGCTTCACTGGCTTTGCTTACGGCGGCAACGGCGACAAGGCACCAGGGACAAACGAAGGTGCGAAAATCGTCAATCAGACCTATCACCACGCGCTGCTCGCCCATGGGGAAGGCGTGCGGTCGGTGCGTGAGCATGGCGGGCGGGGCGCGGTCGTCGGTCTTTCCGATAACACTGTCGTTGGCGTGCCATTCACCGAACTCCCTGATGACATCGCGGCAGCAAAAACTTACTTCATCAACAAACACCTGCGGACACTCGATCCGATCTATCAGGGATACTACTCCGACTCCTATCTGAAATCCGCCGGACGCAATGCCCCGAAAGTGGAAGCGGGTGATTTTGACATCATCTGTCAACAAACGGATTTCCTCGGCCAGAACATCTACACCGGCTACTTCGTACGCGCCGGGAAGAACGGGAAACCCGAGGAACTGCCGTGGCCCTCGAACTATCCGGCGGCCGACGCGGCGTGGATCCGGCATCTTCCGCAAAGCCTGTATTGGTCCATGCGGATGGCCCACGAGATATATGGAGTAAAGGCGCTCTACATTACGGAAAACGGCGCGGGCTACCACGATACCGATCCAGTCAAGGGCGAGGTGAACGACCTCCACCGCTGCCATCTCATCCGCCATAACCTGATAGAATTGCACCGAGCGTTAACGGAAGGTGTGCCAGTGAAAGGTTGTTTTCTTTGGTCCTTCATGGACAACTTCGAATGGGCGGACGGCTACCGCACGCGGTTCGGTCTTGTCCACACGGACTATAAAACCCAGAAACGAACGCCAAAATTCTCCGCCCGGTGGTATTCCCAAGTCATGCGCGAGAACCGAATCCTCTAATGAAAAATCACCGAACATCGCTTGAAGAACTAGCCGCTAGGCTCGACGGCGAGCTTCATGTTGATGAGGCGATGCGGCGTCTTTACTCCACCGATGCCTCAGAATATCAAGAAATGCCGTTGGCTGTCGCGGTACCAGAATCCGAGGAAGACATTCGGAAATTATTAGAGTTCGCGACCCAGCAATCAGTCGGGCTGATCCCGCGCGCGGCGGGCACGTCACTCGCAGGCCAGGTGGTGGGCAACGGCATTGTCGTCGATATAGGAAGGCACTTGAACCAAATTTTGGATTACGATCCGGCGCTTCACCGGGTCCGTGTGCAACCGGGCGTGATCCGTGACGAGCTCAATCTCTATCTGAAACCACACGGCGTTTTCTTCACTCCGGAAACCTCCACCGCCAATCGCGCGATGGTCGGTGGCATGGTGGGAAACAACTCATGCGGTGCGAACTCGATCGTTTACGGCACCACCCGCGAACATTTGGTTTCCGCTAGGGGATACCTTAGTGATGGTTCGCAAGCCGCCTTCGGCCCGCTTTCGCGCGATGAGTTTGATGCCAAGAGCTCGGCACCCGATTCGCTTGAAACTCGGATCTATCAATTTGTCAGAGATCTGCTCTCCAATGGCGATCACCGCAAGCTGATCCATGAGAATTTCCCGAAATCGACCGTCACCCGCCGCAATACCGGCTATGCGCTCGATCAGTTGATGGATTGCTCGGTTTTCGATCCGACATCCGAAAAGCCTTTTAATCTCTGCCGCTTGCTCGCGGGCTCCGAAGGCACGCTGTTTCTCGGCGTAGAATTCGAGCTCAACTGTGAGCCGCTGCCGCCAGCAGGCGCTCTGATGTGTGCTCATTTTGAAAACATCATCGACTCGCTGAAAGCCACGGTGATCGTGATGGGCCATCATCCATTCGGTTGCGAACTCATTGATCGCCACATCCTCGATTGCACCAAGTCTAACCTGACTCATACGAAAAACCGCTTTTTCGTGCAAGGCGACCCAGGTGCCGTGTTGGTGGTAGAACTCCGTCACGCGGACCGTGCCCATATCGAAGCTAAAATGGCTGTGATCGAAGCGAAACTGCGGTCGGCTGGCTTAGGCTATGCATTCCCCGTGCTCTGGGGCGATGACTGCGGTCGCGTCTGGGATCTCCGCAAAGCTGGCCAAGGCCTGATGAACATCGTGCAAGGTGATGCCAAACCTCGCGAGATCGTCGAAGACACCGCCGTCGCGGTTGAGGATCTTCCTTCCTACATCGCGGAGTTCGATTCGCTGATGAAAGACAAGTATGGCATCAGTTGCGTTTACTACGCGCATGCCGGTGCGGGTGAACTTCATACCCGCCCGCTCTTCAACTTGAAGACGCCGGAAGGTCTGAAAATGTTCCGCGACATCGCCACGGACGTCGCCATTCTGGTGAAAAAATACCGGGGTTCCCTATCAGGAGAACATGGTGACGGCCGCCTGCGCGGGGAATTCATCAAGTTCATGGTCGGCGAAGATTGCTACGCCATGATGCGCAAGGTGAAGGAAACCTTCGATTCTAACAATTTGCTCAATCCCGGGAAAATTATCGACACCCCGCCGATGGACACGCATCTCCGTCATGAGATCGGTCACGCGGAAGCGGAATACAAAACCATCTTTGACTTCAGCGCCACCCAAGGCGTGCTCCGCGCGGCGGAAGCCTGCACCGGTGTCGGCGAGTGCCGGAAATCGCACCTTGTCGGCGGCACCATGTGCCCGAGCTACATGGCCACCCGCAACGAGCAGGACAGCACCCGCGCCCGCGCCAACATGCTGCGCCACGTCCTAACCAATCCACGCGATGTCAAAAACCCGTGGGACAGCGCCGAAATCAAGGATGTGATGGACCTTTGCCTTTCCTGCAAGGCGTGCAAATCTGAATGCCCGTCCAACGTGGATGTCGCCCGCCTCAAAGCCGAGTGGCAGCAACACTACTACGATACCCACGGAGTTCCCATGCGTTCACGCTTGATCGCCGGATTCACCCAGTCGATGCGCTTGGCCTCGCTCGCCCCATGGGCCTACAATTTCATCGTCACCTCCCCCACCCTCTCTGGCTGGGTGAAACAACTATCAGGCTTCGCACCAAAGCGCAGCTTGCCGACGCTCCACAAAACCACGCTCGCCGCATGGCACGCGAAGCATGCGAATCCGGGTTCATTGAATTATCCTAACGGAAGAGTGCATCTTTTCTGCGATGAGTTTACCAACTACAACGACACACAGGTCGGCATCAAGGCGGTGGAACTCCTTAACCGCCTCGGCTATGAAGTGGTGATCCCTGAACATGTCGAAAGCGGCCGCGCTCATTTCTCAAAAGGTCTGATCCGCGATGCGCAAAAATTCGCCATCCGCAATGTCGAACTGCTCAAGGACATCATCACCGATGCCACGCCATTGATCGGCATCGAGCCTTCGGCCATCCTCGGATTCCGTGATGAATTTCCAGATCTCATGCCAGACCATCTCAAAGCACCGGCAAAAGCCCTGGCTGGCCGGGCGCTGCTGATCGATGAATTTATCTCCCGTGAGATCGATGCCGGACGCATATCCGCCGATTCATTCACGTCCGAAAGCCGCTCGATCAAACTTCACGGTCACTGCCACCAGAAGGCGCTGTCTTCACTCGCCCACACCGTGAAAATTCTGGAACTGCCCGAGAACTATCAGGTTTCCACGATCCCATCCGGTTGCTGTGGCATGGCGGGTTCATTCGGCTACGAAGCGGAGCATTTCGAAGTCTCGCAAAAGATCGGCGAGCTCGTGTTGTTTCCCGCAGTGCGCTCCGCATCGGCGGAAACATTGGTAGCAGCTCCGGGCACAAGCTGCCGCCATCAGATCAAGGACGGCACCGGACGCACCGCCCAGCACCCGGTCGAAATCCTCCACGCCGCGCTACGATGATCCTCGGGAGGGGCTTACTCAACCCGTTCAATTACCTTGAGTCCCGATGGGGATGGCAGATCATCTGAAATCTCAAAACCCATGGAAAACGCATCGTCCACGCGACCCGAGAATATTTCTGATAGAATCCCACTCAAGGAAAAACTGATATACGGCGCAGCTGGAATCACCGACATGTGGTCGGCCTTCACGATGATCCGGCTGCAGGTGCCTATCTTTACAGTATTGTTAGGTCTTTCGCCGACGCTGGTCGGCATCATCATGGTGGTGTTCCGGATCTGGGATGGAATCAGCGATCCCGTTTTCGGCTGGCTGTCCGACAATGCCCGCACACGCTGGGGACGGCGGCGGCCGTTCATCCTTGTCGGCGGAATTCTCATCGGGATCACGCTTCCGTTAGTTTACTTCGTGCAAGTGGATTGGAGCCAGACGATGATGGTTACATGGATCACGGTGACCGGGCTCATGCTCTTTACCGCGCATAGTTGCTGGAATGTGCCGTATCAGAGCCTCATGTTGGAAATGACGCCCGATTCCAACGAACGCACCAGCCTCAGCGCGGTCCGCGCGTATTTCCAACAAGGATCGAGCATCGTGCATGGCATGCTATGGTTCTTCATCACGTTGCCGATCTTCGCCAAGGCTTCGGGCGAACTGGACACGATGTTCGGGACGCGCGTGGTCATTACCCTAATGGCGCTGTTCTCGATGGGAGTGGGCATACTTCCTGCGATTTTTCTGCGGGAACGTTACTACAGAAATGCGATCAAGCAGGAAAAGACTTCGATTTGGGCGAATTTCAAACTCACATTCAGCAACCGCCCCTTCATCTATCTGGCTTTGTTCTCGTTGCTCTACATTGTCGGTGCGAACTTCGCCTACGGGATCTTCACCTTCGCCCGCTATTATTATGTGACGCAGGGCAACGAAGTGCTCACTGCTAAAATTACCGGAGTGGACGGTGTCATCAACACCATTTGCGCCATCCTCGGCGTGCCCTGCGCCCAATGGGTTGCGAATCGTTTTGGAAAATGCACGGCACTCACCACGGGTGCCGCCATCTCCATCGTCGCGTCACTGCTGACGTGGATCACCTTCACACCAATCTCGCCGTACCTAAGTGTGATTTGCAATCCGCTTTTCGGTTTTGCTGGCGCGGTGATCTGGGTGATCATCCCCTCGATGACAGGAGACGTCGCGGATCATGACGAGCTCATCACCGGTCAACGCCACGAAGGTGCCTTCGCCTCAATCTTTTCATGGATTGTGAAAATGACTATTTCCATCGGCATGGTGCTGCCAGGTCCGCTCATGGAGTTAGCCGGATTCGATGTTAAACTCGGTGCGCACCAAACCGAGTCCGCACTGTTCGGCATGCGGTTGATCCTTGCCCTGGCCCCTGCCATCATCATGTTCCCCGCGCTCTTCATTCTCGCCCGCTATCCGCTCACTGCCGCCCGCATGGGCGAAATTCGCGATGAGCTGGAAACCCGCCGCGGCAAGCTATGAAGTTGAAACAACGCCCCGCGGGCGAAGTTCACGAACGGTTCTTCCCGGGATCCAAATCCCTTCGGTGGTGATCTGCCGGGCGCTTGCGGGCATTCCGATCTGATAGCCTGCATAGGCGGTGGACCAATTGAAATCGTTACGGCGGTCCTGTGATTCATGGATCGCCAGCCCAATCCTCGTGTATCCGCCATCTTCATCACCCTCGCTTCCGGATTGATGGCGGACTCTTGTCAGGAAGTGGTCCGCGATGCCTCCGGGCGCGTGACGGCCTACAGCACGGGGAGCGGGAAGTACCCGGGGATTGTCCCGCCCACTCTACCCTAGGACGTGAATCGTTAGTATCGGCTGGTCTCTGCGAGAGACCAGCCGCTTACGTCCACTCACGCCAGCATCAAGCGGCGTCCTTGAGCAGCTTCTGAGCCTGCTTCACGGTGCTTGCGGTCAGCTTGCCGTTGACGCGCTTGGCACCTTCGATGAGGGCTTTCAATTCGACCAAAGCCTTCTCCGCCGCTGCGAGGGATTTTTTCTCCGTGCCATACTGTTTGTCCGAAAAATACTTGGTAAACGTGGTTCCGGCTCTGCTGATACAGAGGCGCCAGCCCAGGAATGCCGAGGTTTCGTAGGTAAAGCGGGTCAGATTCTTTTTTGATTTCATAGGTGTTGTTGTAACTTTCGTTTCTAGCGATAACATGATTCGCTAGGAAATCGAGAGATTTTTTCAGACGGTGCCCGCAGGGGCCTTCCAATCGGGAGCGATGTTTTCAAAACCTATCGGTGATGGGGCTTCATTACAAAGGAAGAAAGGGATTGGGCACCACGAATCTCCATCATTCTCCAGCCAAAATCCCATCTCCCTCAGCAGCTCAAGTCGGTGACAAGGCAATCCTTCGAGTAGAGGCGATCTAGCAGCGAGTCTCGAATATTGACCCGTTGGCGGCTTACTCTTCCGGCCTTCGATTACCCCGATTGGGGGAGAGTAAAAACCCCCTTTGTAGTAATTGCATTGTGGTTACAGGAGAATGTAAATTCACAAGAAGCAAATCACGCGTCTGCATGCGCGGATTTGATAAAATCCTCCAATCATTCAAGTGCCATGCACCTTCACCGCGAATCGCTTTCGCGCCCGGGATCTCCCGCCACAACAGGAAATCCGGGCTGCATGAACCGCAACTTAACGAAAAACTCAGGAAAATCATGAAAACCCAAAACCCTGTTCTAGCGAATACCGCGGCATTCAATGGATTCAGCCCGAAAAACGGCTTCGCGCTGATCGTCACCCTCTCTCTAATGATCCTGCTCACCGTGATCGCGGTGGGCTTGCTATCCCTGTCGTCCATTTCGCTGCGTGCCTCTTCAAGTGGCGCGGCCCTCGAGGAGGCGCGGCAGAACGCCCGCTTTGCTATGATGTTGGCCCTAGGCCAACTTCAGGCACAAACGGGACAGGACACGCGGGTGACTGCAAGTTCCAACGTCGTGAATCCGACTGGCGTACCTCTCACCGGTGCCTGGCGCAGTTGGGAAGGCGTGGATCGCGATGCGACCGGCCTCCCGATCGCGCCGGACTACAATGTGAAAAAAAGCGCGGCGGATCGCACCAAACCTTTTGATTCCAGCGCCAGCGCGGGACGCTTCGTTGGATGGCTGACTTCCACTGCGGAGGGAATCGGCGCAAACGCCTCGCAGCTTCCGGATGTCGCGTCCACGGCCAACGGGACATTCATCCAGATGGTGGGACCCAGCAGTGTGATAGACGCGACCCGGCAGGTTTACATGAAACCGACGCTGATCGACGGCGGCAAGGGCGTGAGGGGGGGCATGGCGTGGTGGACGAGCGGGGACAATTCCAAAGCCAGGATCAATGTCGGACGCACCGCCCCGCCAACCACTCCGGTGGGCTGGCAGCAGTTGGCCAGGTCAAATGGAAGTGCCGATGCGGAATTCTTCGGCTTGAAAAAGATCAGCGCATTCACCGCGGGCACGGTGATTCCCAGCACGGGTAATCTCAAACTCGTGGATCCTTCCAAAGATCTCCGAAAAATCCATGACCTCACCGCCTTCAGCCGCGGGCTTCTGACTAACACCGCCACCGGCGGCTGGCGCAAGGATCTGTCACTCGTGTCGGGAAATTATAGCGCGCTCCCGGAAACCGGCCTGCCGTTTCTAACGGTCAAGCCCGGGCAGATCCAGACGTCTTCCAAGGCGTCATCTTCGTCTTACAGAACCAATGGATTGCTCTATCCATGGGCGAATTACCGGGCAGGTACTAATGACGCCGCATGGGCACAAACTCCGCCGATCTGTTCCTGGGACGCGCTGGTGGATTACATGTTGCAATATAATAATTTGAATTCTTCCAGCGCGGCGAAAACCGCCATGACGGCCTACAGCTGGGGGCATGGGCAGTCTAGTGACCGGGTGGCTTATCAGGAAAAGGTGCGCCGGGCACCTCAGATCGCCCGCATCCACTGGATTTACTCGCTTTGTTCGAAGCTCGCCACGGATCCCGCCCATGCGGGAAAGCTGAGACCGGCGCTGATGATCACCCCCGCCGTCACGCTTTGGAATCCCTACAATGTTGAAATCACGGTTTCAAGTTTCGCGATTAATTTCCAAAATACGGCGCCTCTCAGTTTTCAATTCAAGGTCGGTTCCACAGTTTACCCGAAAACCACCATCAACCAGATTGCAAAGATCACGGGCGGGTACACTCCATTCAGACTTAATATCAATTCGACCATTACCCTCGCGCCAGGAGCATCCAGGATTTTCGGCCTCAACAGCATCACTCCCAAGGATGGGGTTGCCGCAGACAACATCTTGCTGACACCGGGCTATTCGCCCAACGGGGGATACCTGTTTTATGGTTTGAACGCGGGAAACGAAGTTTATGCGGACGCGGGTGACGCATTCGCCATTCAGGAAATCACCTACGATGCGGAAACCTACGATGGCGGCGCTGCCGGACTTGGAATTTACTTTGATGTCATGGTGGACGGTTCGATGAAGGGCGCGCATCGGATGATCTTCAAAAAGGACAAACTTGGCGGCGATGCCGTCGTCAATCAGCTCTATCCGCCGCTGACCAACAAACTCTCCACCACCGTCGGGGAGGTGGAGAATCTGAAATCCCGGCCCTTTGCGAGCGCGATTTTCGGCTACCGAATGGCCAGTCCGATGGCGAATGACAGCCTGCACAAGCACCTCTTCACCAAGGGCATGCTGCAGGCGAACCCTCTCTGCTACTACGCGGAAGTCGGCGCCGGAGAAGTTGCGGATGCGGACACATCCATGGCGGGATCCGGAACCAATCATCCGGCGAACGCACCCTATGATTTCGCCTTCCAGGATGTCCAAGGGTGGAATGACAATTCGAACATTCCGCAATTCGAGGCCAGCACCAATTCGAGCTACATTGTGTCCGGTCTGACTCCCAGTGACGGTCTCACTCGCTGTGTCATGGCGGAACTGCCGACCCGTCCGCTGCAGAGCATTGCCGATCTCCAGCACTTCGACGCACGCAACAACAACCCAGTCCCGCCGTTCCAGTTCAATCTCATCGGCAACGGCTCAGCCCAACCCGTATTCGCGCCGGACGCAGTCAAGGTCGCGACGAGTTATAACAATGGAATGGTCAATGACGATTCCTACATGCTCAACAACATGCTGTTTGACGACTGGTTTGTTTCATCCATCGCAACCGAGCTACAAGATTACAAGACGGCGCAGAGCCGCTCGATCAACAACGTCTATCAGGATCACCTTTCTTTTGCGAAGCCGCTTCCGAATCGGAATTACATTCCGGCTCCTGGGGCTGACCAGCCTTCGGTTGCAGAGGCGGTGACCTCGGCGATGGATACCGCCAAGAATGCGACGACCGGCACATATCAGTTCGAGACCATCGCCTCCAAGCTGGAGGTGGACGGCATGTTCAACATCAATTCCGTTTCACTTGATGCGTGGAAGGCGATCCTGCGCCAGGGGCGGAATGCGGAAATACCCTACCTCAATGCCAGCGGCGCGACTGTCGCCGGCGCGGCCGCTTCCTTTCCATTTCCGAGAACTTCGATCGCCGGTGACATGGGGTCGGATTCCAATTCCAAGTTCTCGGGCGCGACCTTCGGCGCGGCAGCGGAATTCGCAGGGTCCCGTGTGCTAACCGACCCTCAGATCGACGCCCTGGCGCAAGAAATCGTCTCGGAAATTCAAAAACGCGGACCTTTCCTGTCGCTGTCCGAATTTGTGAACCGCCGCTTGTCCACCGACAAGGACCTGGCCATTGCCGGCACCATTCAAAAGGCGCTTGATAACCTCTCGAATATGGGGGCATCGCCGAAAAATCCATTCCAAGTGCTTGAGGAGAACTCGGTCCACATCACGTCAGCGCCTCCGGGCAACACGGATTACAAATTTCCTGAAGCCGCCCTTGGTTGGTCCGCTTTCGGTGTGCCCGGCTGGGTGAGACAGGCCGACATCCTTCGGCCGATTGCTCCGGTCATCTCCGCCCGTGACGACACCTTTACCATCCGTGCCTACGGAGACTCCCGTGATCAATCCAACTCGACAAAAATCAACGCCCGTGCCTGGTGCGAGGTGGTGGTGAAACGCAGTGCGAATTTCGTGGATCCAGTGGATTCCCCCGGAGTCACCCCCTTCTCCACACAGATGAAGTCCTCCGCTAACAAAACATTCGGCAGGCGCTACGAAATCGTGTCCTTCCGCTGGCTGAATGCGAAGGAGATTTGAAATGCCTCCTATTCACTCGAAAACACGCGATTCCACACGATGAAAACCCTGCCTGCCATGTCCGTCTCCGCCAATCGGTTTTTAGCTACGGCTTTTTTCCTGTTGTTTCTATCGTTGCCTTCCGAAGCCGCCCGCAAGGCGCGTGCGATTTTCATTCAGCCACCCGATGATCCGATTGCCAGTGCCATTCTTCATACGGAAACCCGGAACGATAAAATCGAACTTCCCCAGCGGAATCTGTCGCCTGAAGTGGAGCTTCCCGACGGTGATCTGGTGGTGACCGTGCTTGATCAGGTTCCTCCGCCCAAAACTCCGATTGATCCATCCGCCCCGACGTTCAAAATCCCGGCGGCATGGACCCGCTGCATCCTGCTGTTTTTTCCTGATCCTTCAAGCAAGTCGTTTCCGGTTCGTGTCATTCCGGTGAATGCCTCCTCCGATGATTTCAAGATGGGGCACACCTTGATTTACAATGTGTCGCCAGCAACCGTGATCGGAAAATTCGGTGAGCAAATCGTCAGGATCGCACCTGGGCGGACTGGCACTGTCAATCCTCCCATTTCGGGATTCGGCAGCTATCCTGTCGCCATCGACTGCACCTATCCGGCTAGCGGTGAGCCTGTGGCGATCTGCCGCTCCTCATGGCAGCACGATCCGGAAGCACGCCAGATCCTCTTCATTACTCCCAACCCTGGGAAAAAGGTGCCCCGCATCTGGGGCGTGCTCGACCGGCAGGAACCGATCACGAAAAAGGATTCGAAGGGGTCAGAGAAAGCGCCGGGATAAACCGGCTTGGGATCAAGAATGAGAGTCACGATTAACAACCAACCATCGATCGCAACCACAAGCACTATGCTGGCCAACTATCAGGTCCACACCCGCGTCCAGACATACCCTAACATTCATCTCGTGATGGACTTCAAACAAGGCTGCACAGGCACCCATCCCGCCCTCGCTGCGGCGGCGAAGAAAACCCTCGAACTGCGAGGTGACGACGGCATCGGCTGGTGCAAGGCAGGGGAAATCAATTTTTGAGCCCGCCTGTATGATGACGACCACACCGCGAAAATTCTAGTAGAAAAGCTGCGACCCACCATGGAAAACAAGGTCGTCATGGAAAAAGGCGGCACCTATCTGAATCTCCTCGACGCCCATCCGCCGTTCCAGATCAACGGCAACTTCTGCGCTACCGCCGACGGAGCCACGATCATTCAAGGGCCAAACGGCGCTGCGACCAATCAGCAGGGGTCGATCTCGGTCGCACCATAATCCGGGCCACCCCATCCCGGCGAG
The DNA here is from genome assembly GCA_039933825.1 of Luteolibacter sp. Taxonomy (GTDB): domain Bacteria; phylum Verrucomicrobiota; class Verrucomicrobiia; order Verrucomicrobiales; family Akkermansiaceae; genus Luteolibacter. Next base: position 18,233 of record JBDTNJ010000109.1, read on the forward strand.
TCGCGCGTGCTCCATTGCGCGGCCCGTCCTTTCGCACCTTCATAGAGGGCAATCATGGGAGTAGCG
>JBDTNJ010000110.1:0-11831 GCA_039933825.1 Luteolibacter sp.
GATTCCGTGCTGGAAGCGGAACTGGATGCCGACCGCGCAGTTGAACGCATGGATGATGTCGAACTCATCGTGTGCCCGCAGTGTCAGGGTTCGCGCCTCAATGACATCGCCTCAGCCGTCAGGCTGAGTGGCTGGGGCGTCTCGTCCCAGGCCGTTGCGGGGGTGTCTCGCCCCCAGCCATCCACCGCCATCTCCGAACTCGGCCACCTCTCTATCGACGCCGCATCCAGCCATTTCTCCAAACTCACTTTCCCGGGTGACCGCGAAACCCTGATCGCCCGCGATATCATTCCGGAGATCCGCCAGCGGCTTTCGTTCCTTCAGGAGGTAGGGCTAGGCTATCTCCAGTTAGATCGCTCAGGCAATACGCTGTCCGGCGGGGAGAGCCAGCGCATCCGGCTTGCCGCACAGCTCGGATCGAACCTGCGCGGCGTGCTTTACGTGCTCGATGAGCCGACGATCGGCCTCCACCCACGCGACAACGCGGCTTTGCTCAAAACCCTGATCGCCCTGCGCGATCAAGGAAATTCACTCATCATCGTCGAGCACGACGAGGACACCATCGCCGCTGCGGATCACCTCATCGACCTCGGCCCGGGTGCCGGCAGACTGGGCGGAGAGATCGTTTATCAAGGGAAGCCGCCTGAAGTTGGCGCGGATATATCTGCGACTTCAAAAAAGAAGAAACCCCTCGTCGATTTGACAATCTCCCCTACCTACCGCGCGCTTTCCACCTTGATTAAGCATCCGATCCGCGGTGCCCGCCGTTCGGTGAAAAAAGATCACCCATTCCTGACTCTGGCAGATTGCACGGCGAACAATCTCAAGAGTGTGGACGCAGCTTTTCCGCTAGGTCGCCTTACAGTCCTAACTGGAATCTCCGGTTCCGGCAAATCCTCGCTCATGCATTCCTGTGTTGCAGCGCTATTTAAAAATGAAGCAAAGACGACGCGCATTAAGAAAACGCAGTTTCCCTTCGGAAAGACCAGCGGGGAGAAGGCAATCAAAGCGTGTTATGAAGTGGACCAAAGCCCGATCGGTAAAACCTCCCGCTCCTGCCCTGCGACTTACGTGAAAGTTTTCGATCACATCCGCGCGCTCTTCGCACAGCTGCCAGAAGCCCGCATGCGTGGCTTCGATGCATCACGGTTTTCCTTCAACACCGAAGGCGGCCGTTGTCCGGAGTGTAAAGGAAATGGCAGGGTGAAACTGGAGATGGATTTCCTTCCATCCACCTGGGTCCATTGTGAAACCTGCAACGGCCAACGCTATAACCCCGCGACCTTGGAAGTCACTTTCCGTCAGAAAAACATCGGCCAAGTCCTTGCCATGACCATCGACGAAGCCTCCGCCTTTTTCGAATCCCTACCGCGCATTGCCCACCCGCTCAAACTGATGGCGGATACCGGCCTCGGTTACCTCCAACTCGGTCAGGCTTCACCCACTCTATCAGGCGGCGAGGCCCAACGCATCAAGCTCGTCTCCGAACTCACCAAAGGCCGCGGCACCCGCGCCACCCTCAACAACGCCGCGCTCACCCAGCGCAATCTCTATCTCATCGAAGAGCCCACCGTCGGCCTTCACTTGGAAGACGTCCAGCGGCTTATCGATGTGCTGCACCGCCTCGTCGATGAGGGCCACACCGTGATTGTCATCGAGCACCACATGGCGGTCGCCGCCGAAGCGGATTGGATCCTCGATATCGGTCCGGAGGCCGGGGACGCCGGGGGACGAATCGTCGCCCAAGGCACACCCGAACAAATCGCAAAATCTCCAAAATCACGGACCGCGCCGTTTTTGAAAAAAGCACTTGGATGACTCTTTGGAGCGAGAAGTGACTTTAAAATCTCAAATTTCAAATACGAGATAGATTGCTCAGCCAGTCACATCGTGGGGCCTAGCCCTTCGTTTGGAAATTCATTTTTAAGAAAGGAATTGCATCACCAAGTGGGTAAGGTAAGATTTTCCCACAATGACAACCGTACTTTCGCAAAAAGGTCAGATTGTCTTGCCCAGCGCCGTGCGCGAGCAAATGCACCTGGAGCCGGGGCAGGATTTTGAAGTCTTCATCGACGATGAAGACACTATTACTCTCCGCCGTATCAACCGTCCCCCCAATAGCGGATTGGTCGATCATCTCCTCGCTTGTCCCTACCCATTCGAGATTGCTCCACGGGCCAAAGATTTTACCAAGCCGCTTTCCCTGTGAGGTACCTTGTGGATACCAATGTCTTCAGCGAACTCGCCAAGACCAAACCGGATGCCCAAGTCGTCGCGTGGCTGCGCGACCACGAGCCGGAACTCTACCTGAGCACGATCACCATCGGTGAGCTGCGCCGTGGCATCGAGGGCCTTCCCGCAGGAAAGCGTAAAACTGCTTTGCAATCGTGGTTCACCGTCCTCTGCAAGCGCATGGAAGGCCGCATTCTCAGTTTTAACACCAGCACCGCCCATGTTTGGGGCCAGCTGGTGGCCGCTTGGGACAAAAAGGGTAATAACATCCCTTCACTCGATAGCCAGCTCGCCGCCACAGCCCATCGCCACAAGCTGACGATGGTGACGCGGAATGTCTCTGATTTCAAGAACACGGGGATAAAGCTATTCAATCCCTTTGTGTCCTAGCAGCTGCTCATCGAAAGTTTGAGAAAAATTTGTAGTAGATTCTCAAAGTCACCGGGAGATTCACGCCATTTCATGTGGAGCCGTCGGTCCGAATAGTCGAGATGCCCTGTGTTGCGAGGTCTTGTATGGAGCTGCCTGAAGATTTCCCAAAAATAGAGGTTTGCGCAATCGCAGCAGATACCGTGAATTCTCCGTATGCCAATCTCATGGCGGAGTTTCTCCTCTTCGTTTTGAGTCTAGTGCTAATGCCTCAATAAATCCATCCCTGTGCTCCACCTCTCCCCCACCCCTCTCACGCTTTGGATCGGCATCATCGCCTTGATCCTGATTGGCGTGTTGTCGGTCATTTCATGGAAACGCAGCCCGCATCCGAGGCGCACGGCTTTGCTGGAATGCCTGCGTTTTCTTGCGGCGCTGGGCGTGGTGATCCTCCTCTGGCAGCCGGAGTGGTTGACCACGATTCATCCGAACTCAAAGCCAAAAATCGCCATCCTCTGGGATGACTCCAAGTCGATGACCACCATCGATGCCACGCTCCCGCCGGTTCTATCCGAAAAATCCGCCGTCATTTCCCGCGCCGACTGGGTGAAAAAGGCACTCAACTCGGATCTGTGGAAACCGCTCGAAGCAAACCGCGCGAACGACGTGACCGCGACTCCGTTCGCAACGCCATCCGCCCCCCAACCCTCAACCCTCAACTCTCAGCAATCGCCCCTCTCCGGCACCGACCTCGAAGCCCCACTCTCTGATCTGCTGGACAAGGAAACCAACCTCCGAGCCGTGGTCCTACTCAGCGATGGCGATTACAACCTCGGCCAGCCGCCGGTGGCTGCCGCGCAGAAGATGCGTCTGCGTGGTGTGCCAATTTTCCCAATTCCTGTCGGCAGTAACGTGCGCTTGCCGGACCTCGATATTCTATCTGTTTCCGCACCGACATACGGCATCGTCGGCGAAAATGTGCAGATCCCGTTTACCATCCGTTCTTCGCTGGATCGCCAGGTGCGCACGATCGTCCGGCTGCGCGATGACGCCGGGCACGAACGCACCAAGGACATCGTCATCCCGCCGAATGCGGAAACCTACGATTCCATCCTTTGGCGGCTGGAAAAGGAAGGCTCCTCGACGCTTGAACTCTCCATCCCCGTCGCTGATGGAGAACTCGTCGCGACTAACAACTCGCGCAAGTTCACGATCTCCGGGAAGCCGGAGAAAATTCATGTGCTCGTTATCGACACCCTGCCTCGTTGGGAATACCGATTCCTGAGAAATGCGCTTTCCCGCGATCCCGGCGTCGAGCTGTCCTGCCTGTTATTGCAGCCCGGCCTCGGCGCGGGCGAGGGAAAGGACTACATCAAGGAATTCCCAGCAAAAATCGAGGAACTCGCGAAGTTCGACGTCATTTTCATTGGCGACATCGGTGTGGCCCCGGATCAACTCACCAAGGAACAATGCGCCCTTATCCGTGGCCTCGTGGAAAACCAGGCGTCCGGCGTCGTTTTTCTTCCCGGCTCCCAAGGCAACCAGTTCACTCTGCTCGATACCGACCTATCCGATCTCATGCCCGTCATCCTCGATGAAACCCACAAGAACGGCATGGCGGAATCCATCCCCTCCCCCCTCAATCTGACTACCGAAGGCCGCACCTCGCTGCTTACCATGTTAGGAAACAACGAGGAGGAAAACCCGGAAATCTGGCGCCGCCTTCCCGGTTTCTACTGGCACGCCCCGGTCATCAAGGCGAAGGGGGGCACTGAAGTTCTCGCCGTGCATGGCAACCGCCGAGGGAAATTCGGCCCTATTCCGCTGCTCGTTACCAAGGCTGCGGGCAGTGGCAAGGTGCTCTTCATGGGCATCGACTCCGCTTGGCGCTGGCGGCGCGGCGTGGAGGATCTCTATCACTATCGATTCTGGGGCCAGGTCGCCCGCTGGATGTCCTACCAACGGAACATGGCCGCCGGCCAACGCGTGCGGCTTTTCTTCAGCCCCGAGCGCCCCGAGCCCGGAGCTACCGTCACCCTCAACGCGAACGCCTTCGATCCGAACGGCGCGCCGCTCAAGGAAGGCACCGTCGCCGTCGACCTCACCTCACCTAACGGACGCACCCAGCGCATCGAGCTCCAGAAAAACGACACCGCCTGGGGTGCCTTCAGCGGCCGCTTCAAGGTTGATCTCCCCGGAGCATGGAAAATCCGCGCCGCCGCCACCGGAGCCGAAGACAAACCTGTCGAAACCACCATCCTCGCCCAAGGTGCTGAGATTGAAAAAGTCGGCCAACCCGCCCGGCCCGAGGTTCTTGAGGAAATGGCCAAGGTTTCCCGTGGGCGCGTCATCCAGCCCGCCCAGCTCGCCGACCTCATCAAAGAAATCACCGCGCTCCCTGAACCGCGTCCCCTTGAAAACCGTATCCCGCTCTGGTCTCACTGGGGCACCATCGCAGCCCTCGTGACATTACTAGGCATCTTCTGGATCGGCCGCAAGCTGAACGGGGCGTTTTAGTCCCGCGAATATAGGTCGTATAAGACCTATAAGACCTATAAGACCTATCTCTTCCCACCATGAACACCACCGACCGCGAATTCCTTTTCAAACTCCTCGAAACCCCCAGCCCTACCGGCTTTGAAATGCGCGGCCAACAGGTCTGGGCGGATTGGATCAAGTCTTACGCCCCGGATGTCACCTGCGATTCCTACGGCTCCACTTGGGCCACGCTTCCCGGGAAATCCAAGCGCATCATCATGCTGGAAGCCCACGCCGACGAAATCGGCTACATGATCAAACACATCGACGACAAGGGATTCCTTCGCATCGACCGCGTGGGCGGATCGGATGCCGCGACCGCACGTGGCCGCCGGCTCACCATCCTTGGCGACAAGGGCAGCGTCTCCGGCATCATCGGGAACACCGCCATCCACCTCCGCCGCGATGAGGCAGGCCATGAAAAAGCTCCCGCAGTCCATGATCTATGGGTCGACGTCGGTGCATCCAGCGCTTCCGAAGTCGCCGCACTCGGTCTCCGCGTGGGCCACCCCGCAGTCTATCAGGATGGGCCGATGGAACTCTCCCACAAGCGTATCATCAGCCGCGCTCTGGATAACAGGATCGGGGGCTACATTATCGCCCAAGCGATGAAACGTATTTCCAGCGGCAAGAAAAAACCGGCTTTCACTTTAATCTGCCTCAACGCCGTGCAGGAAGAAATCGGCGGCAACGGCGCGATGATGGCCACCTACCGTCTCAAGCCGGATGCCTGCATCTGCCTCGACGTCACCCACGCCACTGATACTCCCGGTATCGATCCCAATAAATTCGGCTCGGTCAAACTCGGCAAAGGGCCCACCCTTTCGCACGGCACCGCGAATCACCCTCACGTGGTCCAGCGCCTCATCGAAGTGGCAGAGAAAAGCAAGGTCCCCATCCAACACGAAGCTAGCAGCCGCTTCACCGGCACCGATACTGACAAGATCTTCCATTCCCGCGTGGGAGTTCCGAGCGCGCTCGTTTCACTCCCGCTACGCTGCATGCATTCCGTCGTGGAAACCGCGCATTTGGATGACATTCAACACACCATCGAGTTGCTCACGGATTTCGTGCTCTCCCTCACGGAAAAAGACGAGTTCAGCCAAGTGCTGAGATGATCGGGGCAATCCATCAGCACTATGGGCGGAAGGGAATGCGAATGACCCGCGTTACACCGGGTTTACAGGAATGGTTGGAGGCCTTTTCACAAAAAAAGTTCTCCAATCGATCCTTGCGGTGAGGAACATCAGCAAGGCGAGGGTGATGACACCGAGGACCGCGAGGGTAATCCCGGTGAGCCCGTCGATGAAAAACGAGGCGCTGAAAAGCACCAGATAGACCGCTTGCGCGGGGAAGGCGATTTTCAGGAGCGCCTTACCACCCACTGCTTTAAGGTAACCGCAGACGAGGAGCATCGAACACGCGGCGGAGATTCCGAAACTGGGAATCAACGACAGCAAATCCACCAGATAGGCGAACAACAGGTGGAAGGCGAAAAACCCGGCCGAGATGAAAAACACGTGCATCGGGTGAAGCGGAATTCCACGAATGCCACCTATCAGCAAAATGACCGTCACAAAAAACACCAGGGACACGGGAGCGAAAAAAGCGATGCGCGCGGCGACCGGACCGGCATTGAGGCGCTTCGGCATATCCATGCCGATCGCCGGAGCGGCGAGCACGTCGGGATAATCCCAGACGAGGGTGAATCCATCATGATCCTGACTGCGACGGCTCGGTGATCCGGTACCAACGGGGAAATTGATCTCAGAAAAATTTGTCCGCAGAGTGAGTTTGAATCCCGCGATGCGGCGGTTATCCGGGAACGAGTATTTCCAGGTGTTCGTTCCCCGCGTGCGGTAGCCAGTGTGCAACATCACCGAGGCGGATGCGGGAAGCAGAATGGCGCGGGTGACAACTCCGGATGGGCCGGGAACGGATTGTGCGGAGCTGTCGTTTTCTCCCAATCGGAACTCGAAGCCCTGGAGTCCAGCTGTGTCCTTAGGCAGGGGGAACGAGATATAGAATGTCTGCGGGATTTTGGTGGGATTGGTGAACGTGTATTCGCTTTTCAAATTCACATCATAGGTGCGGTGCCAGAGCAGGCCGCGGCGTTTTGGTTCGGAATCGAGATCGACGTTCACGTCCGTGGAGGATGGAAGAACCCGGGCTCTACCGTTAGGAGCGTTCGGCGTTTCAAACCATGCCTGCGGGTGTTCCTGGGCGAGATCCGGTCCCCAGACTCCGGCAACTTCCGCCTGCATCTCGGCGGATGAAACATCGGTGCGATAGGAAAGCGCGGAACCCAGCAGAAACCAGGCGAGAGTGGTGCAGGCCACGATGATGACCGATGCGACGAGGTGGATAATTTTCATAGGATCAAATAGAGGGTTGGTTCAGCGGTTGAGATCAGAGCGTTGATAGAAGACCTGGACTTCCGGGCGCTCGTCCCGGCAGAGGTTCTTTTTCAAAGTGATGCGGGTGGCGGCTTCTCCAGACGTGATGCGGGTGAGATTGCCGTGGGTTTCCGCCTGATAGCCCGTCGGCAGGTCGAGACGCCAGAGCAGCGAGTGGATGAAAAGGGGGACTTTCGGAAGCGACAGGCTGACCGTGCCTTCCACCGGATCAAGAGCCTCGGTGTGTCCGGTAAAGGAGCAGGTCAGCGTCGAACCATCCCCTTGGGCGGGCAGCGTGACTTTGAGAACGCCTTGGCCAAGATCGACCGGAGGAATCGCTTTACCCGCGACATCGCACGACAGGAGTTTCATCCCCGGCGGAGTGTCGAAAACGAATTCGAGCGAGGACTTGTGTTCGATATTGAGCACACCTGTCGCGAGCATTGCTCCATCAGGTTCGATTTTCAAAGCCCACTCGGCAGTTGTCACTACACCTTCCGCCGTGGCGGCGACTGGAATCGGCGTCACGGATAGATCGGCGGCCGCAGCGGCTTCGAGGTGTCGATAGGTCCCACCCGCCAACAGTCTGGCCAGGCTGACTGGAAGCCCTTGCGCTGCCAACGGGCTGGTGAGTCCATCCGCCGCATAGGCGAGCAAAGGCGAGGTTGCGATGATGAAACGGGTGCGTGTCCCCTCTCCGCCCGGCACCTGGAGATGCCAAATTCGATCGAGTGGACGGAGTGGCATTCGATAGGAAATCACGACCTGCCGATCGAGGATTCCACGGGTTTTCCAAACAAGACCCATGGCGGACGAGCGATTTTCCCCACGGATTTTCTCATGAGAAACCAGATCCTCACCGGAAACGGTCACATCCAGAGCATCAGGAGGCAGGGGCAACGTGGCAACCACGCCTGAGCCGTCCGCAGCGGAGGCGCGGGCGATGATTTGATAGACCAGCTCACCATCAGCCGGGATGACGAGAGCTTGATTTTGCCAGCTCCAGATGGAAGGCTCGGGCGGGCGGAGTGCCTCGCGGGTTTCTTGTTGATCCAGTAAACGCAGTTTCAGCACTTGCGCGGAATGTGGCAACGGACGGGATTGACCGGAGGCAAGAGCCTCCTCTTTATCGCCCGAGCCGATCGTGACCGCTTGGTCCGCAGGGAGATCACCGGTTTCAAAAATGACCGACGCGCAGGCGGGCAGAGCCACTGAGAATCCATTAGAGCCGATCATTGGCAGGAGACGGAGCTTCACCGTGCGGACGCCAGGCTTGTCGGATACGAGGCAGAGCGAATTTTCCTCGATCACAATCACCGCCTCCTGCGGATCCTGTTTCCCGAGCGACACATCACCAGCCACCAAAGGCAGGAGCGCGGTATCGCTATTGAAACTGGTCGTGCGAAAGGTGGCATCGATCACCGGGCCGCCATCTTCAATGGACAGCCGGAGCAGGGCCGAGAGCAACACCGGTTTAGGAACCACCGGCTTCCCTCCGCTTTCGGCACGGGCGAGCAATTGCTTCAGTTCACCATAGGGTATCCGGACTTCCGCTTGGTCCAACGATTGGCCCCGGAGCACCAGTGGAAACGACATGCAGGAAATCCCCAGCAGGAATGTGAGCTTGGACATGAGTGAAGTAATCCACCACCTGCATGAAACCCTGATGAAGGGATTGTGAAAAATCGGAGCCCCACTGGCCACCACCAAAGTCGGATGAGACTGGTGTTTCACAGAAAATAGGTAGTCAAGGGCGCGAGTTGTCACCAGTATGCCAAGTGATTTATGAAAACTCTGAAATCACTTGTGATGATGACGGCCTTTTCGCTCGCGGGTGCGGGCGGCGCGTTTGCGAGCGAAGCCGATTTGAAAATTCCCAGACTCGACTCCGTGACGTTCCCGTCGCTCGGTGGCGTGAGTGGGCACACGCTGATGCTTGCGGGCATCGCGGTATGTTTGCTGGGAGCCGTGTTCGGCCTCCTGCAATATAACCAGACGAAAAACCTGCCGGTCCATGAGAGCATGGCGCGCGTTTCCAACACGATTTGGGAAACCTGCAAAACCTATCTCTTCACCCAGGGAAAATTCCTCGCCATCCTGTGGCTGCTGATCGCGGCCTGCATGGTCTACTACTTCGGAGTGCTGCAAAACAACTCCGTCTCGCATGTGATCGTGATCCTCGCTGCATCGGTGCTAGGCATTCTCGGTTCCTACGGCGTGGCTTGGTTCGGCATCCGCATCAATACGGTGGCAAACTCCCGCACCGCCTTCTCGGCGCTGAAGGGTGATCCGCTCGCCACGCTCGGCATTCCGCTTCGCTCCGGCATGAGCGTGGGTCTGCTGCTGGTCTGCGTGGAACTATTTTTCATGATCTGCATTCTGATTTTCCTACCAAACGAGCTCGTCGGTCCCTGTTTCATCGGTTTCGCCATCGGGGAATCGCTGGGAGCCTCGGTGCTGCGGATTTGCGGCGGCATTTTCACCAAGATCGCCGACATCGGATCGGACCTGATGAAAATCGTCTTCAAACTCCCCGAGGATGACCCGAAAAACCCTGGCGTCATCGCCGATTGCACCGGGGACAACGCCGGTGACTCGGTAGGCCCAACAGCGGACGGCTTTGAAACCTACGGCGTGACCGGGGTGGCCTTGATCGCCTTCCTCTCGCTCGCGCTCGCGGCCCAACAAGAAGTATGCGCCATGCTCATCGTATGGATCTTCGTGATGCGCATTCTCATGATCATCACCTCGCTCGGCTCCTATCTGATCAATGAAGTCATCAGCAAAGCGATGTTCGGCGGTAAGAAAGACTTCGATTTCGAAGCGCCGCTCACCCATTTGGTATGGCTCACCTCCGCCGTTTCCATCGGTGTGACCTTCCTGGCGAGCAAGGTGCTGCTAGGAAACTTCGAGTTCGCCGGCAAAGCGCTGCCACACTTGTGGTGGACGCTTTCACTCATCATCAGCTGCGGCACCGTCGCCGGGGCCTTGATTCCGGAGTTCACCAAGATTTTCGTCAGCACGAACTCCCGCCACGTCAAAGAAGTGACGAACTGTTCGCGCCACGGCGGTGCCTCGCTCAACATCCTATCAGGGTTTGTCTGCGGGAATTTCTCCGCCTTCTGGATGGGCCTGATCATCATGCTGCTGATGTTCGGTGCCTGGCAGTTCTCGACCCATCCCGACCTGATGGCGATCATGCCGGCACAGTTCGCGTTTGCCGCGCCGATCTTCGCATTCGGCCTGGTGGCATTCGGTTTCCTCGGCATGGGCCCGGTGACCATCGCGGTGGACTCTTACGGCCCGGTCACGGATAATGCGCAATCGGTCTATGAATTGAGCCAAATCGAAAGCCATCCTAACATTGCTGCCGAACTGCAACGGGACTTCGGCTTCAAGGCCGACTTTGAAAACGCCAAGTATCAACTCGAAAAAGGCGACGGCGCAGGCAACACCTTCAAGGCCACCGCCAAACCGGTGCTCATCGGCACCGCCGTGGTCGGTGCGACGACGATGGTCTTCGGCATCATCATGCTGTTGGAAAACCTATTCGGCGGAGTAGTCACCAAGCTCTCTATCGTCCAGCCCGAGATCATCCTCGGCCTGGTCATGGGTGGCTCGGTGATCTACTGGTTCACTGGCGCGTCCTGCCAAGCCGTCGTCACCGGTGCTTACCGAGCCGTGGTTTACATCAAGGAAAACATGAAGCTCGATGTGACTACCGCGTCCGACAAGGACAGCAAGGAAGTCGTGGCCATCTGCACCAAATATGCGCAGAAGGGAATGTGGAACATCTTTATCGTGGTGTTCTGCTTTGCGCTGGGCCTTCCATTCTTCAGCCCCTTCTTCTTCATCGGATACCTGATAGGAATCGCCTTCTTCGGACTGTTCCAAGCCATCTTCATGGCGAACGCCGGTGGTGCCTGGGACAATGCCAAGAAGATCGTGGAAGTGGACCTGCGTGAAAAAGGCACCGCGCTGCACGAAGCCACCGTCGTCGGCGACACGGTGGGCGATCCCTTCAAGGACACCTCCTCAGTAGCGATGAACCCAGTGATCAAGTTCACCACGCTCTTCGGCCTGCTCGCCGTGGAAATCGCCGTGACCATGAAAGACCAAACCACCAAAAACATGATCGGCTGCTTCTTCTTCATCGTCGCGCTGATCTTCGTTTACCGCTCGTTCTACTGCATGCGGATTCCGGAAGACAGCGAGTCCGTATAACAAAAACCCATTCGTCGAAAAGGGCGCTCCGGTCAAACGGAGCGCCCTTTTTTCACTTCCGGGCAGCCCATC
>JBDTNJ010000111.1:0-4640 GCA_039933825.1 Luteolibacter sp.
TCACCATAGCTTAGTTTAGCTCTTCAGTGGTCGGAGTTTCGGGTCCGCCTCAGAGCTTTTGCGTAGTTCGGCGTTTCCCCCTGGACTTCGGTGCCGGGCTTGATCATGGGATCAGTGTGCGTGTAGAGTCGATAGAGTCCGCGAGTCGGTTTTTCCAGCTTGTGCTGATAGGTATCATAATTCCACGGCTGGCCGTAGGCATAAAGATCGCCGATGGAACGCAACTTGATATCCACGCTGGTCTTCCCCTCGGTCAACCATTTTGGCAGGATCGTGGTGCGGTACCAGAATGCGCCGGGACTCACCGCGCCGACGTTGTGGATGAAAATGTCCAATCCGCCGCCGTGGCGCATGCCGACCTCTTCGCCCTCGACATTGAGGATCACACGACCCATGCGCCCGCTGCCTTCGCTGCCCCAAAGTTTCACGGTCAGGTAATTCTGGTTTTCCGGATCCACCTGCATCCGCACTACCATCTCACCGCCGTAATAGTAGTTGGGATCCTGTGGCAGCATCCGGCGTGACGACTGGCCTAGGCCATTGATAACAGAGCCGCCCGGTATCGCGGTTTTTCCGATCACGGTGTCCGCCATTTCCACCCCCGGGACACTGGTGCGGATATGATCGAATATCGCGTAGTTGATTACATCCGCGCTGCCCGAACTGTTGACGATTCCCATCAGGATGGTATGTCCCATTTGGATTTTCTGGGTTTTCGCGACAGTCCAAGTCTTGCCGGCGGCTGAGGCGGACATGGTGAACTCATCGCCCTTGCGCTCGACGCGGACCCAATGAGGCGGGTTGGCTGTTAGCTCAAGTTCTTCGCTCTGGCCTGTGCCGCCACCGCTGTCCGTACGCCATTGGCTGTGGAGTCCATGACCGGCGGAATCGAACATGAACGCGTTTTTTGAATTTGCATCCACAGTATCGCGCATCATCACGCCGATTTTCGTCCAATCACTACTATCACCGGTGGAGGTCACGCGTGCCTCGATCCAGCCGTCGCCCGCCAACTCCTGCCCCCGGAACGTCAGAACATCTTCCTTGTTCCAAATGTTCCCCGGGCCGGAGAGGGTGAGCTCGTTCTTGAAAATCTCGCTGCCGGTGGTGGTGAACGCATGGGCGGCCTCTGACGCCGCATCTCCGAAAATGAGCGTGTCCATGGAGTTCCCCGCATCGGACTGTATGGCAGATGGTAGTTCGGCTTGGGAAGTCGCTATCATTCCCGCGACAGTCAGGATGATGAGGGAGGCATACCCACGGCGGCTTGTTTTCAAAATATCTACGATCATGAATTTGAACCCTGGAATCTTGGTTATAGTTAGTAAAACGGGAAATCGGGTGAGCGCCCCCGATCCACAGCCTGGCCTACCCCATTACCTTCCGGCGGGAAGGGCTTCAAAATCCGCCCTTCAAGTTCGCGACCTTTCCTGGAGCCAGTTTCAAAGTGGTGACTCGATCACCATACCGAACCTCCGGATTGCTGCCAGTGGTGCTCTTGATCGCAGCGGCGGTGAGCTTGCCATCCTTCCACGCGAGGGAAACTTCGAAGCCGCCGCGAGCGCGAAGTCCGGTGACTTTCCCTTCCGGCCAGTCCTTCGGGATCGCGGGTAACAGATTGATTTCTCCTTCATGACTCTGCACGAGCATTTCCGCGATTCCGGCGGTGATGCCGAAATTCCCGTCCATCTGCATCGGCGGGTGGAGGCCGAAAAGATTCAGGCAGGTGTTGCGATTGGAAAACAGATTCTTGAGCATCACATGGGCGTCCTCCGGGGAATGTAGCCGCGCGTAGAGGGCTGTGCGCCAGGCGAAGGACCACTCGCGGACATCTCCGGTGGGACCGCGGGCATCAAGCGACTTCTTGGCAGCAGCGGCGAGTTCGGGTGTCTTGGCAATGCTGATCTGCCGACCCGGATAGACGGCGAAAAGGTTGGATGTGTGGCGGTGGTGGTCGTTCGGATCGTCCTTGTCTTCCATCCATTCCTGAATTTGACCCCATTTGCCGATTTTCGCGCCGACGAGCTTGTCGCGCATCCCGGCGATTTTGTCCCGATAGGCGCGGTCGATATCAAGCGCGTCCGCCGCATCCACATAGTTGTTGAAAAGATCCCATACGATCTGTTGGTTGTAGCTGACGCCGTCTTCAGTCGGACCGTGCTCGGGCGACCATCCGTTAGGAACGACAAGTTGACCATCCGGGAGGGCCTTGAGATGATCCTCCCAGAACTCGACGATTTCCTTCATGAAGGGATAGCCCACGGCCTTGAGCCAAATCTTGTCTCCACCAAAAGCATAGTGTTCCCAGAAGTGTTGGCAAAGCCAGGCGTTGGCAGTCTTGTCCCAATGGAAGGTGCCCGATCCCCAGGGATTCACGCCGGTGCGGATGGCCCAACCACGCAAGGGAGCATTGCCGGGGAGGGCGAATTCCCGTTCCTCGCGGGTGTTGTTTCGCCATGCCTCAAGCAAGCTCGTGTTGAGGTTGAACATGGGGGTGTGGCACTCGGCCATGTTGGCGGTTTCCGCGCCCCAGTAATTCATCTGATAGTTGATGTTCGCGTGGTAATCGCACATCCACGCAGGGTTGTTACTGTCATTCCAGAGTCCTTGGAGATTCGCCGGTAGCGTGCCGGGGCGGGAACAGGAAATCAGCAGATAGCGGCCGTATTGGAAGAGCAACGCTTCGAGTTCCGGGTCGGTCTTGTCGGCGGCGAGGACCTTACGCTTGTCGGTGGGTAGCGCCCGCTGGTCGGCGGACGATGGGCCGAAGTTGGCGGTGACGCGATTGTAGATCGACTGGAAATCCTCGAGGTGGGCCGCTTTGATCGCTTCGTAGGGTTTTTGAGCAGCAGCATCCAGCAATGCGGCCACCTGCGGGTGCGGATCGTTGCCACTCTTGTTTTTCTTGGAGTAATCAAAAATATAATCTGTCCCGGCTGCCAACAGGATCACGATCTCGTCGGCACCCTTGACTTGAAGTCGGTTTCCCACGGTTTCCACCGTGCCGCCTCGTGCCACCACACGAGCTGCTGACTCGTATTTCAAGCCGTTCCCGAGCGCACCAGAGAAAGTGAGGTTCGTCCCTTCTACCTTGGTGGATTCCCTATGGGCACTTCGCAGCTCGATGGAGCCGGTGATGGCTCCGCGGTGCGGCGAGCTCCACCTAAGTGCGATGATCTGGTCAGGCGCGCTGCAAAAAACCTCCCGGACGTGTGGCACCCCGTCGCGGACGAAGCGGGTGGTTGCGATGGCGGTGGAGAGATTCAGATCGCGCCGGTATTCTCCAATGGGGGTTTTGGTACCTAACAAATCGGTGAGGCCGATTTCTGAAATCTGGAACATCTTATCACCATTGGTCTCAAGAAAGCTGAACCGATAAAATCGCCAGGCCTTGTTGTTCTCGAATTTGAACGTGCGGGTCTCCTTCCGTTTTGCGAAGGAGGCTTCGTTCGCATGTTGATCGAGTAAGGTCCATATCTGACCATCGTCGGAACCCGCCAACTCCCACGAGCGCGGGTCGCGGCTGGGAGTGTCGTTGCAGCTGGTGAGCGTGAAGGAAGTGAGTGGTTTCGCATCCGCGCCCACCTCAGCCTGCCAGATTACCGGCTTGCCACCGGTCTCGACGCACCACTTGCTATTCACATCACTATCGGTGGCAGACTCGATGGATTCGGCATGGCTTCCGGCGCTTTGGCCACTCGGACAGGAAATGGTGAGCGCGCTGGCATCCGCCAGATCGATGAAAAGATTTCCCAGCATCTGATAGGCACCGTAGTTTCCCGTATCGTCCCCGGTCCAGAGGCTGTCGATGTTGAGCTGCAGCCGCTCGCGCTCGACACCGCCGAAGACCATTGCGCCGATTCGCCCGTTGCCGACTGGCAGCGCCTCATTCATGGAGTTTTCAGCGGGCTTCTGATACCAGAGCGTGGAATCCGCGAAGTCTGCGGCGGGACAGTTGAGAACTGACAGCAGCGTCAGGATTTGGATTGGGCGGGTCATGATTTTTTCAGGGTGTGACGATGATGCGGTAAAAGGCTCTTTTCTGCAACGGATCTGGGGTGTCGGAAAATTCGAGAAGAGTTCCCCCGACCTTCGCGGGGCCGATGTTTTCCCACGATCCGGTGACAAGCGTGTAGCTGCGCTGGAGCTGATAGTTCCTTCCGGCGAGGGAACCGACGGTGATTGAGGCAACGCCCCCGCTCATGTTGATGGAAGGAGCCGAAATGAAAGCCGGGCCGCTGGTGTTGATGATCGTGACAGTAAAGGAAGCGGTCGCGGAATTGCCTGATAGATCGATGGCCGTGCAATTGACCGTCGTGGAACCCACGGGAAACACCGAACCGGATGCCGGTGTGCAGGTGGCTTGGATCGCGCCGCCCGCGTCATCATTGGCGAGCACACCGTAGGAGACAGAGGTGCCGGAGACGCTGGTCGTGTTTACGGTGAGATCCGGGGTAGCACCGAAGACGGGAGGTGTTTTGTCACCTTGATCGGTAGGCGGGGAAAACAGGCCGAGTTCGGCAATCTGTAGAAAGGTCCCTCCGTTGTTAGCGCTCACGTCCAAACGGTAGATGCGGTATAGCCCCACCTTTGCTGCGGGAATCGTGTAGGTTTTTACGGCATACTGGGAGCCGTAGGTC
>JBDTNJ010000112.1:0-10591 GCA_039933825.1 Luteolibacter sp.
CGCGCCCACGAGCGGACCACCATCCTCAAGGACATCAACCTCAACGTCCGGGAAGGCGATTTCGTCTCCATCATCGGCTACTCCGGCAGCGGAAAAAGCACGCTCATCAATCTGATCTCCGGCCTGCTCAAGCCTGACGTCGGCACTGCGAAAATGGACGGCCAGATCATCGCCGGCCCCGGACCCGAGCGCGGCATCGTTTTCCAAAACTACTCGCTGCTGCCATGGCTCACCGTCACGGAAAACGTCCGTCTCGCCGTGGACCAGATTTTCCCCGCCCTGTCGGAAAAGGAACGCGCCGAACACGCAGCCAAGTATATCGACATGGTGAAACTCACACCCGCCTCCCACAAGCTCCCGCGCGAACTCTCCGGTGGCATGCGACAACGCGTTTCCGTGGCCCGCACCTTGGCCGCAAATCCGAAAATTCTCCTGCTAGATGAGCCACTCTCCGCACTCGATGCCCTCACCCGCGCGACCTTGCAGGATGAAATCGCGGACATCTGGGAGAAAAACCGCACCACCGTCATCTGGATCACCAACGATCCGGACGAAGCGCTTCTCGTCGCGGATCGCGTCATCCCACTGCTACCCGGCCGCGACGGCGCGACACTGGGAGAGGAAATCAAGGTGGCCATCTCCCGCCCCCGCCCACGGAGCGAAGTGCTCGCCTCCACCGGCTTCAAGGACCTGAAACTCCAACTCGTCAATACCCTGCTAGACGCCAAGCGCGACAGCAATCCCACCATCACCAAGCGCCTTCCCGCCCCCGACATCCTTCCCGAGGATCTCTCCATCAAACGCATCCACTTTGGAAAGCGCGAACCCCGCCGCCGCTCACGCCTTGAGCGCGAAGAACTCAAAATCGAAGCGTCATGACCGCCCACGCCCCCATTCTCGAACTTTTCAAACTTTCCAAGGCCTACCCGACTCCCAAGGGACCGGCCGTCATCGTTAGGGATTTCAATCTCAACCTCGCCCGGGGAGAGTTCGTCACCCTCATCGGACATTCGGGCTGCGGAAAATCCACCGTCCTCTCCATGGTCGCCGGCCTCACCGACGCCACCGATGGAGCGATGATCCTCGCCGGCCGCGAAACCAACGAAGCCGGACCGGACCGTGGCGTCGTTTTCCAATCCCCCTGCCTTCTCCCATGGCTGAGCGCTTTTGAAAACGTCATGCTCGGCGTAAACCAAGTCTATTTCACCGCCCCGAAAAAAGAACGCCGCGAGCTGGCCGAGTATTATCTATCCGTTGTAGGACTGGGGAATTCCATGCACAAATTCCCCGGTGAACTCTCGCAGGGCATGTGCCAACGCGTCGGCATCGCCCGCGCATTCGCGCTCCAACCGAAAATGCTCCTGCTTGATGAGCCCTTCGGGATGTTGGATTCGCTCACGAAAATCGAGCTTCAGGAAGTCCTGTTGGAACTCTGGCGGCGCAACAAGCTCACCACGCTGATGGTCACCCATGATGTGGACGAAGCGATATTCCTCTCAGACCGTGTCGTCATGATGAGCGATGGTCCAGAAGCGGAAGTCGGCGATATCCTTACCATCCCCTTCGCCCGCCCGCGTATCCGCGCGGAAGTCCTTGCCGATCCACGCTATATGGAAATCCGCAACCACCTGCTCACCTTCTTGAACGAGCGCTCGCACATCCGCCCGAGTCGGATCAAAACCCCGCGGTCGGAAGAGACGGAAACCGTTGCCTACGCCTGTGAATCACCTGCCGCGGCGGTGCCGACCATGCATTAGGGTTTCAAATCACCACCCGTGGCTCAGCCTCCCAGATAACTCATCTCCGCTTTTGGCTGATCGATCATCCCTCTTTCCTCAGAGTAGCGGTCCGTGCGAACTTCCCATATCGAACGCACCATCTGCTGAAGCGCCTCCGGGGCCATGCCACCTCGCAGCACTCCGCGCAGGTCGTGCCCGTTCGTGGCGAACAAGCAGGTGAAAATTTTCCCATCCGCAGAAAGCCTCAGGCGTTGACAATCCCTACAAAACGGTTGGGTCACTGATTGAATCAAGCCGATCTCCGCCGCCCCGTCCGCATGACTCCAATGGGCGGCCACCTCCCCCCGATAGGCGGCGTCACGCTTCACCAGCCCGAATTCATTCGAGAGGATCTCTAAAATTTCAGCACCGGAAACGACTTCATCAAGCTTCCAACCGTTGGTTTCCCCAACGTCCATGTATTCAATATAACGGAGATCCACGCTCGCCCGCTTTGCCCACCTCGCCAGCGGGAGGATCTCACCTTCGTTCACACCCCGTTGGATCACGGCATTCACTTTGACCGGCAGACCAAAAGTTTTCGCCGCCTCAATCCCGGCCAATACCCGCTCCACCTTCGCACCGATCCCGTTCATTTTGGCGAAAATCCCGGAGTCCAAGGCATCCAGGCTCACCGTCACACGGTTCAACCCCGCCAGCGCAAGGGCTTCCGCATGATGAGCTAACAAAACTCCGTTAGTCGTGATCGCGATATCCTTCACCCCATCCACCGCCGACAACATCGCCACCAGATCTTCAAGCCCCCTGCGCAGCAGCGGCTCACCGCCTGTTAGACGAATCTTCTCCACTCCGAGCGGAACCAGAACCCTGACCAAACTCGCGATTTCCTCAAACGTCAGCAAGTCCTCGCGCGGCATGAAGGCATAGCCCGGCCCGAAAACTTCCACTGGCATGCAATAGCGGCAGCGAAAATTGCACCGATCCGTCACGGAGATCCGCAAATCCCTCAATCCTCGGCCTAATAAATCCATCGGTAAACCCATCGCTGGGAGCATGGACGATCCTGCTTTGTTCGCAACCGGAATGACACGAGCTGCCTCACAACTCCGCCAACTCCACTTTTCCAATGGAGTAGGCAGCCAGATCCTCCACCTCGCTGATCGAGGAAATGTGGCAGAGTTTTCCGCGCAACTCCTTCGCTCCCGGGAACCCCTTGCAATACGCCATCAGGCGCGAGCGCATCGCCGTCAACGTTTGTTTCTCATTACCATTCCGGCGGCTCTCCACCGCCAGGTTGCAATGGCGGACGACTAACTCCCAGCGCTCCTCCACGCCGATCTCCGGCATCAGTGCGCCCGTTTCCAGAAAATATTTCGCTTCTCGAAAAACCCACGGGTTCTGCATCGCCGCCCGGCCGATCATCACCCCGGACACCGCCGTTTCGCTCTTCCGCTTTAAAACATCCGCGCCGCAGGTGATATCGCCATTGCCGATCACCGGGATGGAAACCGCCCGCGCCACGGCATCGATCACATTCCAGTCCGCCTCGCCGCCGTAGCCCTGCGCCCGCGTCCGGCCATGCACGGCGATGGCCTGCATGCCGCTGTCTTCCAGAATTTTCGCCACCTCCACCGCATTCACCGAGTCCGCGTCCCAGCCGATCCGCATCTTCGCCGTCACCGGCACGTCAGCGCCCACCGCCCGCGCCACGCCGGACGCCACCTCCGCCAGCACCGGGCAATCCCGTAGCAGCGATGACCCGCCATTGCGCGCGACCACTTTATTAACCGGGCAGCCGAAATTAATATCGATGAAATCCGGCGTCCTCCCCGCCAACCCCTTGTCGATGATCTTGCGCGCCGCCTCCCCCATCCTCAACCCGTCCGCCCCGAAAAGCTGCACCCCCACCGGCCGCTGTTCTTCCGTGAACTCCGTGTATTTCCGCGTCCGGTCATCCGCCTGCATGATCCCCTCCGCCGAGACGAACTCGGTCACCATCACATCCGCACCCAGTTCCTTGCAGATCTGGCGGAAAATCACATCCGTCACTCCCGCCATCGGCGCGAGGTAGAGGGGGAACGCATTGTTGGAAAACCATGGAAGCACGGGGCGAGATTACAACCGCGACCGACCCTGCGTCCACCATTGATCTGCCACGCTTGTTTCTAGCCGGTTTCACAAAAGCCCTTTTAACTCATCAATATTAGTGAGTTGCATCCCTCTGTGCATTTGCTCCAATCGGTGCGTCACCAATCCACCAACTCATGCGAATCCTCCTCACCACCTGCTCCTATCAAGACACTCCCGGCCCACACCACGAACTCATGGCCGCTCAAGGCTGGGAAATGGTCCGTGAACGCGGCCCGCTCACTGAAGCTCGCATGCTGGAACTCGCTGGCGACTTCGACGCCTTCCTTTGCGGCGATGACGCCATCACCCGTGCAGTCATCGAGAAATCCCTCCCGCGCCTGAAAATCATTTCCAAATACGGCATCGGCCTCGATAAAATTGATATCGCGGCGACCAAGGAGTTGAAAATCCCCGTGCTCTTCACCCCCGGTGTGAATCACACCACTGTCGCCGAACACACCTTCGGCCTGCTCATCGGGATCACCAAGCACATCGTCACTACCGCCGCTGCCGCGCGGAATGGCGAATGGCTGCGCCTCACCGGGCATGAGATCGCCGACAAGACCATGGGCATCATCGGCCTCGGACGCATCGGCAAGGAAGTCGCGATCCGTGCGAAGGCCTTTGGCATGCCGATCATCGCTTTCGATCCGTATTGGGATGAAAAATTCGCCGCCGAACACGGTGTGAAACGCTGCGCAACCATGGACGAGGTGCTCACCCAAGCCGACGTCGTATCACTTCACTGCAATCTCTCCGACGAAACCCGCAGCATGATCCGCACGGAGAAAATCGCCGAGATGAAAGACGGCGTGATCATTCTCAATTGCGCCCGCGGCGAAATCGTCGAGACAGCGGACATGGTCGAGGCTCTCAAGAGCGGCAAGGTCGGCGGCTACGGCGCCGACGTGCTCGATGAGGAACCCCCCCGCGCCGATCACCCGCTGCTCACCGCGCCTAACTGCGTCATCACCCCGCACATCGGCTCGCGCACTTACGAAAGCGTTCCCCGCCAGGCGATGAAATCGCTAACAAACCTGATCAACGCGCTGAAAGGCGAAGGCGACTGCAACTGCGCCAACGGGGTGATTTGAAACAACTGGAGTCCTGATCGAATGCCCCGAGGTGCTGGCGATCTCACAATTCCCATTGTCAGGCGCTGATGGCAGTGGGGTGTTTCATGATTGGGAAAGCAACGGGATTGGATTTCGATCTATATGTTAATCCGAGAGGTCCCATTCATTTCCGAAGTGGAAAGCCAATGTCTGTTATTTGAGCCCCTGATCCTTCCTTTACGGCAAGCTGCCAAGCGGCGCAGGTCGACAATAGCAATAGTGGTGGCTATTGCGCGACTGACTCAGTAAAGTTGATCGATGTCCCTCACTAAAAGCCAGCAGTTCTCCGCCCTGAGTGATCAACTCGCGCTGCGCCGTGTTGCGATCTTGGGAGCTTGGCGCAAGGCGAATCGCGCTGATCCCGATCAAACCACCGGACGATCTCTCACAATAAGTCAATTCCTCGACCATATCCCCGAGATACTCGATGCATTCGAATACCGCTTGCGCTCGCATCCGGACAGCATGGACGCCGAGACTGCGGATGGCGACAAAAAGGAGGAAGGTGTCAAACATGGCTTGCACCGCTGGCAACAGGGCTATCGCCTCCGGGAACTCATCAATGAATGCGGGCATCTCCAAGTTAGCCTAATTGACGAGGTGGTGAAAATCGCCTCAGAACACCCGGAATTTGAGCGCGAAACACTGATCGAGGCGAACCGCCAGATCATGGCACTGGTCAACGACACGATCAGCGAAAGCGCCGGTCAATACGAACGCATGCTGCAAGCGGAATCCGCTGGGCATGTCGGTGATCTCATGGGCGCACTCGCCAGCGTTCATGAGATTGAGCGCCGTCGTGCAACTCTCATCCATCAGGCTGTGCACGATCTCAATAGCGACGTCGTCGGTGTCAGCCTCGCGGCCACACTCTTGGGCCGGACGGAAATCGCCGAAGCCGACCGCGTGGAGTTCGCGACCTTGTTGCAGCGCGGCGTATCCGGGCTCAGTGCGATGATAGGTGACCTGATGGACCTAGCGCGGCTTGAGGCCGGCCAGGAAAAACGGCGCATTGCCCCGTTTGATGCGGCCGACCTGATCACCGAACGATGCAATCATAATGAACCCTTTGCCCATGAGCGTCAGTTGTTCCTCGACGTGGACGGACCGGCCCCGCTTGAGGTGGACGGCGATGCCGACAAGGTGGAACGTCTATTGCAAAATCTACTGATGAATGCGCTCAAATACACTCCCACCGGCGGGGTTTACGTGAGTTGGGGGGAGGAGCAGGAAAACTGGTGGCTGATGGTCAAGGATACCGGCCCCGGCCTGCACTCGAGAGCCAGCGCGCCTCTGGTAGCCGGTTTGCAGGAGGCCACAGCAAGTGCCAAAGAGGCCGACGAAAAGTTCACCGCCATCAAAGGCGAGGCCTCGAATGTCCTGCCGACACCGTTGGACGCTTCCGACGAAGTGCACTCGCCCAAACACCAACCCGGCGAGGGCATCGGTCTTTCCATCGTGAAACGCGTGTGCGAATTGCTCGATGCGAGCTTGGAAATCGCCAGTTCGGCAGAAACAGGAACAACGTTCCGCGTTGTCTTTCCACGCCACTATCGCAGGGTGCCTCAAGCTCCCTTATGATAGGGGGACCGGAGTTTTTGTCCGCCACTTTCATTGACACCCGCAAAGGACGACTGTTGCGGGACAATTCACTTGTAGTCTACCGAACTCAATCCGGATTGAGCATCAATTCGGTGAGGTAGTCACGGGCATGCCGGGCCCGTTCCAGCATGCCGGATACCGATTCCTGGTCGCGCAAGGAAAGTTCCAAAATCAAGGTTCCCGAGAAATTGCTGCGTTTCAGTTCGCGGATGAAGCATGGCCAGTCGATGTGGCCCTCTCCCGGTGCCAGATGTTCATCGCGATCCCCCCGGTTATCATTCACGTGCACCAGGTGGAGGTGCCCGGATAGCTTGTGAATCACGGTGCCGAGCTCACGAGCAAGAAACGCATGGCCGGTATCCAGACAGGCTCCCACATCGCAGGTGCGGATGCTGCCCAGCAGATAGAGCATGTCATTGATATGGCCGAACAGCAGGTGCGGCAGCATGTTTTCCAACAACAGGTGAACGCCCAATTTGCCACAGCGCTCCGCCACGGTATTGAGTGTCTCTGCCGCGTTGCGCATGCGATCCAGAAATTCCGCTTCCGGTGGACGCCCGGAGCGCTCGGGCCCCGGGTGGAGAACCATGTTTTTCACACCCATTACAGCCGCCGCCTCGCAGGCGACCACCAACTCATGCACGGCCACCGCTCGGGCACCCGGATCCAGCGCGGTGATATCGATCTTCTCTGCAAATGGCGCGTGAAACGAAACCGGAAGCAGCCCGAGCGTGCGCATCCGCTCACCCGCACGCGCGACATCCTCATGATTGTGATAATCCAGATGGGCCGGAAACGAACACACTTCGATGGCCTCAAATCCGCTTTCACGAATCCCGTCGAGCACTTCGAAAATGGGGCGGCTGTAGAAACAGCCGGTGGATAGGCCGATGGTCCAGGGTTTCATGGGTTTGCGGGTTGAGTGAGCCGGTCATGATAACCGGCTAGCGAACATACACCGGGGGGCGGATAGGGGCAAAAACCTTTTTCCTGAGTGGAAATGCAGTTGAAGTCCACCAATTCATCCACCGCCGTGGCCCAGAGCCCGGCAAACAGGCGCACATAGAAGTCCGCCCGCGTTCCTGCCTCATACTCCTTCCAGTCCATGCCCCATCCATATTCGGCATTTTCAAACTTGGAACGGATCAACCCCGCGATGTGGCGCGGATGCCAGCCCGCAGCCAACAAGACCCGGGTGACTAACTGCATCCCGGCAGGTTTCAGGAGACGGTCGTTAGGCCGATTTAGTAACTGCTGAAAACAAGGAGTAAACTGCTCCAGCGGCATTTGATCATAGGTTTCCGTCCAAAGCTCTCGCGGGTGATGCGCCACGGAATAGAAATACTCATGAAACCGCCGCAACGGTGAATCCAGATAGGCCTGCAACAATTTCATTGTCCCTTCTTCTTGCTGCGGGATGCGCCCGCCCGCCCGCCTCGCCAGTTCTTTCACCGCGCCCTCGTCTTGGCGGCAGTCGATCGCCTGCCGCACGTTCATTTCGTGAAGCGGGATCGCGCGCAGGCGTGGCAGTTCTTCGTCAAGACCCAAGTCTCGCCCCAAGCCTCTGAGCCAGGGTTTTAAATAGTTGGTATAGGGCAGTCGCACCATCCGGGTGTGAAGCGGATCACCATATTCAGAGATATCGATCGAAATCATTTCCCGCTGGTTCGTCGCGCAGGGACCCACATGGACCGCGGTGATTTCCACCGGCAGCAGCGTGAGCGGCGCGGCTTGCCACTTGATCCGATGCGCCAGATATTCCATCAGCAGAGCGATCGCCGTAAAAGTTCCTTGCTGATCCTGACTGATTTCCGCGCCCACCCCTTCGCCTACCCGCGCCATGCAGGCCGCCACCAGCTCCGGTGATGGCATGAGCGAGGCAATCCGCGTCGCCACCTCTGAATCCAATCCCACCCGCCATACAAAATGATGCCCTTGCCCGGTGATCAAATGCAGCGGCTCGATCCCCCATTCCAAGAGCAGTCCCTCGATCACCCGCACCACCGGTTCCTGCAAATCAAATGTCCGCAAGGGGTCAGCATACGCCATTCCCGGATCATCGAAATTCACATACTCCATGTCCAAGTGCAGCAAGATCGATTTCCTGTCAGCCAGGGACCGGGCGATGTCCAGCTCCCGGTCCAGAAACCACTGCAACTCGCGTGGTGGATGCAGCTCCGAGCGCTGGAAAAGACAACCGTCCGAATGCGTCAAATAGACCGCCGTGGCGGCCTCCAGGCTATTTCCCCCCAAGAACTCCACCAAGCGCTGCCGGACCGCCGGATCCTTATAAAACGAACTCATCGGAACAAATAGTGGGGAGACTCCAACAAATCAAGGTAGTCAAAATACCACCTTGAACGAAATACACGCTCTAACCTTGTCAGGGTTTGCTTACAAGTCAAAAATCGTAACCAATTCCCGCAATTTCCAGATCTATCCTGCCACGCCTTCCTGCAAAAATGTCCAAACCACGCCCCGCCGCCTCCCTTGCGCTGACGTTCGCTTCGTCAAAGTCCCCCTCCCTCTCATTTGTTCACGGTAAAAGCCCGCAGGCGTGCCACGAATCCGACTCTCTAGCGTTACGGCCATTGCCTTGACAGAGTCTTTCAGTGAAAACACTGTCAGTGGCGCTATGACAAACGAAATTTCTTACTTCGCGGGTTTGGACATCGGTGGCACCACGGTGAAGGCCGTTTTGGTGAATCATTTAGCCGAACAGGCCGGGCAGCTGACAGAGGTGAGAAGCCTTGTCAAAGATGGCTATGAAGCAACTTTCGGCCAACTCGATCAGGCGCTCGACCAACTGGCCGCCGGTGCGGGAATCGAGCGCAGTGCGATCAAGGGAATCGGTCTGGACGTGCCTGCACCGAGCAGCGACGGAGTCATCTGGGGGCGCGCCAATCTGGGTGAGGACTGGGTGGGCACCGACATCCGCAGCAAACTTTCCGCGCGCACCGGCATTCCGGTATTCATGACCAATGATGGAAACGCCGCCGCACTGGGTGAATACGCACTGCGCCGCAAGCATCTTGGCAGCCTGATGCTGATCGCTCCCGGCACCGGGCTGGGCGGCGGGCTGGTGCTGCCGGGCGGACGGAGTTATGAAGGGGCAAATGGACTCTCGCTGGAAGTCGGCCATATCAGCGTGCCTTTCCGCGAGGACGATGGCGAGCTGCCAACCTGCTCTTGTGGATTGAAAGGATGCGCGGAAGCATGGGTTTCACTCGTCGCACTGCGCCGCCGCTTGCGTCTGGAACTGGCCAAGCCGGAATGGGCGACCCATCCGCTCAATGAGGGCGATACGCCGGTGGAGGAAAAAGCC
Organism: Luteolibacter sp.; assembly: GCA_039933825.1. Lineage (GTDB taxonomy): Bacteria > Verrucomicrobiota > Verrucomicrobiia > Verrucomicrobiales > Akkermansiaceae > Luteolibacter. The sequence continues at coordinate 9,912 of JBDTNJ010000112.1, forward strand.
TTCAAGCTGCGCGAATTCGCGGAAAAGGGCGATGCGTTGGCCGTGCAGATTTTCAAACAACAGGGGTTCATCCTCGGCTACGCGATTGCTGATCTCGTGCGCGTTTTCGATCCGGGCCTCGTCGTCATCGGCGGCGGTCTGGCAGAAACTTCATTCCGTGATCAATACATGGCATGGATCCAGGAAGGTTTCGCCGAGCGCGCGTGGCCGGTTTACCGCCACAGCCCGCTCGACCCTGCGATCGTAACGACCGAGTTCGAATGGGCGATGGGTGGCGATGCCGCCGCCGCGATCGGCATGGCTTATACGGCCAACGAATTGTTCAAGTAACCGATCGGCGGAGCGACGCTCCTTATTGATTCGACTTATCGAATGCGGCATCGAACGCCACGTTGCTGGAGGGGAAATCCACGCTGCGGACGAAGGCGGCGGCTTCCTCACCGCCGTGGACGCGGTCCATGCGGATGTCTTCCCACTCAACGGAAAGCGGACCTTTGTAACCGACATCGTTGAGCGCGACGATGATATCCTCGAACTCGATATCGCCGTGGCCCAGCGACCGGAAGTCCCAGAAACGGCGGGCATCGCCGAAATTCGTGTGACCGCCGAAAACGCCGACCGTGCCATCTCCATGGTTCCACCAGACGTCCTTCATGTGAACGTGATAGATGCGGCTGCCG
>JBDTNJ010000113.1:0-5822 GCA_039933825.1 Luteolibacter sp.
GGGCCGGAGCCGATGACGAGGATTTTACGGATCGAGGTGTCTTTGGGCATGGTTGGGAGCAGGTTCGAAAAAGAGTCGCAGGGCGGCTAAATTTCGAGGTGTGTGGCAGGGATCATGCGGCTTGTAAAGGGCATGGTGGGCAAACCTCGCACATTGAGGGAGTCACTCCCGTTTTCTGCGGTCTCGGCGGATTTTAACGCCGCCGGACACCTTCCGGTATCCAGTCCTTGGTCATCGGCTGGGTCGTCGGGTGAGGTGCCGGATTCCCTCTTGCCAGTAGTGCTGCAACTGTCAGCCCCTTCGCGTGGAAATCCACCTTCTGTCGCATTTCATCCTCATCCGGCAGGCCCACGAACCTTTCCACCATCCGTCCATTGCGGTAAATCCTGACGTCCGGGACATTTTGCACCCCTTCAATTTTAGCGAGTTCGCGGAAATGATCGACATTCACCTTGCCGACGATGACCACTCCGCCCCGTTCGGTGGTGATTTTTTCGCAAAGTGTAGCGAGCTGTTTGCTCGGACCGGACCAATCCGCGTCGAAGTCAACGATCACCAGCCGGTCTTTCTGCTTCAGAAAAGTTTCATATGCCCCATCGGGGATCTCGACAATCAAGGGACCGATGTTTGCGGGCACGTTGCCCACTGCCGGGGCTTTTTTACCCACCGAATCTGCGAGTTTACGGACACGCTCACAGCCAGGAAGCGAAATCATAGCGATCAGTGCTAATGCCAGGCCAAACTTCACAGGGGTGTCTTCGAGGGTTGTCGCGGGCTTAGCTTGTGGCAGGCTTCATTCCGGCGACAACTGGCCGCCAGTCTTTACCAACCCGTTTCAGACCTCGGAGAATTTCCTCCACTTTTCTCTCAACTTGTTCCTGGGTCCAGAGACCCTCAAACTCGAAAACTTTCTGCTTCGAAGCGATCAAGATGACGTGGGGGACCTTTTTCACTCCCTGCGCCGCCGCGAGTTCCGGGTGGGCCTTCACATCGATCCGGGTTACGAGCACCTGGCGGTCATACTTTTTTTGCACCTTATTCAGGATATCGGCCAGTTTTTCACAATTTGGATCTCCGGGCAGGTGGTAGGCATTGATTTCAAGAGGATCCTCCGCTGCCGCTGCCGCAGTGGGGCCAGCCTTTTCGCCCGGTTTTGGATAATACCAGACGCCCGCAATGATGGCGATCACCAGCGCCACAAACAGAAAATTTTTAATCAGCGATGCCCGCTCTTCATGATTCATTCAGGGAGCGTGATAAAACTAGCGGAAATATCAATGCTTTTCCACAATCCGGGCCCGCCGCAGTGCGGTAATCAAGGTCTGGCCTGATACTGGAGAAAGTGCCTGAATTCGATGGGCAAGGGAGACCCGTCGCCCAACGAAAGCTCATACAAGCAAGCGATTGCCACGGCTTCCCGAAGGTCTCTATCGCCTCTGGATGCCTTGTCTTCGTCCTCCTTGCACCACAGTTTCATCGCCGCCTGGACGCCCAAGTCCGCGTTGTGAATCCCGAGAATGTGTAACGCAGCGAGGCGTGCGATCTCTGCCGAGGCTGCGGTGCCCGCGGTCACCGCAATGTGATACGCCAGCAACGCGTCTGCCGAATGCTCCAGCGCTTCGAGGGCAAGTCCGTCACAGTATGCGATCTGCGCCCGTTGGTCTCCTGGCAGTCGTTTATCCACCCATTCGTTGGCTGATTTCACAACATGATCCCAGCTTTTTGTCCGCACGGCGTCCCAGACGCCGTCGATCTCAAGTTGGCGGAGTTGATATTCCCGGGTGAGTGGTTCCTTGTTGAAGTTTTGTCGCGCGGCCGCCAGCCCCTCCAGATCACCCAACCTGCGAAGGCATTCCATTTCGTAAAACGCGGCGAGCGATGATGGATTGTTTTCTAAACCATCGATTGGCTTGAAGTGTTCTTTTACTTCGATGAATTTCAGCTTGGCTTCGGAAAACCTGTTTGACTGATAGAGATCCATGGCCACGGTGAACTTGGGTGGTTCATCGATATGGATGGCCGCAGCTTCGGAAACCGGTGTTTCCAGAATCACCTTCGAAGTCTTGGCATTTCGATAGCGGATCAGGTTTCCTTTGACGGAGACCAACCAGATCTTTTGAAGCTCGCCAGACTTTTTCAAGAGAAACCCCCGAGCCTGGAAAGGCGCGTCATCCGCCACTGCCGAGATGGCAAGCGCTGGAATCAAAATCGCACGGTACGGAATTTTCATGACTTGCTATCACTCCATCATCCGCCGGAGTTCCAGGACATGGAAGGATTCAGGGAAATCCTTGATCAATTTTCCGGCATACTCACGTGCCCTTTCCGGTTCTTTGATCAGATAGGAAGTACGAACGAGATTGAACAGGTTCTCCTCACGATTCAAAGCATTCGGAAAGTATAACTCCAATTGCTGGTAGGCCGCGAACGCGCCTCTGATGTTGCCGTTTTTTTCGTGAAGGAATGCAAGCCCGGCCAATTGGATCATCTCCGGCGTGTTGCTTCCATCCAGCGCCGTTTCAAGTTCTTTGACAGTCTCCTCAAGCTCACTTTTTTCCACTGGATCGACGCAATCTTTCAAGCGGGCGCGGGCATCATCCAAAGCGACCTCGGTGGATGGAGCAAGCTGATACAAAGCCATCGCCGTCCGCTGCATATCGGCCTGAATCGCATCGCCCGCGAGTTTTATGAACACGCTGGAATAACGGTGCATGATGTATGACTCAACGATCAGCCCGCCACGGTTCTTGTTGATGAAATCTAACAATGCCTGTTCTTTGTGATTGAGAATCACCGCCGTCACAAGCGCTTCGAAAGCGGCCATAATTCCGGATTCAGGAGTCGGAAAAAGCGCCTTGTTATTGATCGCAATCTCGAGGTTTTCGTTACCCTGGGTAATATCGCCCAGACGATACAAGCATGACGCCATGCTGATATAAAAAGTCCCGTGGGGAAACAGATCATGCATCTTGTCACGCTCCTCGATGAATTTTCTGAACTGGGTCACCGCGAGGTCCCATTTTTCCAAAGCCATCGCCACCTCGCCCATTTTGAGAAGTGCCATCTTTTGAAACACATTCTCCCGTTCTACGCCGTGGTTGGGAAAATCCCGATAACAAACCTCGAAAGATTGCATGGCATCGCTCCATTTCTTTAGTTTCATCTGGCAGATTCCCTTGCGAAAATAAAGCGCACCGAACTGTGCGCCGTACTGTTTAAATGGATCATTCCTTCCGAAACGCGTCACGGCCTGGGTGTTGAGCTCCAGTGCTTCGGACCATTTCTCCGCACTCATCGCGGCGCTGGATTTTTCAACCAACGAGGTCAGGTCGGAACATTCTTCCACAGGAACCAGCCGGGGTTCTCCGGAGCCGGTGTCCACTTGTGCGGTCAAAACACCCGCCGAGCACACCAGGGCTAACAATATACTCGCAGCGCTGGGCATGAGGGGGTGCGGCTTCATGGCAGGCGATCTCGGTGCCCAATGAAAATCCAGCGAGGCCAGATCCGCAAGCGGCAATGACAGTCGCGGTGGAAGTGGTGGCAACTCCACGGTCCTCATAGGCGGGGATCGGATCAGAGCGTGGGGGCGATGTCCAAGGCGGCCTCGAGGAATGAGGCGAAGTCCGGCTCCCAGCCGGTGGCCCGAAGTTTTCCGTTGGACACCTGCTTGTGCGTCCAGCCGCGCTTGCGGTTGAGATCGCGGGGGCCGGACGGTGGAAGCGGGCGGGAAAAGAGTCCGCTTAATTTTTCATAACACGCGAGTTGGGTGAGCGGCGTGGAGTCGGATAGATTGAAAACTTCGCTGCGGAATCCGGACGTGGCTAAATGAAAAACCGCGCGGGCCGCGTCGTCGCGGTGGATTTGATTGAGGAAGCGCCTGCCGTCCTCCTCGATTACAGCCTCGCCACTGAGAAATTTTTTCAGGATCACGCTGCGGCCGGGTCCGTAGATGCCGGACAAGCGGGTAACGATGCCGCCCGCCGTGAGGGTGATCTGTTCGGCTTCGAGCAAGAGGCTGCCGGTTTCCCGGTCCGGGATGGCGGGGCTTTGTTCGGTGACGATCGAGCCATCGGTCTGGGCATAAACCGAAGTGCTGGAAGTAAAGAGCAGCGGGGTGCCGGGAAATTTTCCGGTGAGGTTTCGGCAGCCATCGACATAGACATGCTGATAGGCCTCCGCCCCGCCACGACCGGAGGCCGCGCAGTGGACGATGAAATCGGCGGATGGCAGTTTTTCCACGTCGTCGGGGTTTCCGATGTCACAGGGAATCGAGCCCTCGCCGCCGGATAGCGTGACAGTGGTGACGTCCCAGCCGTTCTCACGGAACCGGCGGGTGATCGCCTGGCCGAGGTAGCCATAGCCGATGAGGAGAAGTTTCATGTTAGGTAGTGGGCCATACAGGGATTATTGGATTTACCGCAGAGCCGCAAAGATCGCAAAGGGTGCCAGAGATTTTTTTGGGAAAAAGCCGGTAGATTCTCGGCGGGTTGGCGGGATTGAATGAAACATTCTTAATTTACTTTGCGTCCCTTCGCGACCTTTGCGCCTTTGCAGTGATCTTCCATGTCTACTTCGCTGCCGCGTTCTGGAACCCGCGGCGAATCTCGGAGCCGTCGGAGCCACCCTGATTTCCGAAATTCGCACGCTGGATGAGGAGCAGATAGACGCGCCCCTTCACCGGATCGATCCACGCGTGGGTGCCGAAAAGCCCGCCATGACCGAACGAGCCGGGCGACAGCGGGGCGGTGATGCCCTGCGGCTCGCGGACGATGCTCCAGCCGAGGCCCCAAGCGCTTCCAGGAACGAAACCGGCTGCGAGATCGCCGCTTTGCACGGTGGTCATTTGTTTGACGGTTTCCGGTTTCACGTAGCGTTTTCCATCCAGTTCGCCGCCGCGCAGGATCATGCGGGCGAAGCGGGTGTAATCGGCGGCGGTGGAAAACAACCCGCCGTTGGCGAGTGGGTAGCGGTTCTTGTCCGTGAGGGATTTGGCACCGAGGAAGGTGATTGCGGCTTTTTCGAGTTTTCCATCATCGGTCCGTTTGTAGGAACTGGCGATGCGGGCGACCTGCGCTTCGCTCGGATAGAAAGTCGTGTCCTTCATGTCGAGAGGTTTGAAAAGGCGTTCATCGAGGAACTCCGGAAACGTCCTGCCAGAAACTAACTCCACCACCCGCGCCACCGTGTTGATGCCGGTCTGACAGTATGACCATTTGCTGCCGGGCGGAAACACCAGCGGCTTGGCGGCGATGAGCGGGATGAGTTCCTTCAACGTGGCGACATCTTTCGTTTCATCGGTTTTGAGGTCGCTTAGCCCGCTGCTGTGGGTGAGGCACTGCTTGAGCGTGATGCCCGCCTTGTCTCCTGTGAACTCCGGCAGGTATTTCGAAACCGGATCGTCCACGGAAAGTTTTCCCTCCTCCTGCATCATCATCACGGCCGTGGCGGTGATCGGCTTGCTCATCGAAGCGATCCAGAAAATCGAGTCCACCACCATCGGCTGGTTTTTCTCAACGTCCGCCAGTCCCGTCGCGGAAAGGTGCAGGATCTTGTTAGCATCCGCCACCACCGTCACCGAGCCGGAAATTTCCTTCGCCTCCACGAAGGCCTTCATCTGCGCATCCACTGCCTCCATCAACGGCGGCGCGGCTTGCAGGGTTCCAATCATGGCGGCGGCGATCAAAATCAGCGGGCGGGGGTTTTTGGTCATGTGGCGAGGCAACCGGATTTCCCTCCTCCCGACAATCCTGAAACGGATTTGGCCCTAGGCATCTGAATTTGGATGATCTTAGGCCTACGGCTCAGCATTTCGCCGATTT